>JBDRJR010000157.1:0-13836 GCA_043814705.1 Verrucomicrobiota bacterium | reverse complement strand
CAATTACCAAATTTACAGTTCCGGTTTTGCCCATACGCATTATGCTTGTTCGGACCAACAGTCCACGGTCTTCCGCCGTAGGCGGATCCGCCTCAGGCGGAAAAGTCCACAGTCCTCGGCGTCCCTGTGGGACGCCAGTGACAATTATTCAAATGTATAATTGCAAAAACAGCCGAAACCTTTCCGCCCATGAGTTTGCCATGATTACACCCCGGACCGATCGTTTTTTTAATCTTTTTCCGGGCAAGCAAATGAAGACTGCACGCATCGGCATGACTGCTGAATGAAAAATTGCGGGGAATGATTATGATCATTAGTCGCACGCCATTTCGGATCAGTTTTTTCGGTGGTGGCACTGACTATCCGGCTTGGTATGAACACCATGGCGGCGCCGTTGTCGCCGCGGCCATCAACCGTTACTGTTACATTTCCTGCCGTTGTTTGCCCCCTTTCTTTGCGCATCGGTTCCGGATTGCGTATTCTCAGCTTGAAACAGCTTCGACGGTGGAAGAAATCCGTCATCCGGCGGTGCGCGCCTGCCTGCAGTTTCTCAATATCAATAAGGGATTGGAAATTCACCACGATAGTGATCTGCCCAAGCAAACCGGCCTTGGCACCAGTTCGGCTTTTGCGGTTGGTTTATTGCATTCGTTGCATCGGCTTCTGGGGCAAGACGTGCCGCCCATGCAACTGGCGCTGGAGGCCATACGTGTTGAACGGGAGTTATGCAAAGAACGGGTGGGATCCCAAGACCAGGTAACAGCGGCCATCGGCGGGCTTAACCGGCTGGATTTTCCGCCGCATGGTGAAATAAAAACAACCCCGTTGATGTTGCCGCCGGATCGTCTTTCAGCGTTTACACGGCATTTAATGCTCTATTTTACCGGTTTTTCACGATTTGCATCGGAAGTGGTTGTTGAACAGTTGAACAACATGCCCGGCAAGGAAAAGGAAATGCGCGAAATGATGGCAATGGTGGATGCGGCCATTAATATTCTTCGAGATTCGACCTGTGATTTGAGGACTTTTGGCGCTTTGCTTCATGAAAGTTGGAGATTAAAACGCTCGCTGAGCAGTCGGATTTCCAGCGCGCTGATTGACGATATTTATAAAACAGCCCGCGATGCCGGCGCTTTAGGCGGAAAACTGTGCGGCGCCGGCGGCGGCGGATTCATGCTGTTGTTTGTCGAACCGGAAAAGCAGTTGGCCGTGGAATCGGCGTTGGCGCGTTTTCTTCGAGTTCCATTCGAGATCGATTTAAATGGCTCGCAAATTATTTTCCAGGAACAGGAGCAATTATGAATTCATTCTGGCGGGATAAAAGTGTGCTGGTAACTGGTGGAACCGGATTCCTCGGAACGCATGTGTGTCAACAGCTTCGCTCCATGCACGCCAAAGCGATTATTATCCCAAAACATCGTGACTACGATTTGACACGCGAAACCGATGTGCGGCGGCTTTTCAATCAATATGAACCTGATGTGGTGATCCATCTTGCAGGCTTGGTGGGCGGCATATTGCCCAATCGTGAACGGCCCGCGGAATTCTTCTACCAGAATCTCATGATCGGCACGTTAATGATGCATTATGCGTGGAAAAGCGGCGTGAAGCGGTTTGTTGCCGCTGGGGCGGGTTGTGGTTATCCAGAGTTTGCTCCCAAACCGCTTCGGGAAGCTGATTTATGGTCGGGTTTCCCGCAAAAGGAAAGCGCGCCTTACTCGTTGGCCAAGCGCATGTTGGCCATCCAGTCGGATGCCTATTTCCGGCAATATGGATTCATCGCGGTCATTTGCATTCCCGGCAATATTTACGGCCCTTATGATAATTTCAATCTATTGGATGCTCATGTGATCCCAGCCCTGGTGCGCAAGTTTGTCGAAGCCGCCCAACTTAAAGCGCCCGCAGTCGAGGTCTGGGGATCAGGCCGGGCGGCGCGTGACTTCGTTTATGTCGGTGACGCCGCGAAGGGTTTGTTGCGTGCGGCCGAACGAATTAATTGCGCCGAAGTCATCAACCTCAGTGGCGGGGAAGAGATTGCCGTGCGTAAGGTCGTCGCAATGCTGAAAACCATCACCGGCTATTCCGGGAAAATTGTGTGGAACCGATCCCGGCCCGATGGTCAATTGCATCGCCGCTTCGACACATCCAAGGCGCGACGACTGCTGAAATGGGAGGCCCAGACAACCCTGCGGGAAGGCTTGTGCCGGACGGTTGCCTGGTATCGTGCCCACCAGGATGAGGCGCGTAAATGAAACGGATTGCGGCCCGGCCCAAACCCATACTCGTTTCTCTTTTCCGCTATGCATTGCAAGACCACGAGGCCATGGCCAATACATATCCGCATGTTCTGGCGGATCTCGGCCGCACGGTGGAAGTCCATCACTTTTGCGGAAAAGGTCAAACCCGCCATTGGCTGGCCGATCAAGCCGGCGTATGCGTGCATGAATTGCCGGTGCGTTTTCGACGCGATTGCGAAACCGACAAATGGGCCAAGACCCTGTGGTGGTATTTCATTTCCCTGCGCGCGGCGTGGTGGGCCCGGCGGCACAAGGCCGATTTGATCTACATTGAAGAAACACTTCCCTGGTTGCCGCTATTATTGGCGTGGGTTTCCGGTTGCCCGACGGCAATTAGCGCGGCGGATATGTTCTGGGATGTCTATTTGCCTGATCATGGCATTGCGGGGAAGCTCAAGCGGGTTTTGTTGCGTATTGATGTTTGGGTCTGGCAACGTTTGCGCGGTTTGATTACGCATACCCAGGCATTCAAGGAATATGCCGTCAGGCAGGGCCTGTCGGATGATCGTATTTTCGTGGTGCCGGAAGCGTGTGAAGACACCAGCTTCCGGCGCACAGATCGTTATAACGCCCGTCAATCCGCCGGTTATCATAACAATGAGCAGGTGATCCTGCACCATGGCTTGCTTGTGCCCAACAAGGCATTGGACCGACTGCTGGATTTCATTGCGCCGCTTTTGCATGAACGCCCTCGCCTGCGGATTGAATTTGTCGGTGATGGACCGATGCGCAATAAGCTTGAGGCAAAGGCAAAAATACTGCATATTCAAGAACAGGTTCGTCTGCTTGGCTGGCTTCCGACCGTTGCGCAATTGAATATATTGCTCAATGCCGCCGATGTGTCCGTAGTCATGCGCGCAGGACGTGTCTCGGATCATTTCCAGGTGACGGCAAATCTATTGCATAGTCTGGCCTGTGGAAGCCCAATTTTGGCCGCGCGACTGAAAGGTGTTGCCGAGCTCATTCATGAAGGCGAAAACGGACTGTTATTCAATCCCGCGGACGGAGATGAATTCCGGCGTCAGCTCGTCCGGCTGTTGGATGACGAGCCGTTGCGGCGCCGGCTGGCGGACGCCGCTTTAATAACGGCGCGGACGCGATTGAACCCGCGTTGCATCACTAGTGCCTGGGTGGCGGCGCTCAGGACCTTACTGACTGATTTCGGGAAGGCGACTCAATGAATATGTGGACAGGGCGGCCTGTGACAATAACCGGCGGTGCAGGATTTATCGGCTCCAACCTCGCCAAAGTGTTGGTCCGACGTGGCGCGCGTGTCCGCATCGCGGATAATTTAGAGCGCGGGCGGCTCGAAAATATTGTGGGAATCAAGGACCAGGTCGAGTTCCTGCCGGTTGATTTGCGCCGCCCAGATGCCGCGCGTGACAGCCTGAATGGCGCCGAGGTGGTCTTGCATCTGGCCGCGCAGGTGGGCGGCATCAAGGTCTATCTGGACAAGGCCGGCAGTGTTCTGAATAACAACCTGTTGATTGATCAGAATGTTTTTGCCGCCGCCGTTGCCTTAAAAACCCCATATATTTTTTACGCCAGTAGCGCCCATGTCTACCCGCGCCGCTTACAACAAAGTCCCGAGGCCTTGCCTTTGCGGGAAGAAGACGCTGATCCTGCGGATCCCGTGCTGACATACGGATGGGGAAAACGCATCGGTGAAATCACGTTGTTGAATCTGGCGGCGGAATGTCCCTGGATGAAGGTGGCCATTGCGCGCATTATGGGCGCTTATGGCTACAACCAGGATATTGCCTTGGAAACCGGGTCGGTCATTCCGGTCTTTTGTCACCGTGCCATCATATGGCCCAGGCAAGCGCCTTTCCGCATTTGGGGAACCGGTCGGGAAACGCGCTCCTATGTTTTCATTGATGATGTTGTTGAGGGTATTTTGCAAAGTGTTGTAACTATCGATAGCCGGAAGATGGTGGGGCCTTTCAACCTGGCCGCGGAAGGCCGTGTCACCATACGGCAAATAGCGGAGCAAATCATTGGCCTTTCCGGGAAGAACATTCCAATTGAGTTTGACGAAGCGGCGACTACGTCAATCTGGGGCCAAGCGGCCGATTGTGCGCTGGCCGCAAAATTATTGAACGGCTGGTCGGCGCGGGTTTCCTTGCGGGATGGGCTGGAACGGACCTACCGGCATATTCACCAGCATATCGAAAGTTTTGCCGATGCAAACCGATCAAAATAAATTTTACGACAACGGACGTAGTTTTGCCGATGACGCGCTGGACGCGCGTCTGAAATGTGTCATTTCCTTCCTGCGGCGCACGGGGGTTCTCGGGCGCCTGTCACCTTCCGCGCATGTGCTTGATATCGGATGCGCCAACGGCCTGATCTTGCGGTCGTTGCCGACGACGATGCATCGGACCGGCGTCGATATCGCCGTTTCCTTGCTTCAACGCGTTCGTCAAGCCGGCATTGAAACGGTCGTCTGTGATTTTGACAACAATCCTCTGCCGTTGCCGGACGGGCAGTATGATCTGGTCCTGGCAAATGATGTTATCGAACATGTCCTGCATACTGACCATGTCATGAATGAAATTAACCGGGTACTCAAGCCTGACGGGCATCTGGTCATTTCCATTCCTAATGTTAACCAGCCGATATCCTTTATCATGCAGTTCATTCTCGATTTGACGCCGATGTATGCCGCCCGCTACCGTTGCGCGCATTACCGTGATTTTACCAATCGCCTGTTCGGGAATGTTTTACACGTCCATGGCTTTGAAACGATACGTCAGGAAGGCTCTTATATTTTTCCATTTGAAAACAGTGCCTTGTCGCATGCCGTTGCCCGGCGGATCCCGCGCTGGGGCGCGCAAATTATTTATCTGGCGGGCAAAAAGCGGCAAATAAACATTGCGGATGATTTTGCGGACAGTATGCCGGAATTGTTAAACTGGTGCGGGCTTGGGCATCATGGAAACGGATGACGGTGAGCGATCGTTGCTTGAGCGCCAGCCGGGCTTAGACCATCCGGCCATTATACCGGGCATGTGCATAGCGTGGAGCAAGCGCATGCAGGCAACTTGTTCTGCCGTCGTCAATTAGAAAGCAATGATATCCGAGAATCGCTTCCTTCTTGCCCTGGTTAATTTTATGAAAATTGCCCTTATTAATCCCCCTTCGTTGTATGTTTATGGAAAGATTAGTGCGGGCAATTATTGTTCTTTTCCACTGGGATTGGGCTATATAGCGTCTTATTTGCGGCAGGCGGGTCATGAAGTGCGCCTGTTTGACCCGGAACCGTCTGGGATGCCGTTGAAAATTATGTTCCAGCAATTGGATGAATTTTGTCCTGATGTTGTCGGAATTACCTCCGTGACCTCGAATTTCATGCTGGCCCGCCAGATTGGCATGGACGTTAAACAGCAGTTGGGCTGTCGGGTCATTATGGGCGGTCCGCATGTCAATGCTTTGCCGCGCTCAACTTTACTCGGCACGCCGTCAATTGATGCGGTAATCATGGGGGAGGGTGAAATTCCCATGCTTGCTCTGGCCAATGGTTTTGATGCTCGTGGCGATGTTGATTTTGCTAAAATTCCGGGCGCCGCGTTTATTGAAGGCGGCCAATACCGTGAGAATCCTCGACCTGAACTGATTGCCGATCTGGATGCCTTACCGTACCCGGCTCGTGATCTGGTGGATATTAATTTGTATCAGCTGAATCCTCATTTTCAGCGGGGCAAAAAAAGCGCGACGATTCTTTCAAGCCGCGGCTGTCCTTCGCAGTGCACATTTTGCGCCAACCTGTGTTTAGGCAGGAAATTCCGCGCGCATAGTCCTGAATACTTTGTTACGGAAATGGAATTCCTGGTTAAGACATACGGGATACGTCATTTTCATATCGTGGATGATTGTTTCACGGCCAATTCGTTGCGCGTATCTAAAATTTGCGACCTTTTACTTGCAAAGCGACTGAAGGTCAGTTGGTTTATTTTTGGGCGTGTAAATACGCTTAGGGATGAGGGTTTGATCCGCAAGATGAAACTGGCCGGCTGTGTTTATGTATTGTTGGGTATTGAAACCGGTGATCAGCGAATCAGTGATCTTATGAAGAAGGGAACTACCTTGGAAATGGCCGAGCAATGCTGTCGTTTGCTGCGCAAGCACCGTATTAGGTATTTCAATTCATTTATCATTGGGAACGAGGGTGACACCGAGGAAACCGTCATCGCCACTGTTGCCTTTGCCAGGAAATTAAAGTCTGCCATGGCGGGATTTAATATGCTGATCCCGTTTCCAGGCACGGCCATATTCCATAAATATTTCAAGGATTATGACACGCCGGCCACGAATTGGGATCATTGGTGTTCGGTCGGGCCGGATTTGCCTTATGAGCCGCGCCAGACGGTTCTGTCAAAAAACGATATTCTTCGTTTAACGGCATGGGCGTATCGGCGCTATTACTGCGATTTTTCCCAGCTTCTGCGTATTCTGGTTTTTGTCAGAAATCCATCCGTGTTGATCGCGTATATTAAAGCGGCCGGGAGCCTTCTCCGGCAAATGCGGATTTGGTCGTTAAAAAGCAGACAAACGCGCATACAATGAAGGGAATCAATGGCTATCCCCGATTTATTTGAGCAGGTGCCTTGCAATCTGTGTGGACAGGACGATTGCCAGGTCCTAATCAGTCCGACCAACTCACAGTTTGATCCGCGGACTGTATTTTCTGCATCCGGTGGAATCCGGGGTGTCCAGCAGATTGTCAAGTGCCGGCACTGTGGCCTAATGTATGTTAATCCGCGGGTGAAAAAGGAATGTGTTCTTGAAGCATACGGCGATGCTGTGGATGAGTTGTATGTTTCCCAAGAACAGGGTCGGCGGCAGACTTTTTCCCGTGCTTTTCGCCTGGTTGAGCGTTATGTGCAGGGGCCGGGGAAAATATTGGATGTTGGCGCCGCCGGCGGTTTTTTTCTGAAAGTGGCTAAGGATAAGGGATGGGAGCCATACGGCGTAGAACCAAGTTGTTGGATGGCGGAGTGGGGTAACCGTCGGTTTGGGGTCAATATAAAGCCCGGCGTATTGTGCGACGCAAAATTTCCGAATAATTTTTTTGATGTTATAACCATGTGGGATGTACTTGAACATACCTCCGATCCTTTGGCTGAACTTAAGGAGTCACGGCGCATTTTGAAGGACGGCGGCATTATCGTCATTAATTTTCCGGATGCTGGCAGCTGGCTGGCAAGAGTCGCCGGAAGCAAATGGTGGTTTTTTCTTTCGGTGCATCTGTATTATTTTACCAAAGCTATCATGGATCGCATGTTGATCCGGGCCGGGTTTACCCCGTTGGCTTTTCGGCCGCATTTTCAAAGTCTTGATTTGGAACACCTATCCAAAATGGCGGGACTTTACTGCCGGCCTTTGTCACAAGCGGGACTGAAGACGATTCGCCTGATGAAGATTGGCCATTGGCAGATTCCCTATTATGCCGCCCAGACGAATGTCATTGCCCGAAAATCGGGCGGATAATTTATCCGCGAAGGTTTAAACACTCATTATGAAAAAAGCAATCATATTTGGGGCGGGGATTACCGGATTAAGCGCAGGCTGGAAATTGTCCGAAGCCGGTTACCGCGTGAAAATCATTGAATCCTTGCCGTATATCGGTGGAATGGCATCCACATTCCGCCATAAGGATTATTGCCTGGATTACGGCCCGCACAAAATATTCACAGTTCTGGACCCCGTGATGGAGGAAATCCGCGGGCTGTTTGACGACAGACCATTGCTGGAAATCACAAAAAAAAGCCGGCTTCGTCTCCGCGGCAAATATTTAAATTACCCGCTTGGCATTGCGGATGTCTTTTCTGCGCTCGGCTTGATAACGGGGGCACGATGTGCGGCGAGTTATGCCGTCTCGCTGTTGAGCCGTTGTCTGCGATCAACCAGCGAAGAATCCTACGAAGATTGGGTAGTGGCCCGCTATGGACGCACGATTTATGATCTAGTCTTGGGGCCATATGCCCGGAAAATATGGGGGAATCCGCGGGAGTTGTCAAAAGAGTTGGCGGCATCGCGGATTGCCTCGCCAAGCCTGATGGAAATGATCCGGCAAATAATTTTTGGAAGGCGGGGGCAGTCTCCGGTAATCAGCGCGGAAAAATTTTATTATCCGCAAGGTGGCGTTGTGGAAATCAGCGAACGAATGGCGAATTGCATCAGGTCCAATCAAGGTGAAATCAGCTTGGAGACGGTTGCGCGGCGATGCGAGGTGGTAAAAGGCGGTCAGATTGGAAAAATAATCTATGCGGACGGCGCGGAGGATCTGCTGAATCCATCCGACGTGGTGATTAATACCATTCCTTTGGCATGTCTCATGGATTTACTGGGCGCGGCAATCAGCGCTGGCGAACGCGAGGCCTGTCGCCAGCTCAAGACCCGCAAACTTATTCTTCTGTATATGGCGCTTGGAAAAGATCGGCTAATGGATGACAACTGGCTGTTTTTTCCCGAAGGCCGCTATCGGTTTAATCGTGTTTTTGAACAGAAGGCGTTCAATCTTGCCATGGTGCCGCAGGGCCGGACTGTTCTGTGCGCAGAAATCACATGCGACGATAACGATCCGCTCTGGAAGGCGCCGGATCGGGAAGTGATTGCGCGCATGGAACCACAATTCAGGGAAGCCGGACTGCTGGAAGGCGGCGTGCTCGAGTATTTCACGCGGCGCGTTGCATCGGCCTATCCGGTTTATGCGATTGGTTATCGCGATCATCTGAATATGGCCTTGGATGCGCTGGACCGAATTTCAAATTTATATTCCGTCGGCCGGCAGGGCGGTTTCAGTTATACGGGCATGGCCGACAGCATGGACATTGGGTTTTCCACGGCAAAATATATCCTGAATCATGACGGGAAGGACGATGGTTGGCCGGATTGCCGGAAAAATTTTTATAACTACGTTGTTGTTGACTGATGAAAATTACTCTGATATCACCCCGGCTTGCGATCCAGAAAGGCGATTTTTTTGGGTCCGGAGTTTTGTATTGGCCTTTGGAATTAGCGGTGCTGGCCGCGTTTTTAAGGCAGGATGGGCAAACTCCCGCCGTCATTGATTTGCTCGGCAATGCCCCCTTCACGCTGGAAGATCGCGGCGATCATTATCTCCAGGGAAAAGCTTTTGACGCTTATGCGCCGTCTCCCGCGGTTTGCCAGGCTGATATATTCATAATTTATGCGCTATCTTACATGTCGCATGGCGAATTGCTTTCAATTGCGGCCAATATCCGCCGCATCCGGTGCAATGCCGTTATTGCGGTGCTGGAAAATTCACAGGCGGTAACATCCTATTCCGTCGTAGAAAAGGCCGATGAATTTTTCCGACATGGCGTGAATATCCTGCTGTGCGGCGAAGTCTATTGGAATTGGAACGAAATCCGCTCATATCTGGAGCGCCCTGATTCCGTTCCGGTGCCTCCTAATATTTTGACGCCGGCAACCCCGTCCCATCATGCGGTTCAGAGGGTCATTAACCGACATCCCAGTTATCCCGTGCCGGGGTGGGATCTGTTTCCATTGCGGAATTACTGGAAATTGCCTTATTCCCATGGTCCGAAAACCAGAAAATATTTACCGATTCTGACCTCACGCGGTTGTCCGTTTCCCTGTGATTTTTGTGTCTCACCGGAAATGAACCAATCTGTCTGGCGCGGGCGTTCACCCGAAGAAGTGGTTGGCGAGATGATAGTGTTAAGGGACCGGTTTGGCGTCAGGAATTTTCAGGTTGAGGATTTGAACCCCACGGTGGATAACGTGCGCTGGCTGGAGATATGCCGTTTGCTGATCGCGCGGAACGCCGGCGTGTATTTCTATTTTGTGAGCGGAACGAAGGCGGAGACAATTCGCGTTGCTGACATTCCGCTTTATGCAAAGGCCGGATGCCGATATATTTCCATCAGCCCGGAATCGGGAAGCCCGGCGGTTTTGAAAGCCATGGGAAAATCTTTTGATTATGCGCATGGTTTAAACCTGATTCGCGCCTGCCGGCGGCATGGCATTTATACTCAGGCGTGTCTGTTGGTTGGACATCCCGCGGAAGATATCGAAGCACATCGTCTTTCATGCGATTACATTCGGCACATGGTTCGCGCCGGCGTGGATGAGATTGGCGTGTTTATTGTTGCGCCGTTGCCTGGTAGCCGGCTGGCCCGGGAAGGAAAAATTGATTTTGATTTGCATAAGGCGCTGGTGAGTTTTAGTCCAAAAGGGCGGACGGGGTGGGCGGAGTTGGGCCGGCGGCGCGGGGTAATGGTCCGGACATTCATTCTTGAAAAATTAAAACGTGGTCCCGGGATATGGATTCAAGGACTGCGCGCTCTGCTGGGGGTTCCGCGGACAAAGATGGAAAATTTGCCGCGGCGTATTGTATGGATGTATGGGCTGATGCTGAAAAACCATTTGGCTAATAAACGATAGCACCAGTATTATTTTACCTGTGCCGCGTTTGGTCCAGCCAATCCCGTGCGGTGCGGATTATTTTTGTTTGTAAAATGGGCTTATTAGTAAATGCCCGTAAAATTTATGGAAAAGCCGTATTTATGAACGCAACCAGAATAAAAACAGTTTTATTGCGGCAAAGCCGCGGCCGCGTGCGATGCGCCCTGTCGTCTATCGGAAAAAATGAATGTATCCGCCTGTTGGCCGGTTATATTCTTGTATGTTGCGCATGTTGCTTATACGTCGTTCTTACAGGGAATGGACTGCGCGCATTATATGGTGATACCTGGATATATACTGACATGGCGAAACGGATTGCGTTTAACCATTCCCTTTTTCATAGGGATTATGTGAGTATTATAATTGTCCCGCCATTATATCCGATGTTGATTTCGGTTGCTTATTTTTTTCGTGAACAAGCCGCTATTTTTGAGGCCATTAAGATTGTTAATATTCTCGTTTACTCATCCGCTTTTATCCCGATGTTTTATCTGCTCAAACATTACGCGCGGTTGTCGGCCAAGCAGTCGTTCGTGAGCGCAATATTGCTGTTAACTAACTGGTGCTCGCTGTGTTATGTCATTTATATTTCTTCCGAACCCTTGTATTGTCCTCTGCTTGTTTGGTTCGCATGGTTTTTGGCTGATGATAAATATCTGAAAGGTAAGTTTGATTTATTAGCATTTATATTTCTTTTTTCGGCCATCCCTTTAACCAGGGCCGTGGGCAATCTTGTGTTTCCCTGGTTTGCGGCGGCGGTGATTGTCAGGTTAATTAATATAAGACGCAATAATATGGCCGAAAATTCCGGGAAATTAATCAGGCGATCAATAATTGTGATCGCAACGTCGGCCTTGATAATTGTCGCGTATAATATTTACTTGCGATCAATGCTGCCAAAAAGCCAGGGCGATATTTTTGGAGGCTATGTTTCTTATATGCTGTCCGGGCCTCTGTTAAGTCATTTTATATTCAAGCCGACCTACTGGTTTGATCGGACCGCCTATTCGTTTTCCTGGATTCTGATTGGAACCGGAACGGTTGCCGTCCCGCTGTTATTGTCCATCTTTATTAGAAACGCAAAAATTCTCCGTGAAGATCGTTTAGCTTTTTTTCTTTGTTTTTTTTTGGCGGGCACCTTTGCGCTTGTTCCGCTTATTACAGCAGGCGACAGTTATGGCTTGGCATGTGAAAGATTATATGATCCCTATCTTTTCTTGTTTATTGTTATGCTTTTGAAATATGTTCGTCTTTTTGCCGGAAAAGACCTGGTAATCGCGTTAATAATTACAGCGATGGGTGTCATTATTGCGCCGCCTTTAACCAAACATGCATCCTGTTTCGCTCTGAGCCAAACGCATCTTTGGGCTGTATATGGTGTGCTTTACGGTTTTGGCGGCGCGATATTTGTTTCCATGTTGTTTGTTCTTTTTAGATATAAACAATATTTTATTAATTTGTTTTTAATAATGATGACTATATCAATTCCGGTTTTATATATTCTGGATTATCTGGGGGGGAACAAGCTGGGGCCTAATATCTTCAGTTTTTACGACGCCCATGGAATTACAAAGGAAGTGTTATCCGAACGTGCCTCAAATCCAAACATGGAATTAATTGTTGACATGTCTTGGAAGAATAGCAGGGGGTATTGCAAATATTGGGAGTATTATAAGATACTGATAAACCTTCCCATGGTCCCGGTATATAAAGATTTGACCATTTGTTTATCGGATCAACACAGTCACGGGAAAAGATTCATGTTGCTCACACATCAAAATATTACCAATGCGGCCAAGATTGTTAGAGGGCGGGACGTCGCTCTGTATATTTATGACTTATAGACAAAAACAAAGTTATCGAATACTATGCTTCTGTGCTCCGACCGGCACAAACTTTTAATGCTTAATGGGTGGCAATTTAAAGCGAAGGCAATGAAGTGAAACAGGAATTTCAATCAGATATGCCTAAAATTGCCGTGGTCATTCCGGCTTATCGCGCGGCCGCATCCATTGCGGAAGTCATTCGCGGAATACCGTCTTGGGTGGATTCGATTGTGGTGGTTGAAGACGGCGGTGGTGATAATACGGCCGAGCTGGCAGCAAACATGGCCAAAATAGACCGCCGTATCCATGTCGTGTGCCATTCGTTCAATCAGGGCATTGGTGGCGCGGTATTAAGCGGATATCAGCTGGCATGTCAGCTCAAGGCTGAAATCATCGTGAAAATGGACAGTGACGGGCAGATGGATGTTGCTTATTTGCCGCAGTTGATTGCCCCCCTTGTGGCGGGTGAGGCGGATTACACCAAGGGGAATCGTTTTTTGCATACGGAGCAATTAAAAACCATGCCCATTCTCAGGCTCATTGGGAATATCGCGCTTTCGTTTCTGGCTAAATTAGCTTCAGGATATTGGAACGTTTTTGATCCCACTAACGGATATACCGCCATTAAAGCGGCGCTTGCCCGGCGCTTGTGTGTTGCGCGGCTGGATAAGCGTTATTTTTTTGAAACCAGCATATTGCTGGAGTTGGGCTTAATGCGGGCGGTTGTGCGCGACGTGTTTATTCCAAGCCGATACGGTAATGAAATCAGCTATCTCTCCAAAAGACGAACCATTATGAGTTTTCCGGGAAAACTTATCAAAGGCCTGTTGCGGCGTATATGGGTCCAATATTTTGTGCGTGATTTCAGCATCGGGTCGGTTTTTTTCATTGGCGGAATGGTTTTTTTTCTCTTTGGCGCGATATTTGGTCTTATGCATTGGATTCAGTCAGCCCTTACCCGTCAGGTTGCGTCAACGGGAACCGTGATGCTGGCCGTGCTCCCAATTATTCTTGGCGTCCAACTGCTCCTCCAGGTTATTGTCCTGGATGTGCAGAATGTGCCGCACAAACCAATTTTCGGTGAGTATGATATTGAGTGATCACGTGCCGCTTTTTTGTGGGTCTTCCGCGGAATCTATGGGTAAGATCCGCGGGAATTCACCACGGAGGCACGGAAACACGGAGAAGAGATTGCTTGAAATCAGGTTTTGCCAAAGGCAAAATCTGATTTCAAGCAACGGCTTGTATTGGAGAAGGAG
>JBDRJR010000156.1:0-5790 GCA_043814705.1 Verrucomicrobiota bacterium | reverse complement strand
ACACTAAACGACACGAAAGTTATTTTTGGGTAATGAAAAACAGAATCTAATTTTTATCCATTTCGTGTGTTCCGTGTATTTCGTGGTTAATCGGTTTTAGTATTTTCTTGTTTTTCTTAACGGTTTCTGATGGTTGAGGTACTAACGCATTACCAGCCGATAAAAAAGATGTTTGCCGGTTCATGATTGACTATCCGCAATGAAGGCTTATCATTTCATTAATTAGTGCAATAACAACACAACCGCCATGCATAATTCGCCTTATAAAAAATTCGACGGCAACGACCTGATTTTACGGGATGAACTGGCCATTGACCGGACAATCCTGGCAAATGAAAGGACTCTGTTAGCATACCTGCGCTCCGGGGTGGCCCTGCTGATCGCGGGTGTGTCCATCATTCATTTTGCGCAGGGAGGCTGGTTTTGGTTCATGGGAATTGCATGCCTGCCAATCGGTATTATTACCGGCATTGTCGGCACGGTAAGATACAGGCGGATGAACCGGGCAATTTTCCTCATCCGCCGGCAAACGAAGCCTGAAAATCAGGCGCCATTCCTTAAACAACCATAGCCATGGCATGCACCAGAAGGGCGACCAGGACGCCCATCAGCATGCCAAGAAACACTTCCGTTTCGGTATGTCCCAGCAGTTCAGCCAGGTGCTCGTGGGAAAACCGGTGCGTTCTGAACAGTTCGTCAAGCATCTTGTTTAAAACACGGGCCTGCTGGCCGGCGGCCCGGCGCACGCTTTGGGCATCGAACATAACGATGGCGGCAAATGCCATGGTAACGGCAAACAGGGGATCGGCCGTGCCTATACGAATGGCAACCGAGGTGCAAAGCGCCGCCGCCAGTGAGGAATGGGCGCTGGGCATGCCGCCCGTGCTGACCAGAAAACCGAAATCAATTTTCCGCGCCCGCACGAAAAAACAGATCATTTTTGTGATCTGCGCCAGCATCCAGCCGCAAAAAATCGCCCAGAATGTCGGGTTATACCACCAGCCTGTCCAGATTGAATGCATGTTCCAAAGAATTGCGGATTGTTGATCGCGGATTGATGATTGCAGAAACGATTGATGTCACGAGGAGACATTCAAGGCTAACGGCGTGCCGCCCTCTGTCCCATCTGAAATCAGCAATCAGCAATCATAAATCATAAATTCCGTCTAATACGCGTTTTTGCGGCTGAATAATGTTTTGACCAGAATCTTGAAATCGAAGGCCAGCGACCAGTTTTCTAAGTAATAGAGATCGTACTTGATGCGTTCCCGAATGTCCGTGTTCCCGCGCAAACCGCTGACCTGCGCCCAGCCGGTCAGACCCGGCTTGGAAGCGTGCCGCCACATATAACGGCTGATCTCTTCCTTGAACTGTTCGACAAAACAGGGGCGTTCCGGACGCGGTCCGACTAAGCTCATTTCACCCTTCAATACATTCCAGAGCTGGGGCAGTTCGTCTAAGTTGTGCCGGCGCAGGAAGGCGCCGATGCGCGTGCGGCGCGGATCATTTTCCACCGTCCAGACGGGGCCGGTCCCGGCCTCCGCATCCGGAACCATGGTGCGAAACTTGATCAGCCGGAATGGCCGGCCGCTTTCGCCACAGCGCTCCTGCCGGTAAAAAACGGGACCAGGCGAATCACGCTTGATCATGACCGCAAACACCAGCAGGAGGGGCGACGCCAGAATCAGCCCGCATAGGGCGCTCAGCAAGTCCTCCGCCCGTTTGATCAGCCGGTTCCAGAAATTATCCAACGGCCAGCGGCTGACGCCCAGCAGGGGAATTTCGGCGATGGTCTGCATATCCACGCGGCCGGTCATCACATAGAGCAGGTCCGGCACAAGCGTGAACGTGACCAGCGCCTGTTCGCATAAAAGGATTAATTCGACCGTGCGGGCATGGTCAAGCGTGGTATCGGTGAGGATCACCTGGTCCGCCTGGTTGGATTCAATGAAAGCCCGCGCGTCGTCAAGCGTTCCTTTGATCAGCGCGCGGGGAATATCCGGGTGTGCCGCGCCGGCGCGGGTCTGGAAAAAGGCCACCACCTGCGCACCCAGGCGCGGCTCCTGTTGCAGGGCTTTCTTCAAACGCGCCGCAATGGCATCGGCGCCCACAATGGCCACCCGATTGACCACGCATCGGTGGCGGGCCAGATGCAATTCCCAGCGAAAAAGCGCGTAGCGCTCCAGTAATACCATCAAAAGCACGGTCACCATCGCAACGAGCACGGTCATACGCGAAAAGGGCGGATCGGTCCGCAGGACGAAAGCCAGCGCCACGGCAACCAGCAGCCCCAGCAGGACGCCATGCACGAGGCGGGGAATCTTGTCGCCGAACGTGCCGATCTGCGGGCGAACGTAAAGGCCCAGGGACTGGAAAATCAGCAGGAATATAAACGCGCCAACGAGCGCACCCTGGGCATACATGCCGTAAAGATGGACGGGCGGCTGGTCGTGAAAGAGTGGAATCAGCCCGCTGTCAAACCGGAACCAGGTGGCCAGCAGAAAGCCGAGAAACACGGCCAGCGCATCGCCGGCAATCGCCGCACAGCTGGCCATTACATCGGATGTATCGCGAACACGCATTGTAAAACTCAGTGATTAGTACCTCAAACATCAGAAACCGCTATGAAAAACAAGAAAATTAACCACAAAACACGCGAAACACACAAAATGGAGAGGATCTGATCCTGTTTGGTTTTCCAAAATAAATGCAAGATTTGTTTGCCGATTTTTTTGTGTAGTTCGTGTGTTTCGTGGTTAAAAATTTAATTGGGTTGGGGGCGTAAGCCCGCGTTGGTTATCATTAGCATCCCATCGTTGGTGAATTTTCAAGAGCATTGACCGGCTTGCCGGCGTGATGCATGCGGCCCCGGATGGCCTCAATATCGCGCACCGGCCGGAAGGAACGACGATGCTGGGCAATGGCGCCGTATTTCAACAGGGCCTGGATATGGGCGGCGGTGCCATAGCCTTTGTGCCGCCCAAACCCGTATTCGGGATGACGGTGATCGAGATCGGTCATCCATCTGTCGCGCGTGACCTTGGCAATGACGCTGGCGGCGGCAATCGAAAGACTGCGCATATCGCCCTTGATAATGGCCAATGAAGGGCAAGGCAGGTTGGGAACCGGCAGACCGTCAACCAGCGCGTACTCGGGAAGCGCCGCCAGGTGATGCAAGGCGCGGTTCATGCTCTGATGTGTGGCACACAAAATGTTGATTTCATCAATTTCCGGCACATCCCCGAAACCGATGCCGATTGCCACCTCCGGGGAATTGATCAGCAGTTCGAAAAAATAATCGCGCTGGTTTGCCGTAAGCTTTTTGGAATCAGTCAGCGCGTCAAAAAGGCAATGTTCCTCACGCTCGATGAAGGCTTTTGAAAAAATAACGGCGGCCGCCACAACCGGCCCAGCCAAGGGACCCCGCCCGGCTTCATCCACACCGGCTACGCGCTTAAATCCACGCTCCCAGGCCTGGCGTTCAAATTGAAGCAAACCTGCGGTTTCCCCCATGCCGCCTCCGCGCTGGCTCTATGAATTTTGCGTTGCCATGCGGGCCGTCCTGCCGGATCGTTCCCGCAGATAATATAATTTTGCCCGTTGCTTTTTACCGATGGCCTCCACTTCAATGCCGGCAATGCTCGGGGAATGCACCGGAAAAATGCGCTCCACGCCCTCGCCAAACGAAATGCGGCGAACGGTAAAGGTTTCGGTGGCGCCGGAACCCTTGCGGGCAATCACAGTGCCGGAAAATGCCTGCACACGATCCTTGTCGCCTTCCTTGATTTTTACCAGTACTTTGATGCTGTCTCCCACTGCAAAGGAAGTCAGCGGTGTTTTTTTCCGATTTTCCGTGTCAAGTGTCTTCAGTATGGTTGCGCTCATAGTTTATCCCAGATGTCAAACGCGTTGACCCATTGGCCGCCCGGGCCGCCGTTGCGGTTTGCGGCTTTACCTAATGCGGGCTTTCGCCCGCAACCCAAACAAAACAAACCTCACCACAGAGACACGGAGGCACAGAGAGACTTCCCCTCGCGTATTCTCTTCCGACCAATCGTTGCGTGCATCCCGATCACGCCGCAAGGCGGGTATCGGGATGCACGCAACACTCTGTGTGGAGATGGAAGGAGATCAAGGAGACGGATCACGCTCCGTGCCTCCGTGTCCTCCGTGGTGAATCCCCTCTTGTTTTAACATTTTCTTGTTTTTTATCACAGTACCTGACAAATCAGGTACTACGTTTTTTCCCGTCCCTTTGCAAATAAGGGCAATTGTAGTCATCCGCGGCGCGCCGTCAAGCCTTTTTCAACAGGTCCGGGCGGCGCATGCCCGTCCGTTGCCGGGACTGCTCCTTGCGCCAGGCCGCGATGGCGGCATGGTCGCCGGTCAGCAGGATGTCCGGCACGCGCAGGTCCCGGAAGATTTCCGGACGCGTGTATTGCGGGTATTCCAGCCGGTCGTCGTTGAACGATTCATCCACCGTGGCGTCCGCGGCGCCCAGCACGTTCGGCAGGAGCCGCACAACGGCGTCAATCACCACCGTGGCGGCCAGCGTGCCGTTGGTCAGGATGTAGTCGCCAATCGAAATCTCATCCGTTGCCAGGCCCAGGCTGACGCGTTCATCCACGCCTTCGTAATGGCCGCAGAGAAAGACAAGGTGCCGCTCAAGAGCGAGTTCGGCGGCCAGGCCCTGGCGGAAAGGGCGCCCCTGGGGCGACATGAGAATAACCCGCGCGCCGGGCGTGCGCGCCGATTCCACGGCCTTGAAGAACGGCTCCGCTTTCATGATCATACCCGGTCCGCCGCCATAGGGGCGGTCGTCCACGGTTTGATGGCGATCGCCGGTAAAATCACGCAGGTTGATGACCCGGAAGGCAACGGCGGCCTGCTGGGCCGCGCGCTTCATGATGCTTTCATCAAGAAAGCCCCGTGCCATGCGGGGAAAGATCGTGATGATGTCAATGCGGAGCAAGTCCCCCATTGGAATCACCCTCCATGTTTTAAGAATGCCGCGGAAGATTGCCGCCAAGCGCTTTACTCGGCGACTTCGAGGACGGCTCTGCGTTTCTGCTTGGCGGCCAAGCTGGCCAGCAGAACCCGGAGGGCACTGATGGTCTTGCCGTTCTTGCCGATAATGCGGCCCATGTCTTCGGGATGACAGCGTATTTCCAGGATAATCGTTTGGCGGCCAAGGATTTCAGCCACGACGATTTGCTCGGGATGATTAACTAATGCCTGCAGGGTATGTTCGATAAACGCTTTCATGCGGTTAAGCCGTGGCCGCGCTTACGGGTTCAGCGTCTTTCTTGGGGGTAGTCGCGGCCATGGGAACTGTTTTGGCTTTTTTAACCAGACTGCGGACCGTTTCCGAAAGAATGGCGCCTTTGCTTTTCCAAGCCGCAATGCGTTCCAGTTTGAGATTGAAGTTTGCTTTGGTTTTTTTGGGGTCGTACCATCCCAGGATTTCCAGGTACTTTCCATCGCGCGGAGAGCGGCTGTCGGTGGCCACAATCCGGAAACACGGGTCGTTATTGGCGCCGGTCTTTCGGCATCTGATTTTAACTGACATTATGATCCTCCCACTCGCTTCGGTTAATAAACAAATCGTTCTTACACGATTCGCACTTCCGGTTCAAGCAGTAATTTTTTTGGGTCTTCCGCGGAATCTATGGGTAAGATCCGCGGGAATTCACCACGGAGGCACGGAAACACGGAGAAGAGATTGCTTGAAATCAGGTTTTGCCAAAGGCAAAATCTGATTTCAAGCAACGGCTTGTATTGGAGAAGGAG
>JBDRJR010000155.1:0-11950 GCA_043814705.1 Verrucomicrobiota bacterium | reverse complement strand
GGCCGCCTTCTTGGCCTCCGCCCTGGCCTTCAATTCAGCTTCCTTCCTGGCCTGCTCTTCCGCTTCGGCACGGGCTTTGGCTTCCTGTTTCTCCAAGGCGGAACGACGCGCTAATTCCGCCGCCGCTTTCTTCTCGGCCTCCGCCTTGGCTTTCAAATCCGCCTTGCGCGCCGCCTCCGCCTCCGCCAAGGCGCTACGGCGGGACAGGTCCGCCGCCATGGCCGCCTTCTTGGCCTCCGCCCTGGCCTTCAATTCAGCTTCCTTCCTGGCCTGCTCTTCCGCTTCGGCACGGGCTTTGGCTTCCTGTTTCTCCAAGGCGGAACGACGCGCCAATTCCGCCGCCGCTTTCTTCTCGGCCTCCGCCTTGGCTTTCAAATCCGCCTTGCGCGCCGCCTCCGCCGCCAGGGCCGCCTTCTTGGCCTCCGCCCTGGCCTTTAATTCAGCTTCCTTCCTGGCTTGTTCCGCCGCCGCGGCCGCGGCATTACGGCGAGCCAATTCCTGTTTATGGGTTACACTGATTGTTATCGTTGTCACTTGCTGTTGAACCAGTTCGCCGGCATCATTAAACAGCGAAGTTTCCAGCGCATACCGGCCAGCATCCAAATCATCGGTATTAAAACTACATTTGGCAAGACGTTTCACTGTTTCCGGCGCTAATCGCACATTTTTATCCTCGCGCGCAAATTGTTTATCACCTTGTTTAAGCGCCACTTGCACACGACCTTTGAATTCCTTAGGTAAATCATTGCATCCCCATAGCCGGACGGCCAAGGTTTCACCTGCGGTGAGGAATTGGCTATATGTTTCCGCAAGCGCCGCCTGAGGCGCATTCGCAAGGCGCATTCCGAAAAAGATCGGCTGATCACTCCGGCTCCGGGCAATCATATCGGAAATCCACCAGCCATTTCTGACTTTATCAGCCTTCACCAAGGCGGTTCCGGCCTTCACAGCAGGGACTACGTCCGGCGCCGGAACGCCATGTTCAGACAAGTTAGTTGAAACCGGCACAGGGGCGGCAGATGCAGGCTTTACCGTCATATCCGTTTCCTGCGCAAACGCCGCAGAAAACAGCGCCAAACTCAAGGCCACCGTAAAGCAGACGGCAGATGATCCGGCATTGCCGGAACGGACGACCGCCGGCACCAAGCCCAAGCTCGGCCTTGGGATTACCGCAGAACCGATCATTGTCCGGAGCATAACCCGTTTAACAGACCAGGAAATTAAATTGCAATGCATATATGACTCAAGTTTAAGGTTTTATGATTCACGGAAACGTGGAATTTCGTCTGTCGCGGATTCCGTCGATAACGGAAAGAATATGTTTTTGCATCTGTATTTCTTAACTTGATTATTCCCCGAGAATTTCAATATAGGTCCGGTCGGGATTAAACATAATTGTGTTTGCGTCAATCGCATAGCCGACAATACGCACTATCTGATTAGTTCCGGAAGGCGGTATATTTGTCATACCGCCAGCGGTGGCGGCAAGGTAAATCGGCGCACCCACGGTGTGACCATGATCGGTTTTAGTGAACTGACCGTTCAACAACAAACCGTTGGCATAAGGCTCCGACTCGGAGACCAGCGCCAAACCGATCAATCCCTGCGCGGTGTCGTTGGTCGAGGCATTGGCGGCTACCCAGGCCGAGGCACCGTTCATATAATACAGATTACCGGCAGTAAGCGCCCCAGATCCGGCTTTGATAATTACACCGTTGTTCCAGGCATTAGTGCGTGCATTCAGGCCGCTTACAGCCGTATTCAATGTGCCCGTCGCCGAGTTCAGCACGCCCGTCGCGCCTTGCAACAAGGTGACCGCCGAATCCAGCGAACCAGTGGCCGAGTCCAGCACACCCGTCGCGCCTTGCAACAAGGTGACCGCCGTATTCAGCGAACCAGTGGCCGAGTCCAGCACGCCCGTCGCGCCGGCAAAAACGGCATTGGTAGCCAGATAATCCACAAGACTGACTGCACCAGTGCCCACCGGTGCAGTCAACCAGTTGGTTACCACTACGCCGCCCAGCGTCATTGTTCCGCCGTCGTTCACGCGCAGATTACGGACCACGTTGGTGCCCAGCCCATCTTCAACGGCCAGAACAGACGTTTCAAAATAAATGATTCCCGCTAAGACAGCGATAAAAAGCAATACTAATCGTTTCATTTGTCACACTGCTCCTTATTTTAAATAATCCAATTAAGGCGCCGTTGCGTTGTTATCCACTCGATGAAGCTCAACCCAGGTTGAACCGTCATAAACCAGTTGCATTGTATCGTTTGTGCTCATGGAAAATGAAACATCACCGGCAAGCGTCACGCCCTTGCCGTTATTCAACCTGATCCAGCCATTGGTGGCCTGGATGATGAGTATCTGACCGGTAACACCCTGGGCAATTTGCATGGTGCAACCTGAAAAATCCCAAACAGAGCCGTCAGCCGTGCCGATTTTCGTGAATGTTTGAACAACTTGAATCGTGGTGACATTGTCGGCGATTGTTTGCAAGCCCGACTGCCAGGTCACGTTGCCGGAAACAGCCAAATTATTACTTATGGTCAACTCGCCCGTCATGGAATCACCGGATCTTTGAACATAATTTGTCAATATCAAACCGCTCGCGGGAATGTTGGTAATGCCGATACCATTGCCATAATAAGCAAACTCATTGGTCAACGGCCCGGTCATTATATCGCCGGCGCGAAACATACGCTGACCGACCGCAGTATTCAATGCACCCGTGGAGGCATTCAAACTATTGACCGCAGTATTCAACGCGCCCGTGGAGGCGTTCAAACTATTGACCGCGGTATTCAACGCACCCGTGGAGGCATTCAAACTATTGACCGCAGTATTCAACGCACCCGTGGATACATTGAGACTGCCGATCGCCGTCCATAAATCATCCGTGGCAGGCGTATAGGTGCTGACTGACCATGCATTAAATACCGGATCGGTTTCCATAATACCAGCTGTTACCGGCCGCCATTGCCCGGTTCCGTCGCCATCGGACATGAGCACATATTTATCCGTGGCGCCGGTAGGCAATTTGAAACCGGTGATCCTGATGGTGCCATTCACATCCAATTGTTCCGTCGGCGTAATTGTGCCTATGCCTACCTTGCCGTTGGTCTGGTTGACAAAAATATCGTCGCCCATGACCGTGCGGGCCACCAGCGCCTGGCCGGCAGAAGTGATCAACTGGCGCGGGCTCATGATTTCGCCGTCAATTTCCAGCTCCAGATAAATGCTGTCCTGTGTGAACACACTGGCGGGAATCGGCGTCGTGGAACCCAGGTTAATCGCATAAATGCCATCTGCAACCGCCACGCTCGCGTGGGTTTCCGACCACAGCAAATTGCCGGCTGTAATGGCATCGTAGAATTTAAAACCCAATGCAACCGTGCCATTGACACGGCGTCCGTAAGCATCCAGCAGGCGGGCCTGGTAGTTGATCTGTCCGGTTGTTTCCGCCGTCAAGACGCTCGCCGTGGCGAGCAGAATCGCCCCGAGCATGATTGCGCGATAATATGTTTTTTTCATATTAATATAATCTCCCTGTGTTATTGATTAAAACAAAATCATATTGGCCGATTAATGCGCCTGCACCGGCGCAAATGCGCGCCCGCCCCAGCCGGACACATCAATGCGCGGCGTATATCCATATGACGACAGCCAAAACATCCAGTGGCCGGTATCCTGCCGATACACGGCCAGATCGGCCTTGCCGTCGCCGTCATAATCGGCCGGAACCGGCGTCCACGTCGAATCACCGCATCCTTCCGCCATTGCCCGAATATAGCCGCTGTCCGAGAGCCAAACATACCAGTTGCCCGACTGCCCCTGATACACCGCCGGATCCGCATTGCCATCGCCATCGTAATCGGCCACCGGCGCCATGTAAGCCGGTGCACCCAAAGCGAGCCCCCCCAATCCAGACTCACTGACGGAAGCATATCCGATTTTTGAAAGCAAAACATTCCAGACGCCCTTGCGCGCCTCAAATACGGCCGGATCATCAATGCGATCACCATCATAATCGGCCGGCACCGGCACGAACCTGGCGCCTCCCAGATTGTTCGCAAAGTCCCCGGTAAAGCCGCTGTGCGAAAGCGAGACCTTCAATGTACCGCTGGCCGGCTCATAAATACCCAGGTCGGTTCGCTGGTCGCCGTCATAATCGGCCGGCGCCGCCAGCCAGTTCCCGCCGCCAAAAGCTTCAACTCTGACTGGCGGCGTGTAACCACTGCCCGACATAAAGAGATACCAATCCCCGCTGACTGTGTTATAAACTGCCGGATCTGTTTTCAGGTCGCCATCATAATCGGCCGCTACCGGCACAAAATTTATACCACCCCAACCATTGACACGCACCGAACTATAATCACTGCCCGAAAACCAGACTTCCCAGGCGCCGTCCGCCTGGCTATAGACGGCAACATCGGCGTTACGGTCACCATCAAAATCATTCTTGGTTCCAAAAGGCCGATCGGCCGGATAAAGGAAACCGCTGTAATTGGCAAATTGCGCGTTGGCGGTCAAGCCGAACGGATAACCAGCCCCAAAACTACTAAAGACCATATAAGTAGTTCCCGACGACCATGCGCCTGCGCTTCCGATCGTGTGCCAATCCCAGTTGGCCGCCGTAGTCGCGCTTTCAGGGTTGGCGCCGCGGCTTACGCTGGACGGCCGGCCCTGAGCGGAGTCGAAGGGCCAGCCGGCCAGCGCCAGCGCCAGAAGCCCCAGGCGCCAAATGTCAAGTTGACGTTTTCTGTTCATATCGTTCGCTCACATTTATGGCGCGGGCAAATCATTAGTCAACACGCCCAGAATTCTGTCGGGGACAACCTCGTCTACGGAACGAATCAGGTGATCCAACACGCCGTTGATCTTGAACCGGTCCCACCAGTAGGCCGATACATTATCAACATAACTGTTGGACGAACCATTATAGATGCTAAATCCTATAAAGCTGTTGGTTTGCGATGTTACGAACCCGATATGATTGGTAATAAGAATATTATTTGCTTTTAATTTCCAATTCCGGTGACGATAGTTGAGATAGATGACGATGTTGACCCAAGTATCGTTCGTCACTACAAATTCACCGCCTGACCCAACAGCATTGGACACCGCACACCAGGCTGACGTTGTTCCCAACCCGTTGCAAACAACAAAATGCCCGTTAGTATTCACGTAGAACAGGGCCGCGACATTTGTATTCACGGCCGGGAAATTGGTTGCGCCACAATCGGAACGGACCATACGCAAATCCATGGCAAGCCGCACATTGAACGGAGTTCCAGCCACAAACGAATTTGACAGTGTGCATTCCGAAGGAATCATGGCGGCCTTCGTGCCGCTCGCCCTGATTTCGTCCTGAACCAAAACGCTTGATGCCGAGCCATACCAGCCGCTCACGCCGCCTACCAGCGCCATCTGAGCCGCATAGGCCTCAAAATCATCGGTATATGGAATAATGTTAGTTATTCCCGCGCCTAATACGCGCAGGGTTACCGCCACGTCACCCGTCGCCCCGGTTCCATTTATGGAGACAATCGAAACGGTCGTATTGCTGTCCGATCCCGCCGGCCAGCTTGCCGTGCCGACATAACTCAGCGACAGGGTGTTAGTGCCATTTGGATCAACCGCGCCTGAAGCCGACGAACAATTCAACCATGCCCCCGTGATCGTCACCGTATAAGCCAAGCTCACTGCGCCGGTATTTATAACCGCAAAAGTCTGGCTGGCCGGCGTCTCGCCCGCCCCCACCGTATTAACCAGCGTGGCCGGTTCAACTTTCAAAACCCCGGGGTCAAACTGCACCACATTCAACTTCACTTGAACCGTCGCGCTTGCGCCGCCGCCATTTGTCGTTGCCACAGTTAAAGTAGTATTACTTACTCCTGCGGCCCACCCGGCCGTATTAGAATAGTTCAGCGTCAGGGTGTCGGACGCTCCCGCACTCAGGACACCGCTCGTTGACGAACAATTCACCCATTCTTTATTCGTCACCGACACCGTCCAGGCCAAACTCGCCGCCCCCGTATTACTCACTTCAAACTGCTGGCTTGTCGGCGTATCGCCGATCCACACCGAATTAGTCAAACCGCCCGGCGTCACCTGGAAAGCCGGACCAATATCCTGAACAATCAGCGTAATCGCCACAGTTCCCGTTGCGCCGCCGCTATCGGACGATGCAATCGTTATGGTTGTGTTACTCGTTCCCGCCGCCCAGCCGGTAGTATTAGAATAGTTCAGCGTCAGGGTAGAAGATTCGAAAGCTCCCAGAACACCGCTTGCCGGCGAACAACTCACCAGATTCTGATTCGTAATATTCGCTGTCCACGTGAAACTGCCTGCGCCGGCATTCATAACCTGCATGGTTTGGCTGGTGGGGGTCTGACCCACCCAGACCGGATTCGTCAGACTTGGCGGCGTCACCTGCAATTCCATGACATTAATTACCACGGCAACCGTTTGCGTGTTCCAATAGTCGGTTCCATTAGTTGCCACAACGGTTAAAACCGCATTGGAACCAGCGCCCGCCGGCCACCCCGATAGATCCGCATAAGTCAGCACAACGTCGGTCGTAGTCCCTGCCGCCGCGTTACTGTTCATCGGCGCGACTGAAATCCACGCCTGATCAACTTCTATTTCAAAACCAATATCCTGTTCCCACACATTGCATATTTTAGCCGTCTGTACCGACGGCGTCTCTCCCGCAAATATATTCCATACCGAAGGCGCGGGCGGTATTACCAACAGCGGGAGTTCCGTTTCCTCATTGGTAGCGATGGCCGTTACGGAAACATTGTCAAGGTAACTTGTCGTAGCGCCGTTATAAATATCAAACCATGTAAAATTCGTCAGAATCGGGTTAATGAACGCGATATTGTTGGTTACCAGCGTCCCATCCGCATACAGCGCCCAGTTTGTGTTCGCAAAATCTTCATAAATGTTGATCCGCACCCAGGTCGGAACGTTTGTCACCACAGGGGGTGCGGTCGCTACAACCACCCAGTTGGCCGAGTTGGAAGGGCCGGGGTCGGCGGGCCCATTATGCACCACAAAATAACCATCGGTGTTGATGTAGAACATCGCCGCCATGTTAGTATTCACCACCGGATGGCCGACCCCATCGAACAGGCTGGGCAATATATCCATCTGAATCCAGATATTGGTCGGGCTGGCCGGCGTGAACCGGTTGGAAAGCGTGCTGTCCCATGCAATCATGGCGGCATTGGTTCCGGTGCGGATAGTGGTGGTCTGCACAATAATACTATTTGAGGAACCATACCAGCCGTTCGTGCCGTCAATCAGGGGCGTGCCGTTGGTATAGTTCTCAAAATCGTCTGAATACGGAATCGAATTCGTGGTCCCTGTAAACGCATCCTGGGTCAAGACAACCATGGCGGCCGCCGCCAAACTCCAGATGAATTGTCGGCTTGCCCGCCTGCAGTGCGCGTGCCTGGACCTGACAGGCACAGCAGGAAGCGCTATGCCATGGCTGGCCGAAACGGACGGGGCACACATCGCAATAAATCGCGTTTTTATGCACAAGACTTTCATCGGACTTATGCGATCAGTATTTTATCACATGATATTGATGCCGGCATTCTTGTTGTTTAACGGGTAAATTTAGCCTTTTCACGTTATTCAAGCAAGGGAAAAACAGAAAAAAACCGATAAAAGCATGGGCCGCCAAATTTACCGGGCCGGCGGTGATGGCCGAACCGCCGGCATACGCGGCATCAAAGCCGGATTCTGCCCTTTCGGCAAGACAGGCATGGTGGACCAGAGAATATCACGATTCATTTTCAACTCGGCCAAATCCTGATCCGCGTCTAAAATCAGGTTGATTTCTTTTTGACTCTCGATCATGCGCGCACGTAAAGATTTAATTTCCGGGTCAGTTGCATAGAGTTGTGCCTGTCGTTCGGCAATTTGGCGCTTGGCCCCTTCAATCCTGGCGCTCGTCTCCATGACCTTCTTCATGAAATCCGCGCCGATCTCGGCCGAGAACGGGGATGGCCTGCCCGCAGTGTTAGTGCCACCGATATTGACTGGACCACCGGTGTTGACCGGACCACCGGTGTTCGGCGCAAGCATAACCGGTGCGTTGGGTTGCGCGCCGCCTTCTGTTCCCGACTCTCCGAGAGGTCGTGATTGTCTGTCTTCTGCCTTCGGCTCCGCCGCCCAGCCGCTCAAAACGATTGTCAGTATGACCGCGCCGCATCCTGCAAACTGACGGATTAATTTCATTGATTCACATCCTCCTTCTGTAGTAACCGCAACCACCCCATCCGGTTCATTGCATTTATTGGGCGTCGTTATAATACAAAAACCATTGTAACGCAAGTAAAATCTGCAAAAAAAATATTGACGGAACAACCCGAAAGGATAAGCATGTTGTTTACGGATTATCGTCTGCAAAATTCTATTACATCGGGAGGCATTATGAAGAAGGTTATGCCTGCAATCGGCGCCGTATTGACCGCAATGATCATCACCGGCGCGCCCGGCGCATGGGCAACTAAAACGGACCTGCCCTTGAAACAGGTGGTCATGTTCACCAGCGGCGTCGCGTATTTTGAGCGCGCGGGTGAAATATCCGGGACAACCACAACCGAGTTGGCGTTCAAGACCGACCAGATCAACGATTTGATCAAGTCCCTGGTCCTGATTGATGAAGGCGGCGGTCACATCACCACCGCCACCTATGAATCACGCGATCCGGTGGACCGCACGCTAAAGTCGTTCAGCGTGGATTTGGCCGATAATCCCGACCTGGGCAACCTGCTCAACCGTCTGCGCGGTGTTGCCGTGCGCGTCAAGGCGACTTCCAGCGACTGGACCGGCATGATCATCGGCGTGGAAATTCGCAAGCGGCACGTTGACAAGGAAACATTCGTGGAAAAATACATCAACCTGATGAGCGATAAGAACATCCGCACTCTGGCGCTTGACGCCGTTCAGGAAATTGAAGTGCTCGATCCGATTATTCAGTCCGACCTGGATGCCGCACTCAAGGTGCTGGCAGGCAGTCACGACCAGGGCAAGAAGACGGTGCGATTGACTTTTCGCGGTGAAGAACGCCGGCTGGTGCGCGCGGGCTATATGCTGGAAGCGCCAATCTGGAAAACCAGCTATCGCTTAGTGCTCGACGCCAAAGATACTCCGTTCCTCCAGGGTTGGGCCCACATTGAGAACATGACCGACGATGACTGGAACAGCGTTACTTTAACGCTCGTTTCCGGGCGGCCGCTCTCGTTTATTCAAAACCTGTATGATCCGATTTATTTGCGCCGGCCGGTGATCCGTCCGGACCTGGATGACCTCAAAGCGCCACCGGAATATGAAAGCGAATTTGACGAGGGCTCAATTGACGCTATAACCGCTGAAATTGGCGGCGCCGTCGAAAAGAAATCCGACTCGGCGGCCAAATACAGGAGTGCCAAACGCAAGATGCCGGTATCGGGCGCCACCATGGCCGCGCCGCCCCGGCCGCAGATCAACATGGCCGCCATGGGCGGCGTGGAAACGATGGCCGCGGTGCGCGAAGCAGGCGAGTTGTTCGAATACGCGGTAAAAGAACCCCTGAGCCTGCCGCGCCGGCAATCAGCCATGATTGCAATCGTCAACCAGCCGATCAAGGGCGAAAAGCTTTCCATTTACAATGCCCAGGTTGATCCCAAAAACCCGCTGAACGGCGTGGAACTGGAAAACACTTCCGGTCTTTTCCTGATGCAGGGACCGGTCACCGTTTTTGACGACGGCACGTATGCCGGCGAGGCGCGCCTGCCCAACACTCCGCGCGACGCAAAACGCCTGCTCGCCTACGCGGTAGATTTAGCCGGAGAAGCCAGGCTGGACCGTAAAAGCGAGCCGGATGAAATCGTGTCCATGAAAATCGTGCGCGGCACGCTGACGCTCCAGCGCAAGTTCGTGGATACTTCCGTCTATACGCTCAAGAACAAGCGCGCCCAAACGCGCCGGTATTTGATTGAACATCCTTTGCGGCACGATTGGGAGCTGGTAGAACCGGCCAAGGGCATTGAAAAAACCCGCGACGCCTACCGCTTCCGCCTGACGCTTGACGGCGGTAAAAGCCGGGACATCCCCTTCCGCGAACAGCGCCTGGAACCGGAAATCATAATGTTAGCCAATATCCAGAGCGACCAGGTCCAATTTTTTATCAGCCAGAAAAATATTTCCGACAAACTGCGCCAGGCGCTGAAAGAACTGGCGGGCATGCAGGCGATGTTGTCGGCCGTCCGCCAGGAGCGCCAGCAGAAGGAACAGCGGGTCGGTTCCATCGCAGAGGAGCAGAAACGCATCCGCGCCAACATGCAAACCGTTGCTAAAAACTCAGAAAGCTATTCCATGTGGGAACGCAAATTGGTTCAACAGGAAAAGGACCTTGACCAGCTGAACGTGGACCTGGAAAAACTGCGCGCCGACGAGCAGGCGCGCAATGCAACAATCGCCAAATTTCTGGCGGAATTGAATGTGGAGTGATTGGCGGGATTTGGCGGGATGGTCCACACAGTAAAAATCTTGATCTTTATCCAGCAGGTGTTAGCATAGATCCGAATTCACCCTGAAAAAGGATAATCGCATGGTCAAACGCTACCAGATTGTTGACGCCAAAGTCGTCGAAGCCGAGGAAGGCCAGCAGGGTCAAATTATTGTTTATATCAACCCGGACGAAGCTGAAAAAAAGCACCTGTTGGAGAATTACAAGCTCGACGAACACACGCTCAATTCCACCCTCGATCCCGATGAAATCTCGCGGCTTGAGTTTGAGCCGGATCATGTAGCCATGATTTTCAAGCGTCCGAAAAACTACTCTTCCAAGGACCATTTCCTGTTCAAGGTCGCTTCCATGGGGGTGTTTTTATTCAAGGACCGCCTGATCGTGCTGTTGACCGACGATATCCAGCTTTTCACGGGCAAACTCTTTGCGCGGGTCACCTCGCTTTTGGATGTGACCCTGCGGCTGATCGGGCGCACGATGTATCATTTCATGGAGCACTTGAAAGTGATCAACATGATCACCGACTCGCTGGAGCAGAAAATCAACACCGCCATGGAAAACAAGTATCTGCTCAATCTGTTCACCCTGGAAAAAAGTCTGGTCTATTACCTGGCGGCCATCAACAGCAATTCGATGCTGATTGAAAAAATCAAGAACAGCGCCGCCAAGTTCGGCATGACCCCGGAAAACCTGGAATTGCTTGACGACGTCACCATCGAAAGCAAGCAGTGCGCGCGCCAGGCTGAAATTTATTCCAGCATCCTGGCCAGCATGATGGACGCAAGGGCATCCATCGTCAACAATAACATTAACGTGCTGATGAAGACCCTGAACATCATTATGATCGGCCTCATGGTGCCGACGCTGGTATTCGCCATTTTTTCCATTAACGTGGAGATTCCGCTCGACGAGCGCAGTCCCTTTTATTTCTGGATCGTCACGGGACTGGCCATTATCGCGACGCTCGCTTTCTTGTTTCTGTGGAAATGCAAGAGCGACCGCCATTCGCGCACACGCTCCTGACCTGATCTATTCATAAAAACTTGGTTTTTATTCATAATCACCTGAAAGAAAGCATATTGTTTTCTTTCAGGTTTCGACGCGGCACTTCGCACCTTGCTCAAGGTTAGCCCTGAGCGGAGGCCTGTCCGCAGGCCGTAGTCGAAGCCCACGGGGTGACTTATTTATGATCGTTCATGAATAAGTCAGGCTGATCACGGGCAGCAATTCCCGCGGTTGGCCCCGCCCTTTCTAAAAGTTAATCATTAGCATCCCACGGGATGCTTGGGCTGAAGGCTGTGGACCGTTGACTGTAGGAAAACAAACGGAAAAAGCGTGATATTTTAGACAATTACCAAATTTACAGTTCCGGTTTGGCCCATACGCATTATGCTTGTTTGGACCAACAGTCCACGGTC
>JBDRJR010000154.1:0-28019 GCA_043814705.1 Verrucomicrobiota bacterium | reverse complement strand
CAGTCGGCAACCTTGTTGAATCCAACCCACCGCTTATTCAATTTATTCGCTCATTTTACTTCTCGCCAGTATTCCGCCCTGATATAATCACCGAATTAAATTTAAAAAGTCGGGCTTTCCAGCACCAAAGAATTCTGAAGCGTTGGCCGGTCTTGGTTTGACAACCCGCAACCGTTGCTTTATATTATCGCTGGGAAACTAAAGCGCGGTTAACGGCTCAAACTAATCGCATGAGCCGCGGCAACTTGATGTATAGGAATTTCAAAGTTCGCCCAGCGCTATCCGAGGTTGTAGCCGGGGGCGTTGACCCCGGATCCGCGACCGGCGATCGCGGCTACAGTTAAAAGTTGCCCGGCAACTGCCGGGCCTAATTCAAATTCGGTCTCACGTTGTTGCACAATTCACGGGTGAATATTATGATCCTGCGGCAATTTTTATGCAGTGTTCTGCTGACCCTTGGCCTGCAGGCAGTCGCCGTCAGCGCGGAGGTGCTGGTCGCGAAGGTGGATGGCGCCATCGGCCCCATCACGGCCAAGTTCATGATCGCGGCCATTGACCGCGCGGAAAAGCAACAGGTCGAGTGCGTGGTGTTTGAACTGGACACCCCGGGCGGCCTGGACGATTCCATGCGCGCCATCATCAAGCACATCATGTCGGCCAAATTACCGGTGGTGGTCTTTGTGGCGCCCCCCGGTTCGCGCGCGGCCTCGGCGGGCGCCTTTATTACCATGGCCGCGCACGTGGCTGTCATGTCACCCGGCACAGCCATTGGGGCCGCGCATCCTGTGGCTATCGGACAATCCTTGCAGACGGACACCAACATGGCGGCCAAGGCGGCTAACGACGCGGCGGCTTATATCCGCTCCATCGCCGAAAAGCGCGGGCGCAACATTAACTGGGCTAATTCGGCCGTCAAGGAAAGCGTATCGCTCTCGGAAACCGAAGCCCTGGCGCGCAAAGTGATAGACCTGGTGGCGCCGAGCACGGAGCAATTGATGACCATGCTGGATGGCCGCACCGTCAAGCTCAACGAAACCACCGTGACATTAAAAACCAAGGGCGCCATGCTGACGCGGTTCGAAATGAACTGGCGCGACAAACTATTAAATACAATCGCCAATCCCAATCTGGCATATATTCTCTTGATGCTCGGCGTGCTGGGCCTGTATTTCGAGTTGTCGAATCCCGGCGCGATTTTTCCGGGCGTGGTGGGCGCCATTGCGCTGATCCTGGCTTTTTTTGCGTTCCAGACCTTATCGGTAAATTACGCCGGAATTTTATTAATTGTGCTGGCAATTGTCCTGATTATCGCGGATATTATGACTCCGACATACGGGGTGTTGACCGTTGGAGGATTAGTGGCCATGTTCATGGGATCGCTCATGCTGTTCAATCAAAATCCCGATCCCGCCATGCGGGTATCGTTACAGGTCATCATTCCGGTTGTGCTGGTCACCGGCGCTTTTTTTGCGATCGGCATCTGGTTGTCGCTGAAAGCCATGATCCGACGTCCGGTCTCGGGCATCGAGGGACTGATAAGCCAGGAAGGTGATGCCCGCACGGCGATCAACCGGGACGGCGGCACGGCCTTTGTGGCCGGCGCACATTGGAATGCCGTGGCCGACATGGACATCGCGGCAGGCGACCGTGTGCGCGTGGTTGAGGTCCGGCAGATGACGCTGAAGGTGGAGCCGGTGTGAGGGAAAGAGGTCAGAGGTCAGACAGAAACGCACAGGAAAAGCACAAAAAAAGGGAAATAGGTTCACGCAAGTAAACCGAAGTCAAAAACGGAGACCAGCCATCAGAATTATTCTGACCGCTGATCTCTGATCTCTGACTTCTAATTAATGGAGGGTTACATTATGGGTCCGGGACTAATTGCGGTTATCGTGATAGTTTTATTTCTCGCCGTCAACACGATTAAAATCCTGAAGGAATACGAGCGCGGGGTGGTCTTCCGCCTGGGCCGGATGGTCGGCGTGCGCGGGCCGGGGCTGATCCTGTTGATTCCAATGTTCGAAAAAATGGTCAAGGTCTCGTTGCGCACGGTGGCCCTGGACGTGCCGCCGCAGGAAGTGGTGACCAAGGACAACGTGTCGCTTAAAGTGAATGCGGTGATGTATTTTCAGGTTTTAGAACCATCCAAGGCCATCATTGCCGTGGAGGATTATCTCTATGCCACCTCCCAAATGGGGCAGACGACCCTGCGCTCCGTCCTGGGCGAGCACGAATTGGATGACTTGTTGTCCAACCGTGAAAAAATCAACCGGATGTTGCAGAAGATCATTGACGAGCGCACGGACCCCTGGGGCATCAAGGTCAGCGCGGTCGAAGTCAAGGACGTGGATTTACCCGAAAACATGAAGCGCGCCATTGCCAAACAGGCCGAGGCCGAACGTGAGCGCCGCTCCAAGGTCATTCATGCCGATGGTGAATTCCAGGCTTCCGCGAAATTAAAGGATGCCGCCGACATCATGGCCGTCCAGCCGGTGGCCGTGCAATTGCGCTACCTGCAGACACTGACGGAAATTGCCACCGAGAAGAATTCCACCATTCTTTTCCCGTTCCCGATCGAGTTTATGCAGTATTTCTTAAAAAAGAACCCGAACGCGTAACAGCTCACGGAAGGTAGATAGGCTGTAGGTTAGGTTGTTAGAAAAACCAGGAACAAAGCGCATGTTGCCGTAACATCTGGGGCGTCCATCTCAAGCGGATCCGCCTCTGGCGGAAAACCGCTGTAGCCTCGACTATGTGAGTAGTCACAGCAAGCCAATGAATGCATCGCGTATCAAATCCAGGGGGATTTTACCGATCGCCATCATTACCGGCCTGATTTTGTTGGGAGGCATCCTGACGGGCGCCCGGATGCATGGGTTTTCCTTCGCCGCATGGCATTCCGTCATTGACGGCTCACCGCACCGCGAAGTGTTTTTCAACAAGATCAATCGTTACCGGACGGACGATTGGATCGTGATGTTGCCGCACATGCTGGCCCAGCGCACTGACCAACCGCCCTTTGCCGCTGAAAATCGGCTGATCGGCGACGGGCATTACAACATGCTGATCACCGGCGCGGCGCCGGTGCGCAATTTGATGGTGTTATTCCGCCCCCAGGTTTGGGGTTATTTTATTTCCAGCGACATCGGCATGGCATTCCAGTGGTGGTTTTATGTGTTCGGCACCTGGATCGCCGCGTGGCTGGCTCTGCGCCGGTTGACGGGCAATGACGAATTAACGTCCGTGTGCGGCGCCACGGCACTGCTTTGCTCGCCGTTTTTTCAAGCCTGGGCGCTCAACTGCACGCCAACGGTAATTTTCGCCTGCGGCACGCTCCTTTCCTTGATGCGCCTAAGGACGGCCCTGTCAACCTTTCCGCTCCTGTTGTCCACCGTGATGCTGGCCTGGTTCGGGACGGCGTTTCTATTGACCGCCAATTACCTGCCATACCTGACGACCCTGTTTTATTTTATCGTCTTTGCTTTTACCGGGATGGCGCTGACAAAACAAGACCCGCGCGCCACCGGGGATGAGATGGCGGCCAGGATCCCTGAAACCGGCCTTACAAACAGCCGGGAAGCGCCACGGCGCGATATTATTGATCGGCCCGCCGGGATCCGCTGGGTTTGCGCCCTGTTGGCCATTCTTGGTGTTCTCGGCCTGGGCGCGTACATGGTTGCAAGCAACTGGGAAACGATTTCCATAATTCGGGACAGTGATTATCCCGGCCGGCGTTTTTCAGCCGGCGGCGATCAAACAATCTGGCATCTTTTCCGGGGCAATGTCCTCAGTATTCAACCACCGCCGACCTGGCACGATTTCAATCCGTGTGAAGGCGCCGCTTTTTTTCTGGTTTTCCCGCTGGTGTTTGCCGCCCTATTGCGGGACTGGTGGCGCACCCGCAAATTGCCCGACGGCCTGGCGCTCGGCATTTCGGGTTATATTGTTTTCCTGTTGATCTGGAACCTGATCGGGTTTCCGGAATTTTTAGCGCGCTGGACGCTTATGAACCGCGCGCCGCCCTTCCGGACGCTGATCGGGCTGGGGATCGCGGACATTTTTTTATTGTCAGTTTATGTTGCCCGCCGGCAACGTTTGATTCCAGCATCCCGCAAGGATCATGTTACACCATGGATCATCGGCGCGCTCTGGATTGTATTTCACGTGGCGTTAGGAACCAAGTTGTCCGGACACTTTCCGAATTATCCCCTAAACACGGCCTTGATTGGCGGTCTTTTGGCGATGGCGCTGGCCCCCCTGCTCTACCTGGCGCCGCGCCTGGTCCTCCCGGCCATCATGCTTGCCTCCATTATGACCACCTGGCACGTTAATCCCCTGTCCCGCGGCGGCATGACCTTCATTCAGGAGAATCCGCTCTCCCAAAAAATCCGGACACTGGATCAAGAATCTAAAAAGCAAGGCCATCAGCCGGTTTGGATTGCTTATGGTGATGCGGCACTGCCGAATTTATTTCGCATGATCGGGTCGCACGCGCTGAACGGCGCGCATGCTTATGCCCAGCTTGAATTGTGGCACAAACTGGACCCGGAAGGCCAAGCCCGTCCGGTTTATAACCGCTATGCCCATGTTGTCTTTGAGGCGCCGCCCGTTCCGGACGACTTTAATATCCACCTTGTTTATGCTGACAGCGTCACCGTCCGCCTGCACCCGGACAATCCGCGGTTTGCCGCCCTGAACGCGGATTACCTGCTTTGCTTAGACAACCAAGTTGCATCGCTTAATTGCGCGTCGAAGCTGAAAAAGATTTATTCCCACGCCGGCAAGCACATTTACCGAATTGAGCGCTTGCCATCAGAAAGGCAATCCGCGTGTAACGACGCGGATTGAAACGTTGACACGGCGTCAAATTTTTGCATTAGTGCCCGGATTTGACAAGCGTTGCCGCAACAATCCCGCCGGGCAACAAATAATTACAGGGCAGGGACGATCAACGGCCAACACACATGCAATATTTTCATGAATCCTGATGGAAAAATAGCCGGCAAACAAACCGGCGGCAAGGCAACGGCTTTTTTCTGGTTCGCCGCCGTTTTCCTGACCATTTTCAGCTCAAAACTTTGGCTGATTGATTTTTTTAATGGTTCCGCATTGCCATGGTGGGATCAATGGGTAACGGAAGGATGGTCGCTTTACATTCCGTTCATGGAAAAAAACCTGGCGCTGAAAGACCTGTTTGCGGGCCATTCCGAGCACCGCATTTTCATCAATCGTGTTTTATCCCTGCTGTTGTTTGTCCTGAACGGCCAAACCTGGGACGCCCGTCTCAGCATGACGCTGAACGCGCTTATAACCGCCGGCATCGGTGTTATTTTAAGCGCTTGTGCGTGGATCTTGCTCGGTAAAAAAAATATTGCGGCAATATGCCTGTTTAACACGCTTGTTTTTTCCCTGCCATTCTCCTGGGCAGACACCCTGCTCGGTGTCACGGGCAAGGAAGTGCTGATTATGCTTGCGCTGTCAGCCATCTGGTTTCTGCTCGGCGCCAGATTGTTTTCCGGAAAATGGCTCCTGGGTTTGCTGTGCGCACTTTTCAGTCTCGTCACCCTGGGTTCAGGATTTTGCGCCGCCGCATCCGTGTTAATGATCATTTTCCTGCGCATCGTGATGCGGACGGGGCCGGACTGCCGCTGTCGCTCAGCGCGCTGTGGCGGACAATTCGCCGGAGGCTCCGTCGGGACAAGCCGGCTGGATGCAAATCTGATCGCAACGACCATATTGCTCGTCATCTTCATTGCCGGAATTCTGCTCATGATAAGCGTTCCCGAGCACGCGGCACTGCGGCCGGCTGACATACGCACATTTTTGGTTTGCTTCGGCCGGAACCTGGCCTGGCCGAATTCCGATTTTTTGTGGTCGGCGTTTATTATCTGGTTGCCAAGTTTGCTGTTGTTTGGCGCATACATTTTTCGCCGGATTGACGAACAACGCGCCGTGGAATTTATCATGGGCTTCGGGTTATGGGTTGTGTTGCAGGGGGCCGCCCTGGCTTTCTCACGCGGAAGCGGAATAACATCGCGTCATACGGTTTTTTTATGCTTGTCATGGCCCATCAACTTCCTGGCATTATTACTGCTTATGCACAAGCAGACGGCAATGCCCTGCCTGCGCAAAGGCCTGATGGTTATCTTTTTCGTCTGGCTGGGCAATGCGGGCTATGGCCTCTGGAAAATATCAGACAACACGTATCGCGCCGAAGCGGTGAATTACAAACAGCAGTTCAAACAATGCGAAAAAAACGTTCGTTCCTTCCTTGGATCGAACAATCTCGCCGACCTTGCCAACAAACCGCTTTACGAGATTCCTTTTCCCAACCCGGAGCAACTCGCCCTCGTTTTGCGCAACCCCCATATCCGCGCCATTTTGCCGGCCTGTGTCGCCGGCGCCAACAAGCCGGGACCGCTCGCGGTATTTGTCGCAAAACTGATACCGCAGGGCAAAAAACTTCTGATTATCGGCATTTCCCTGCTGGTGGTTCTGACGGGGACCTGTTTTTACCAGTCGTTTGCCCGTCCGGCGCGATTGTGACTTCAACCGCCGGCGGCTTAATTCATATTATACGAAAGCACGTTTATGCCCACACCCGTTGTCCTGTCAAAATGCGCCACCTATAATTTTACGGAGGTGCTTTCGGCAATTGAGCGGATTATCACCGCTTTGGGAGGACTGCATCGCTTTATCCGTCCCGGGCAAACGGTATTGCTGAAACCCAACTTGCTGACGGCCCGCACACCCGACCAGGCCGTCACTACCCACCCCGCCGTTATCCGCGCCCTGATACGCATGGTCCGGGCCGCCGGCGCCACCCCGATCGTGGGCGACAGTTCCTCAGCCGCGCTCATTATTGAAGACGTCTGGGAACAAACCGGCTACCGGGCCCTGTGCGCCGAGGAAGCGGTGGCGCTTGTCCGTCTGGAACAGGCTGGATCGCAACGGTTTGAATTTGACGGCACGGTTTTTTCCATTGCCCGCCCGGTGCTCGATGCTGATCTTGTGATCAACGTCCCAAAGGTTAAAACGCATATTTTCACAGTTTTCACCGGCGCCGTAAAAAACCTGTATGGTGTCATTCCCGGCTATCAAAAGACCATGTTGCACAAACTATATCGTGATCCACGCCGCTTCGGCGATTTTATCGCCAGGTTATATGCCATTGTAAAACCCGCCCTGACTATTGCGGATGCCGTCACAGCCATGGAAGGCAATGGTCCTTCCGCCGGCACTCCCGTTCATTACGGTTTTCTGGCCGGCGCCGGGGATGGCGTGGCGCTCGACGCGGCCTTATGCCATCTACTGCAGATTAATCCACGGCAAGTGCCGTATTTCCCGGCCCTGCAACAGGCGCGCACCGGAGAAACACGCTGGCAAGAAATTACTTTGCTGGGCGATTCGCCGAAAACCTTGGCATTGCGGCCCATCCGGTTACCCGGTGTTCTCGCGGGCCATATTGCGCCACGGCTAATCTATCACTGGTTGAGCCGCTATTTGTGGATACGACCAACCATCACGGAACGCTGTGTCGCGTGCGGTTTATGCCTGAAATCCTGTCCGGTTGCGGCTTTACACGCCGTGCCCGGCACACGCCCAACCATCAATTACCGGCAATGCATTTGCTGTTGCTGTTGTCATGAAGTCTGTCCCGCCAAAGCCATTGAACTCCGCCAAAGTTTTCTGTTAAACCTGATCCAAAATCCGAACAAGGCTGAAGTTATTAAAAACATTTTTAAAAACCGCCGCCGCCCCCAATCCGACGGACAGCCACACAACGGCGTTTAAGGCAAGACCGCCCCTGTCTCCGTCAGCCCGCTTCCCGCGCGCGCCGGTGGCTCGATAGATTCGAGCTTGATTTGGACTACTGGTTGCGATAATTTATGAAATAAACCAGCTGGTTTGAATTGCCAGGATTTTCCGTTATGTTGAATTCACCGCCATCGCTTAGTGTGCTCGTTCCGGTGTATCGGTGCGAAGCCTCGTTAAACCGGCTCACGGAACGTTTGCTGGCCGTCCTGCACGCCACACGGCGGCCATTTGAAATTATTTTCATAAACGACGGCAGTCCCGACCAGAGTTGGGCCATTATTCAGGATTGGGTCCGGCGGGAAAGCCGCATACGCGGGATCAATTTACTGCGCAATTTCGGCCAACACAACGCATTGCTGTGCGGCATCCGTTACGCCCGGCATGACGTGATCGTGACGCTTGATGCCGACCTGCAGAATCCGCCGGAAGATATTCCCATCCTGATAGGCAAGCTTGACGAAGGGTATGATCTTGTCTATGGCGCGCCATGCCGCCAACAGCAAGGCGCCGGCCGCTATCTTGCCTCCCAGATTGTGCGCCTGGTGGTGCAAACGGCCATGGGCATTGCCTATGCCGGCGATATAAGCGCGTTTCGCGCATTCCGAACGCAATTGCGGGAAGCATTTGCAGATTACCGCGCCCCGACCGTCTCGATTGACGTTCTTCTAAACTGGGGCGCGACACAGGTATGCGCCGCAACGGTCCAGCACAACCCGCGATTCAGCGGCCGTTCCGGTTATTCGGTGCGACGCCTTTTTGCACATTGTTTCAACATTTTAACCGGTTTTTCAACCTTGCCTCTGCGGCTGGCCAGTTGGATTGGATTCTGCCTGACTATTTTTGGCATCGGCGTGTTGATTTACGTTGTCGGGCGCTATTTTATGCTCGGCTACAGTTTTCCCGGATTTCCGTTTTTAGCCTCCATTATCACGATTTTTTCCGGCGCTCAACTCTTCGCGCTGGGCATTATCGGTGAATATCTGGCCCGCATGCATTTGCGGCTGATGGACCGGCCATCCTACGTGGTGCGCCAGGAAATTGAACATGCATAGTTACGGTCTTATCCAGCCGGAACTGCGCTAAAAAACAAAAAAATCACGTGGCATTCATCTTAACATACGCAGGTTTCCCGGCGCCGGATGGGCCGTTCAAAATTGCGCCGATCCCCTGGGACAGTGCATTGCTCGATTTCCCGGTTTTCGAGATAAATTGCGCCCAAACACCGCTGGATGCGCTTGCCCGCCACTTGCCGGCCTGGCTGGCCGGCCTGCCCCGAGATCGCGCCGTTCTGGTAGTCGCAAAAATCGCTCCCGATGCCGTGGCTGTGGCCGCCGCCCTGGCCCAGCACGGTTTTTATCCCGTGGAAACGATGCTGGAGTTTGAACTGTTACTGGCACGTTTGACGCCCGTCATTAAGCGGACATCAGCGCACATGCAACTACGCATGGCCACGCCGGACGATTTAGCGCCGGTGAGAAGCATTGCCCAATCGGCATTTACCGCGGATCGCTTTCATCTGGATCCCAATGTGCCGCGGAACAAAGCGGATTGGCGTTACGCGCACTGGATTGAAAACAGTTTCCGCGCCGGCGACCCCGTGTTTGTCCTGGAAGACACGGCGCAAAGCGAAGTAATCGGGTTCGTTCAAGCACGCGCAACCGCGCCGCAGACTATGGATATTACCCTGGGCGCCGTGCGCAAGCATCTCCAGAATTCAGGCGCCGGCGTGCTTATGTACCAGGAACTGTTCCTGGCCCTGCGCGCACGTGATTTTAAACGAGCCGTCACGCGCGTTTCCATCAACAATCTGCGCGGCATCAAACTGACTCTGCGGCTTGGCTTTATCGTACGCGCCGCGGTCGTCGCCCTGCACTGGTTCCGGCGCGGAACAAAACCTGACTGATATGGGCGTTATAATGCCATCCGACAGGTCGGGCGCTTGCAATCATATGGCTGTTACCGCATTTTATGTCGCGGTCTTCGTCATCATTTTGGCAATACGGTTTTTTCATTTTTATGCATCCCCGGCCGCCGGCGAAACGTTTGACTCGCTTGTATTCAAAGAGATGGCCGCGCTCCCGTGGACTGACGCGGGCTTGTGGGGCGGATTAAAGCCGCCCCTGGCGGCATTATGTTATAAAATCCTCAAAATCCATCCGCAGACCATCATCACCTTTCAAATCATATTTGCGCTTTTATGCTGGGGCCTTTTGGCGTGGACCGTGGCCCAGGCCATAACAACGCCATGGCTCAAGCCCCCGGCTTATACGCTTGTGCTTTTGTTCGGACTGAGCACGGATATTATTCCCTGGGATTTCATGATCCTGAGCGAGTCCTTGTCCATCTCATTTTTTGCACTGCTGACGGCAATGACCTTCCGGCTGTTGAACAAATGGCACCCCGCCAAGCTCGTGGCCGTGATTATCACGGGCGGCATGTGGGCGTTTTGCCGTGAAACGAATGCCTGGCTTTTATTGAGCCTGGCCATCGTTATCGGCGTGATCGGATCACTGCATCGCGAACGCAGAGTTGCCTGTTTTGTTTTAGCATCGTGCTGGCTCGCGTTCTTTGCGGCCAATTCCTTGTCGGCGAAACTGGGCGCCCAGCCATGGACCGTTCCGGCAACTTCCACAGATGCCGCCTTTGAATTACCGCCCCGCATGGGACAACGCTGGGTTTTCCCGTTTCTGAATGTGCTGACCCAGCGGATCCTGCCCGACCCGGCGAAAGTCAAGTGGTTTGCGGATCAGGGCATGCCGGTCACCACCGACCTGATGCACTTGGCCGGTCAATGGGGGGCGGGCAATAATTTTGCGGCCTATCGGCTGGATTCTCTGCAGTCCTTGCGCGCGTGGCTGTTAAATCACGGGCGGTCCGTTTATGTTAAATATCTTGTCGTCAATTGGCGTGCAACCATCCTGGCGCCTTGCCGCAACATCAAATCACTTTTGTCCGCAGAAACCGGCGAGCCGTTGCCGCCGGGATTCGTTCCCATTTTACCGTCGTGGTTAAGTGCCGGCATATATCTTCCGCCCGTGTTTCCGTTTTGGCCTTGGATCGCCGGCTTGACTGCATTTGCCGGCCTGGGTTTTGCCTGCTGGAATCGCCGGCGCCTGTGGTGGGTTCCGCTGGGGCTTCTGCTTCTGTCGTATCCCCACGCCCTGCTGGTCTGGCATGGGGACGCCATGTCCGTCGAACGCCACGCCTTGCTTTTACAAATCCAGGTGCGTCTGGCTTTTTGGATCATCCTGCTGTTTGTCGTGGATTTGTTTGCCCAGCGTCTTAACCGCCAGGCGCGCTCATCATCTTGAATGTAAGCGCATCGTATAACCGGCAAGTCTTAGACGCTTTCCCATAAAGATACACGTTTTTGCGTGTATGTTTTGTTTTCTGTAGCCGCGACCGTTGGTCGCGGTCCGCGGTCATCGCCCGCGGCTACAGGTGACATAAGTGCGCGTATTTCTTTGGGTTACGGGCACAGCCCGCCTTAATTATTTTCCCTCCAGCAATTTGGCGCAATCAAGTTTAAAATACAGATGTTCCTGGGGCCGGCCGGCGGCAATCCAATCAACCTCGGCCGTACAAACCACATCTTCCATCCGCCGCCATCGGAAATAACCCGCTATGGCCCAGGCTTCATCCATGTGTATGCCCCAGACGGGCAAGTTCCATAAATTCACCAGGACAAAATGCCTTCGCCCGGTTGTGTTGCGGAGCCGCACAATCTCGGCATATAATTGACGGCGATTATAATCCTGGGCCATCACTTGACGGTATTCCGCCGCCATAACCGGCCAGGCCCGTATCGTAACGGCGCCAATCAATATGATTGTCACAAGCACCGGCAAACCGACAAGACAACTGCTCTTTACATAACCGATGGTCCGTTTTATTCCGGCATAACTGGTTAAACGCGCCGAAGATGCAAGCAGGTCCATGAATATGGCGGCGCCATCCAGGACCAGCCAGAATGAAAAAACAAGGCCTAACACAAGCAATAACGAGGGATAATAAATGGCATACGGCGGGAAATAAGGAGATGCGAGCAAGGTTGCCATACTTGTTAAAAAGGCGGTTAGGAAGGCAAAGGCGATTAAGCCGATGTCAAAAAGCGGCGGGCGCGGATAAGGCGCCGCAAGCCGGGATGGGTTGATGCGCTTCAGCCGCATTATCACCCCTGCCGCCATCATCAGTCCCAACCCGCCGTATAAAATCAGATGCCATATCCAAAGCGCGTCAGGAAGCCGGGGAAAAATGGCGCCATAGCCCAGCATAACAACCTGGCGATACCATTCAAAAGGCGCAAAATTGCCGATCGTTTTCATTGCTAAAAATTTATTCCGTATCCACTGGCCTGGGGACAGGAAAAAAATGGCGGCGGACAAACAAGTCCAGGCGCCGTAATAGAAAGCCTGCCAACGCCAACTACGCGTCGCGCCCGCTTTTTCATCAAACCCTATCCAAGCGGCCGCCATCAATAAGATCGGCACGCTGAACATATTTTGTTCTGAACTCAAAAACAGGATGCCGGCGGCCAACAAACCCCATTTCCATGCAGATCTTCCCATCCAATTATTAAGCACTCCCATAAACATCCACGTTAACATATATATAAATGCGATCCGGTCCGTGAGCAAGACATCAAATATCACGGTAAAGATATAAATCTTCGGGCTAACGATCCAAATCGCCCCTACGGCGGCAAGCAATACAAGCGCCCTTCCCGGCCGCTTTGCCCATGCCCACCCCAGCGCCACCATGAAATTAAGCGGCGTAGCCAACAGGCAATATAGCGACAAGGCGCGCATCAGCCACCAGGGGAAAGATTCCGGGGTTGGACATCCCGCTTTGGCCGAGAACGCGATCAGGCTGTTTATGACCGCAACCGAAATCCGACCATTAAGGCCGCAATACCAATCCCGCACATACACGAACGGGTTGGACACGACATGTCCCGAACGGGGCTTAATATTCGGAAAAGGATTTGCCGGATAGTAAGCGATATTGTCGGCGGTCGTCACCAACGGATAGGGATTTAACGCATAAAGCGCGTCGCTTCTACCCAAAGCCCCGGCATATAACCAACGGCCGCATACAAGCGCAATGATCAGCAGTCCCGCATGCGTAAACAATAAAAACCTTTGCCAAGAAACCGATATTTTCATAGTGCCCGGCTTTCTTACCAGAAGTAATAACAACACAATTGCATCAATGCTGTTTGCAAACCTGCCGCAATAATTAAATCCCGCACAAGCAAAATGTCGCTCTTGTAGAACATCAGCATCAGGAACGGATATATGAACAAACAGGAGCGCGCCGTTTCCCCGGTCTGATTCATTCCCGCCAAAAACATGCTTCCCAGCGTCAGCAGGGCCGCCAGCGTTATCCGCGCGATATCATTGTCGTGGGGCCGCCAGCTTAATTGCAGGCGTTCCTTGTGAAACAAAGCCGCCAGACAGCCTATGGAAAAAAACAGCGCCAGCTCGCTCACGCACTCCACCCGCGTCACGGCATAATTGAGTGGCCGCGCCAGACCCTGAAATCCCTGGGGGTTTTCTACATGTGACGCGGTCAAAAAAGCCTGGATATGATTATAATGTCCAAGTTCGTTTAAACCATAAACCAGCAAACCGAACAAGCCTAGGGCAACGCCGGTAGCGATTAATACACCCGGCTGACGCTTGAAAATATATTCCATCACACCCACCAAGGCGCCCACGGCAAACAAGAATATCCCCACAAATGTCAAAAAATTGGTCAAAAGCATGCCGCTGACAAACAACAACATGCCGCGCATTGCGAAATTCAACCGATGCACAAGGATAATCAATCCCCACAGACACAGCATGCTGGTTGTCAATATAATGCCGTCGAGACTCACCGCAGTATAGATATTTATGGCCGGGATCACGGAAAATAAAATCGCCAACTCATTGCGGTTTTTACGTTCCAAACCCAGCGTATCGAAAATCAATCCCATTATAACAATCGCCAAACTGGATATAAAAATGAAAACCCCCGCCACCCGCAAAGGGTAATTCCCTAAAAACTGAATAGCCCCATAATACAGCAGGACCGCAAAGGGGGGATGGGTTTTACTATGCACGAACAATTCCGTTTGACGGGCATTAAACACGCCCAGCCATTCCCGCCAGGAACATATCTTCAGGGCATCATCATAATACTGAAATGGAACGATGGACCCGAACAACGGTTTTCGAAAAGCGATGTCAACATTGCCCTGGATCAGGTTGCCCACAACAATAAAGACTATGCCGAACATCCATATCTGCAACAGACTAAAACGCATCGCGCGTTCCTTGATTATCCAATATAGAACAATTAAAAATAAAATTGCGTACGGAAGCCCCGCAATGTTAAGCGCGGGGGCGGATGACAATGAAATCGGGAACCAGAGCGGCGTATCCAGTGACGGAAACAGCTTAAGCAGGGCAAAGTTCATTGTCGCCAGAAAAACCCAGACTGCGACAATAATCCCCATCGTTTGCAGGGGCTGACGTTTAACAAAATCTTTAATCCAACTGATAAAAATTTGCTTTGCTGGTGGCATGGATATCCGCCCATCGAAACCGAGCTGATGAAACTTTACGCGTGGCGCAAATGTGTTATAGGATGGCAAAGTCTGCGCGTCAACCAAATCCAACCACATTTTCAGCGGTTTATGATTGTCGCACCCCTGCTTATCGGCTAAATTTAAGGCAGGTCATTGAATCCGGAACGTATAATCCGGTTCGCATGCCAAGCGGGTAAGCGCCGTAACCGGCAGGAACCATGAATATTCCTTTCAACAAGCCATGTTTTGTCGGCAACGAACAGGCCTACATGGTCCGGGCCATAGCCAACGGCCAGATCTCGGGCGATGGTGCATTCACGCGCCGGTGCCATGCTTTCCTTGAAAAAGAACTGGGCGTGCCTAAGGCGCTATTGACCACTTCCTGCACGCATGCGCTGGAAATGACGGCGCTTTTGCTCAAGATCCAGCCCGGCGATGAGGTCATCGTGCCATCCTTTACCTTTGTTTCCACGGTCAATGCCTTTGTGCTCCGCGGTGCATGCCCGGTATTCATTGATATCCGGCCGGACACGCTTAACCTGGATGAATCCTGCCTGGAACGGCTCATTACGCCGCGCACCAAAACAATCGTGCCGGTGCATTATGCCGGCGTGGGTTGTGAAATGGATGCCATTTTGGCTATCGCCGGCAAACACGGCATTCCGGTGGTGGAAGACAATTCACACGGCCTGCTGGGCCGCTATAAGGGCCGCTGGTTAGGAACCTTCGGATGCTTAGCAACGCAGAGTTTTCATGAAACCAAGAACTTTATCTGCGGGGAGGGCGGCGCCCTGCTGATCAACGATCCAAACTATTTTGAGCGGGCTGAAATCCTGAGGGAAAAAGGCACTAATCGCAGTCAGGTATTCCGGGGTCAAGCCGATAAATATTCCTGGATTGACTTGGGGTCCAGTTATCTGCTTTCCGACCTGCTGGCGGCTTTTTTGCTGGCCCAGTTTGAGGCCCGCGACCATATTCAAGCCCAACGCCGACGTCTCTGGGAGTTTTATGCCGCGCATTTGCGCGATTGGGCCGAACGACATAACGTTAGCTTGCCTTGCGTGCCGCCGCATTGTGATCAGCCTTATCATATGTTCTACATGCTCATGCCGTCCTTGGCCGCGCGGCAAGCTCTGATTGATCATCTGAAAACCAGGAACATCCTGGCTGTTTTTCACTATTTGCCATTGCATCTCTCGGTCATGGGGCGCCGCTTCGGCGGCCAGCCGGGCAATTGTCCGGTAACGGAATCGGTCAGTGACCGCCTGGTGCGCCTGCCGTTTTATATCGGGCTGAGTGAAGCGGACCAAGCCCGCGTGGTAGACGCGATTCTTGAATGCCCGGCGATCTGACCCCAGACAATGGACCGACTCTCTAAATGGATCAATGCATGGTTGCCGCTCCTGTTGCTGAATGGGTTTTTCATCGGCATAGGGTCATCCTGGCTCAACCTGATCCCCTATAATAACGCCCCCGATGAAAACACACATTTCAAATACAGCGTCGAGTTCATTCTCGCCCATCACCGCCTGCCGGTCTGGGGCGTAGACGACCTGGATCGGTTCCATCACGCGCTTTCCAGTTATAACCAGATGCCCGCGTTGAATTACATGGCGGCCGCCGCCGCCGCGCATGCCGGCCACACGCTGTTGGGCATCGAGCCTTACCTTGGCGCCCGGCTGGCTTCGTTAGCCTGGGGACTGGTTTTTATCAATGGCCTCTTCCTGACCATTCGGATATTGACCGCTCGTCCGTTATTGTCGGCGATTGTCACGGCGGCATTTGCCTTCCTTCCCCAGGTCCTATTCAGTTTTTGTTATGTGAACGCGGATGCCCACGCACTGGGAATTGCCGCCCTGCTGGCCTTCGCACTGGCGCGATTCTGGAAAACGCCGTCCAATACCACGCTGATCATGGCCGGCTTGGCGGGAGGACTGCTTTTTTCGGCCAAATATAATTATTTTATCTACGCGCCCTTTCTGGCGGCCGGCTTTGTTTACCTGGCCTATCGCGGTCGCCTGTCATGGTCTGCCGTTTTCCGCGTGGCCCTGGCTGTGACTGGCGGCGCCATCCTGATTTCCGGATTCTGGTATGCGCGTAATTACTGGCTTTACGAGACACCCATGCCCCTGCTCCTCAGTGAGGAACGTCTGGCGCAATTAGGGATTCTGCGCGACGTGGTTCCGGTAAATCATGGTCTTTCCCGCGCATCCCTCCTCTGGCTGGTTCAGCAGAAATTTGTGACGATTACGTTTGCTTCGTTTTTCGGCCTGTTCGGATATCTGGATGTCGGGTTCCGGCCGGAAGTGTATGCCGCGCTCCGGGTCATTATTCCTGCACTGGGCATCCTGTTTCTAATTGAACTCCTGTTGACGCGCGACCGCTCCGTTGAGTTTGCCGCCCTATGGTTGGGCGCCTTCATGCTGGCGGTTTTGCTCCTGCATGTATGGACGTGCCTATGCAACGATTTTCAGCCCCAGGGCCGGTATCTTTTTGCCGGCCTTGTTCCCATGGCAGTCTTTCTGGGTTGGGCCGCGAACTGCCAGCGCCGGTTACTGAAATATGCGATAGCCCTGATGGTTGTGACCGGCGCGCTGATGGTCCAGGCATTTGTGCTCTTCGTCCAAACTTACGGGGAGCCCCTGGTTTTCGCGGTGTTCTGGGACGAACCGGCGGGAACCTGCATTCAGCAGGGCGAGCGCGGCGCTTATCCCACCAGCGGCGGGGCGGCGATCAACCGGGCGGAGCGCGTGGAAAAAAACCGCATCCGGGTTTCCTGCGCGCCCACCAACGCCCGCGATATAAAATTGATACGCGTGGATTTTCCAAAGCGCATCCTGGGGCGTTACCGGGATTTCACACTGACCTTGAATACCGATGGCGACAAACTTTGTTTGAGCGGGACCAATCTGCCGGTTCCACAATGCACGGATATGACCTACGATCCAAAATTGCATGCCTTTGACGCGATCGGACCAAATCCTTCCGTATCCTTCACACTCCAACCCGCCCCTGCCCCGCTCCGGGCCATTACCCTCGATACGGCCATCGAGCATCGCCGCTTGCGCGACCCGGTATTCTGATACCTGCGGCCATGATCTGCAACGTCATAACTGGAGACTTATCCGCAAGCCCACGTACGCCGATTGATCTCCCACCACGGTGACCACCTTGTTGTCATCATGGTCGCGGATCATCATCTGCTGATACGCGTAAATGCCGCCCTCCACGGCCACTTCCAGCACGCGGAAAAAGCGCCGGGTCAGTTCCACGCCGACGGGGTAACGCTGGTCGTAATACTTGCCTCCCGGCACAGGCGGATCGTCATCCAACCGGTACTGCCTGTATTCCCAGCGGGCCAGGACGTTCAGTTTTGTCGCGGGCGAGAGCGTGGTGGTAAAATTAAGCCCCGGCCCCTGCGTGGCCAACCGATAACGCTCGCTTATCTTCCAGTCGAACCCCGGGAGCGGGATCGCAAGAAAAGACCCCTCAAACCCGAATCCCATGACCGACAACGACCATTTAAAGTCCGGGCTGACGATACAACTGACACCTCCCAAGGCACCGCTGTTGAACGCCTCCCAAAGGTCGGCATGGCTTTCACCTGCCACCGACATCATCCCGCCCGCCTGCCAGCCCCATTTCGCGTTAATGGGCGCCATAACCATCAGGCCGAGCCGAAGCATTACGGCATCTTGCATGAATCCGCTTTTGCCAAAGATCGTATCATCGCGCTGATTGAACGCGTAGGAGGCATATTCGGCATCCACATCGCCCATCAGCATCAGGCCGGGCCGAATGCTCCGGCGCACAATCGCGCCCAGCCTGAAGCGCTGGACCGTGACATCACTGCCGTCATTGTAATGCGAGGAGGGATCCAAACGGTAACCGGTGCGCAGTTCGACCCCGCGCCCCAGGGGCGATTGCCTCAGAGGCAATTGCCGCATGGCCGGCACGTTGGTCGTTGAAACCATATCGGCCACCGGCGGCGCATTGGTAGGCTGGGCAATGCCCCTACCCGCCATCAGGATACTCACCACCACGAGTAAAAACACTTGGACCATCCAATGCAATCCCTTGATACGGCTTATTTGTCCAATGCTTAATTTTCGCTCGTTCCACCTGAAAATGAAGGGATGGAATCAACCAGCCGTGTAAAGCTTTACACACACGTCACAGCGTATCGGCCGGACTGACCACGCCCATTGGGCCCTTGTTAAGCACGTGCGTGTAGATCATGGTGGTCTTCACGTCGGAGTGGCCAAGGAGTTCCTGCACAGTGCGAATGTCTTGTCCGGCTTCCAGTAAATGCGTGGCAAAGCTGTGGCGAAAGCAGTGGGGTGTGCGTCAGGCCCGCCTGTCGCACGGCCTCCTGTACCGCACGCTGGATACGTTGTTCGTCAAAATGGTGACGCCTGGTGTGGCCGGTACGCGGGTCTTGCGAAAAGTCGCCCGCCGCAAAGACATATTGCCAGCCCCACTGATAGGGCGCATTCGGGTACTTGCACGCGAGCGCGCCAGGGACCTCAACCTCGCGCATGTTCTGAGCCTTGTCCGCCAGGTACTGCTCCTGTCGGCGTTCGAGCCAAAACTGCAGATCCTCCCGGTAACGCGCCGGCAGAGGGACATAGCGGTCGATTCGCAGGCACTCCCGCACGCGTGCATCCAATGCCCGCCAGTCCACGCCCGTTCGTTTGCTTGCCCCCGGGTTGGTCGGGCCGGCGCTTCGACGCTCCGGCAACGGGGCGAAAGCCGGTGTCGCGGAAACTTTCGCCAGGGGCACCGGATTTCGCTTGTCATTCACGTGCCGAAGTTTACAAACTTTCTCTACAGGCGAGGCGTTGCCCAATTCTGTTACGGGCTTGGAACTTTTAGAGGAAGGCGACGGTGAAGGACTTATCGGCACAGCGACATCGGGCCGTGATGCCAACGCAATCCCACAAAACTGTTCATAGCACATTACAAGGGCGTCGCGCGCCTGTTGCACCTGCCGGTTGGACACGCCCGCCCGTTGCGCCGTTTCCGCGAGGAATGCCTCGATTTCGGCTCGGCCCAAGTCCCGGCGCCTGCGTCCGGGATACCGCGCGAAGAACCGCCGCACCCACGCCACGCAGTAAGGGATGGTTTTCTCCTGCGCTCCCGCCGCCCGAAGCACCGCAACGTAACCCTCGGGCCACCGTGGTTGCGGATCCAGCGGCGCCACGGTCACCCCCGGTCGAGTCGTTTGATGCATATCATCCCTCCTACATTAGCATGCTATGCGTCACAATCTCACCGGAAATAAGGATTGTCAAGCGGATATCTTGACGGATATCTTGACGGATATCATCCCGCGGCGTGGTACCGACGGGATGCTATTATTGATGCATAATACCATATTCGAGAGGAGAGGTATGAACTACAGAACGGCAAAGATGAGCCTGTCCATCAAGATGCTGACGGGGATCATTCTTGCGATGGTGGTCGGATTTGTCATTGGTGGTCTCCATGACAAGAATCTGATGGTTGGCAGTGTCATACTCGGAACCATTGCTCTGGTTTGCTTCCTGCTTGCCCCCGCGTCATACGATGTTTCCAATGGTTGTTTAACCGTGGTCCTTCATGCGGGAAGAAGCAATTTCGGGAAAATTGTCGGATGCGCCAAGATAACGGAACGTCTGCCTTTCACGATCCGGCTCTTCGGCAACGGCGGTCTATTTGCTGGCACCGGCATCTTCTGGAACAAGAGAGACGGCATCTTTCACGTCTACGCCACAAGCGCAAGGCGCCAAGATGCGGTTCTGGTTCAGACAGAGAAGTACAAAGTCCTACTGACGCCGGAAAATCCACAGTCTTTCATGGAATCAACAAAAACTCTCGAACCAGCCAATCCATCCTATTCGGAGCCCGCTACGCGGTCTCCTCAAGGATGATTGGCGCCGTTCGGTTTAAGAAAAGACATAAGAAAAAAGACTTATCTTGAAGCGGCCATATCTTTTTGATAGATTTGTATTATGCCGACAGAGCTGAGATATAAAGGATATCGTTTCTTTTTTTTCAGTCTGGATAAAGGTGAACCACCCCATATCCATGTTGAAAAAGGGGATAATTACGCAAAATTCTGGCTGAAGCCGGTGTGTGTTGCGAGATCCCGCGGTTTTCGTGATCACGAATTAAACGATATTGCCGAAATAGTTGAAAACAACATTAATATTTTGGAAGGAAAATGGAATGAATACTTTAGCCGTTGATTATGAACCACTGGTTATGGACCTCAAATGTACAACGGATGCCCTTGTTGTGGTGCTTGAGGATGGCAGAGAGGTTTCAGTTCCTCTCGCATGGTTCCCTCGTCTTCAAAAAGCAACACCTGCTCAGCGGAGAAAATGGAGATTGATTGGCGGAGGCATTGGTATCCACTGGGAAGAAATAGATGAAGATATCTCCGTCGAAAGTCTTCTCGGTCTGAAATAATTACCGAACCATCAAATCCACCTTACGGTTTGCCCCAACGGCCATGGTAATCGTGCGCTTGTCAAGGTCCGGCCCGGTTTCAAAATAAATGTGGATGGTATTGCCCGGGAGCCAGTTGCCCGAGCGTTCCGCCCATTCGATCACGACAATTCCCTCGGTATCCAAGTAATTCTCGAAATCAATGCCCAGCAATTCCTGCGGATCGCTGATCCGATAAAGATCCATGTGAACCAACGGGCGCCGGCCGCTGTATTCATTCACAATCGTAAAGGTGGGGCTGGTTACAGCCTGCCGGACGCCCAGCGCACGGGCCAAACCCTGGACAAAACAGGTCTTACCGCTACCGAGATCCCCGTGCAGGGCCAGCACGGCGCCACTCTTTCCGCCGGAGGCGGATCCGCCTCTGGTGGACAATTCCGCGGCAAGAGCCACGGCCAAAGCCTGGGTCTCCTCCGGACTCTTTGAAATTACCTTTCGCATCTTCATCCGAGCCTCGCACAAAAAATCTTCCTACAGCCCTCAGTCTACAGCCTTCAGCCTATCTGCCGGAAATGTTCATAGCCGGTCGCTTTCAGCCGCGTCTTCCGTCCCCGCGCATCCACACACTCGATGACGTCACGGCGATCTGTAATTGTGCCAATGCGGGTACAGGGCATCTTCCATATTTTTTGCCAGGCCCGGATCAGTTTCGCCATGTTGGCCGGAGATACCGTAAACAACAATTCATAGTCCTCGCCATCGCAAAAGGCATGCCACTGGGCTTGCTCAGAGCTTCGCAGGGCTGTCTGCCGTGAAGCCGATTTTTTAACCGCCGACGCCAGGGGAATGGACGTTAAAAACAGTTCGGCCCCCACGCGGCTTTGCCGGATGAGATGCCGGAGATCGGTCGCCAGACCATCGCTGAGATCAATCATGGCAGTGGCTAAACCCTGGCCTTGGAGCCAGCGGCCTTCCGCCAAACGCGGTTGAAACGCCAGGTGTTTTCCACGGCAACTGCCTCCAAGCGCGCCGGTGACAAAAAGACAATCGCCAGAACGCGCGCCGGACCGCAAGACGGCTTTACCTCGCGGCACGCGGCCCACACCAAACACATGCGCTTCCAGACATGGGCCACGTGTCACGTCGCCGCCGACAATGGCTACGCGCCAATGCCGAGCCAATCGGCGCATCCCGGCATAGATTCCCGTTATCCGCGCAACGGACACAGCGTGCGGCACCACGAGATTGACAAGCGCCCAGAGCGGTTCCCCCCCCATGGCGGCGATATCGCTTAAAACACGCCCCAGCGCTTTATGTCCCACTGCCGCGCCGGGCGTTGTCCGGACAAAATGCACCCCCTCAATCACGGGATCGGATTTGAGCAGGTAATCATAGCGCGCGTCGTCCAAAGGTCGCACCACGGCACAATCATCACCCGGCCCCACCACCACGTCGTCACGCTCCGGCAGGGCACGCATCAAACGCTGAATCATGGCCAGCTCGCCGAGGTTACCCACTGTTTGTTGGCGTTTTTTAATTATGGGACACATCTGTTGTCCGTCGTCTGTTGTCTGTCTTCCGGTCTGGCATCCGGCGTCTGTCGTCTGGTGTCCGCTTACGTTCTCCGGACCACGCTCTACGCTCCACGCTTAACGCTTAACGCTCCGCCTACAGCCTTCTTGATCGTTTTCCCAAACGGCGGCTTCAACACACCACGCTCGCAGATAATCGCCGTGATCAACCGGGCCGGAGTGACGTCAAACGCGGGGGCATATACTTTTACATGTTCCGGCGCCGTTCGCTTCCCAAACCCGCAGGTAACTTCATCGGCGCCGCGTTCCTCGATGGGAATGGCATCGCCGTTTTTAAGCGTTAGATCGAAGGTGGAGGATGGCGCCAACACATAAAAAGGAATCTTGTGGGCTTGCGCCAGAACGGCAACGCCGTAGGTTCCAATTTTATTGGCGCTGTCACCGTTGGCGGCGATACGGTCGGCGCCGACCATAACCAGATCAATGCGCCCTTCCTTCATGACCTGGGCCGCCATGTTGTCGCAGATGAGGGTCACATCAATTCCGGCGCGCATGAGCTCCCAAGCCGTCAAGCGGGCGCCCTGCAGGAGCGGACGGGTTTCATCGGCATAGACACAAATATGTTTGCCCTGTTCCGGGGCCATATATATGGGCGCCAGGGCAGTACCGAACTGGGAGGTGGCCAGGCCGCCCGCATTGCAATGCGTCAGCACGGTCTGGCCATCTTTAAGAAGACCGGCCCCGTGCCGGCCGATGGCTCGGCACATGGCCAGATCTTCCTTTAAAACAGCAAGGGCTTCCACAAGCAACCGCGCTTTAAAATCGGCCGGCGTCCGACGCTTGGCCGCGCGCGCACAAAGCCGCATACGGTCAAGAGCCCAGAACAGATTGACGGCCGTCGGCCGCGCGGTAGCCAGATAACCGGCCGCCTGCTCCACTTCGGCAACCAGCTCTGCGCCGGTCGCGGCGCGGGAATCCTGGATGGCCACGACAACACCCAGCGCCGCCGCGATTCCGATGGCCGGCGCGCCGCGCACCTGCAGGGTTTTTATCGCCGCCCACACCTGCCTCAAATCCCGGGTTTCAATGCGGATCAGTTTACCGGGCAGGCGGGTTTGATCCACCAGCCGGATATAGCCGGGAACCTGTCGTCCCTTATGATCGGCCATCCACTCGATAGTTTTTATGGGGTCCATAATCGTAAATACGTAAGGGGGTATGGGCGTAAGGGTGTATGGGCGTCAGGAATAATCTATTTCGAGTTTGTCCGTTGATAAGGGAAACACAGTGTTTTACCCATGAATTTGATGAATAGATCAGGTGGCAGACAGGCTTTTACTCCCATACACCCATACTCCCAAACTCCCATACTTCTTTTCCGTTCAATTCGTTGCCAGCAACAGGATCGCCAAATTCATGCCGTTAAACAAGGCATGCATCATAATCGGCGCCCAGAGGGATCTGGTATAAATATAGGCCAGCGCCAGACCCGCCGCGAGCACAAACAGCGGAAAAAATGACGGCACATGCAAATGGATCAGCGCGAACAGGACCGAGGAGAGGATTACAGCCGGTCCGGCGCCCAGGCGCTTCATAAGAAGCGGCAACAGGATGCCCCGGAACAGAATTTCCTCGGCCGCCGGCGCGATAATCATCGCCAGGCCAAGCAGGGCCAGCAGGCTCCCAAGCGACTGCGGCTCAATGAATATCAGCACCACGTCTTGGATCGTGACCGGATAGCCGATAATCAACATAACAACCCTGGCAAGGATGGCGGCAAAAAAGAAAAGCGGCAAAATCCCGGCATAAAACGCCAATCCGGCGCCCAATTGCCGAATCAGGCCCGGGACCTGCAGGCCGAAGGCTTGCTTCCAGGTCCATGTCTTGGATCGCAGAATTAACGCCAGGATTACCAGGCTGGCCGCATGTAAAACAAGGCCCTGGATCAGGACGCTAACAGATTCCGGCGCATCGGCGCGCAACCATCCCAGAACCGACAACGTTCGATAAACACCTGCAACTACCAGCTGAATGCACATCAAAACAAGCGCCACCCAACCCGCCACTTGCCAGTTCCACGGCCGGTCTTTTACCCAGGCCACGCACCGCTCCCAGGCCAAAGGCCGGGCCAAGGCCCGCGTTATCACCACCAGGTCAATTCCAACACCGACCAACATCAGCAGAAGATAAAGGCCGATCAAAGCGAACAAGGCACCGGAAACTTGCGCCGGCGCGCACGAATCGGCCAGAGCGGCAGTGTTTCCAGAAAGGGCCAGATACATGGGAAGGCAATATCCAAAACGGCCTTTGACCGCGACTAAATTTGAAATCAGAATGACTTAAAACAGAGATTAGCACCAAAAACGCACAAAAAGCACAAGAAGAAAACAAACAAATAAAATTTTTTGGTGCCTCTTGTGCCTCTTTGTGGCAACTTTGAAATTCCGATGCCTAAACGTCAACCGTAGCTATTTCAAACCCTACTCTTGCGGCTCAACGATTTCCTTGATGACATAAATCTTTTTGCCCTGGGATTCGTGATACGTCCGAATCTGGAGTTCCGCCAGAATGCCCATGCTGATGAATTGAATCCCGAAAAAAATCAGCATAAAGGAAGTCATGACCCAGAATGGACGCTTCAGGAGCTCGGCGGCAAAATGGGTGCCAAACACGTGGTAGGACAGGTTGGCTAACACCATTCCAGTCAGCATCAGCAATCCCGGCAGGCCCAGGATCAATCCAATGCGGCCGAAAATCTGAATGGGACTGCGGCTATAGCGAAGCAGGAACGAAACCGTAAAAAGGTCGAGCACCACCTGCACGATGCGTGACAGGCCGTATTTGGATTTGCCGAACTTCCGCGGGGAATGGCGCACGACCACTTCATCCACGCTTCCGCCCACCCAGCTGGCCAGGGCCGGAATGAACCGGTGCATCTCACCGTATAGATGTACGTTCTCAAGCACCTCACGGCGATAGGCTTTGAGAGTGCAACCGAAATCATGGATGGGCACACCCGTGACCCGGCTGATAAGCGCGTTGGCGATGATTGACGGCAAACGCCGATGCAAAAAAGGGTCCTTACGGTCTTTGCGCCAGCCACTGACCACATCAAAGCCGCGATCCATGCGCTCCAGCAGAAGCGGAATATCGTCCGGATCGTTCTGTAGGTCGGCATCCAGCGTAACCATGACTTCGCCTTTGGCCTGATGCATGCCGGCGCTCATGGCGGCAGTCTGGCCGAAGTTGCGCCGCAACCGGATAAGGCGCATATGCGGAATCTTGGCCGCTTGTTCCTTTAATTTTTCCCAGGTTCCATCGCGACTGCCGTCATCCACGAGAATAAGCTCGTAGGTGCGTCTCAGCCGGGCAAGCGACGTGTGCAGTCGCTCGCACAGCCGCACCACGTTTTCCACCTCGTTATAAACCGGCACAATGACGGAAATATCCATTGCGGTTCTCCCTTAAAGCCTACGAGGCCGTTGCCTTTCCCCCTTGGATTGCGTCTTATTATGCTGACCCCGCGCCGGCAAAGCAATGAAAAAACCGGTTAGAACCGGAATTGGAGGGAGACAACCGGCAACTGCTTGAAATCCGGGACAAACGCGGCTTGTCCCTGCACGGCATCCAAACACCGCTCCTGCCGAGTGCGGTTGTAACGCTGGGCCGCGTCAATGCCGCCATAAATGCTTCCGCTATACCATGTAATTTCGAAGAAGGAAATCACGGCAAAGGCGCCCCACTGGTCTTCCACGCCCGAATACACCATGGCGCCCATGAATAATCCGTTAAGAATCAGACTGCGCAAACCGTTGGCATATTCCCCGGCATATATATAACCGAGTCCGGGGATAAGACCCAGTAAACCGCCCAACACCGGGCTTTTGTCCCGCTCCTGTTCGTAGCGCTTCAGCGCCGCCTGCGCCGCAGTTTCATCGCCTGGCGCCTGGTTTAAGACCGCATGCGCTTGCGCCAGCTGACCCGCGCGCAGGTGTTCGCCGGCCGCCCGCCGGACAACAAATTTCCGCATGTCACTCGAGGTCTCTTCACCTACCGCGCTCTGCAGGTAATACACCGCCTCGACATGTTTTTTTTCGGCAGACGCAACTTCCGCGCGCAGTAACAGCGCCATGGGTTTGAGTGCGCTATCGTTATCCTCCACCCGGTCTAAAAGAACCAGAACCGGTGTCCATTGCCGGGCCTGGGTATATTCGTAGGCGGCCGCCCAGAACAAGCCGGCGCACGCTTTTGGATCGGTTAGACTAAGCGCCAGACGGCGATATTCCAATGCCGCGCTCGCATGCTGGCCCTCGCCGGAAAGTTCCTGCGCCAGACGCAATCCGGGCGTTTCGACCTCACGGCAAGCCGGGACATTCGTTTGCGCCCCGGCGATGCTTGTCAGGACTACGCCGATCAAAACCAGACGGGAAAAAATTTTATTGTGACATTTCATAAAAAACAGTGATCAGTGATTAGTGATTAGTTATCGGTTATCAGTTCTTCGTTCTTGGTTCTTCGTTTCGCATTCGGCATTGGCCATCCCGCGCCACATGGAATAAACTTGCCAAGCGCTTCACAGAAACCAGATTTCGACATAGCTAAAACAAAGAACCAAGAACAAGGAACAAAGAACTCTCTTCTTTATTTTTTACGGATCCAGCCACCAATCATGGTCGCTAAGCGGATCGGCATAATACCATTTCCCATTCACATTCACGGGATGCTCTGCCGCCGCCACCACGCTGGGCTCGCGGAAAAAGCGATCCGCCGTGAGCGCCAGACCCAGCACTCCATGTTTCTGAAAAGCCTGCCGTGAATACTCCGAACAGTTCGGACGCAACGAACAGCGTTCGCCCAGCACCGGGCGGATCTGGCTTCGATAAAACGCGATCACCCACTGGCCGGGCAAACCCCACCAGGAATCCGACGTGTGATCCGGCGTCAGCCGGCATTCATCAATAATTTCACGGGTATAGAGCGCGCGCAGGGTTCGCACCTGGGGCTTTACGGCGGGATATTCTTTGGCCAATTCAGGATGCTGGTGCAGAAGCAATGCCAGAGAACAGCCGGCGCGAACGGACAACGCCGTAACCTGCGTTTGCTCGAATACCTGGCGGAAAGCGTCAAACGCGCCACGCCAGTCACCGGCGCGCCACATGGCCCGCGCCCATTCATAGCGCGCAGTTAAGGCTACGGCCGGCGGAACCGCCGGATCCTGGGCCAGAACTTGCAAAGCCGCCCGACGGTCTAATCCCATCTGCTGTTCGACCAGCGCTTTTAACAACCCGGCACTGCCGGACGAATCAGGAGACACCTGCAACTGACGTCGGCATTCTAAGCGGCAGGCCGGCCAATTGCTTTCTGCAAACAGGTCCGCGGCCAGGACCAATGACACGGGTGCCTGGGCCTGCGCATTAAGCAAAAAGCCAAAGGCAAAGAGAACATAGCCACAAAAATGCACAAGATTCACAAACATGATAAATTAATGCTCTTTTTTGTGCTTTTTGTGTCCGGCACCTGCCGGATGGCAAATTTAAAATTCCAGTTCACTTAGCTTGCGACTGCCCGGGAATCTCGTTAGTCAGCTTGTTGAAATCATCCACGAAGTCCACCTTCGGAAAAAACGCCATAGCGTCAAAAATTCCGGCGGTAATCGGCTTGTTAAT
>JBDRJR010000153.1:0-41823 GCA_043814705.1 Verrucomicrobiota bacterium | reverse complement strand
AGGCCGTAGGTTCAAACAAGCAAAATGCATGTGTAAAAAACCGGAACTGTGGTTTTAACAATGGGTGTAAATACCCTTTGTTTTCCTACAGTCTACGGTCCACAGCCTACGGTCTGAGCGTCCTGTGGGATGCTATTGAATAGGTCTTATGGTTTTTCGATCGAGCCGTAGCCTGCGCCCTGGCGGCGGCGGATACGGGGGCTACCATCGAAAAACCAGGCCAACCGCGAATACGGCCCACGCCGGCCCTAGTTCCGGCTTGCTTTCCGCGCTTTTTGGGGGCATTCTGATCCCATTCGATACAGGGAGGAAGAGTCATGCTCGATGATGTAAAAGAGAAGATTGCGCCCATGGTGGGGCGCCTTGCTGAAATGCGGGGTTATCTTTGACGTCGCGAACCGCGAAACCGAATTGGCCGCACTCGAAACGAAAATGGCCGCGCCCGATTTCTGGAACGACCAGAATGCCGCCAAGGCGGTAATTGATCAGGCCAATGCCCAACGCGCCGTGCTGAATCCGTTCAAGGCCGTTTCCGGCCGGCTGGAAGATGTCCGCATCCTGGTGGAACTGGCCGGTTCGGAAGCTGATGACACGCAACGCGCGGAAGCGCTGGCAGAGATTAACCGGGAAATGGATCTGTTCGAGTCGGCCTTCCGCAAGCTGGAAATTGAGTCCCTGTTCAACGGCAAGCTTGACCGGCACAATGCCTACATTAACCTGCATTCGGGCGCGGGCGGCACGGAGGCCTGTGACTGGGCCGGCATGCTCATGCGCATGTACCGCCGCTATTGTGAACAGCATGGCTTCCAGGTGACAATACTGGATATGCTTGCCGGTGAAGAGGCCGGCGTTAAAAGCGCGACCCTGCTGGTCGAGGGTGAGTATGCCTACGGCTATCTCTCGGCGGAACGCGGCGTGCACCGGCTGGTGCGCATCAGCCCATTCGATTCCAACAAGCGGCGGCACACTTCCTTTGCTTCGCTGGATGTCGTGGCGGAACTGGATGACGATGTGGAAGTGGAAATTACGGAAGCCGATTTGCGGGTGGACACGTATCGCGCCGGCGGCGCCGGCGGCCAGCACGTCAATAAAACCGATTCGGCCATCCGTCTGACGCATCTGACGACGGGGATTGTCGTGTCCTGCCAGTCGGAGCGTTCGCAACATGCCAATCGGCAGAAGGCCATGCGGCTTCTGCGCGCGCGGGTCTACGAACTCATGCAGGACCGGAAGCGGCAGGAAATGGAAAAGTTTTACGGTGAGAAAGGCGAAATTGCCTGGGGCCGCCAGATCCGCTCCTATGTGCTCCAGCCTTATACAATGGCCAAGGACCACCGCACGGACGTCGAAATCGGCAATGTCATGGGCGTGCTCGAAGGCGATTTGGACAAGTTTATTGAGGCCTATTTGAAATATAAGCGGACGCCGGAAGCACGTGGAGCGTAGAGCGTGGAGCGTGGAGAATGGATCGGAAAGCGGACGACAAATGACAGATGACAGACGACGGATGACGGAGGGCGGACGATAGTCCCTTTTTTGCCTGAGCGCTCCGGAGGGCAAGCGACAGACGCCGGACGGCAGTCTGTTGTTCGTTAACTAAGCGCCATAAACTGATCACTGATAACTAATGACTGATTACTTTGTTTCCCAGGGGTAGATATGAGCATCCGAAGCATGACTGGGCATGGGCGGGCCGAGTTGGCCGCCGGCGGCATTAAGATTGTCGTTGAATTACGCGCGGTCAACCACCGCCAGTTTGAAGCGCGCATGGATCTGCTGCCGGAACTGACGGCGATCGAGGCCGACCTGCGCGCGCGCCTGCATGCACGGATTGCCCGTGGGTATGTGACCTGTCGGGTTAAATTAGATGTGTCCGCCGCAATCCGACGGGAGAGCGTGGGTGTGGATGACGATTTGGCCGCCGTGTTCGTGGGGCGCTTGCGCCAAGTGGGCCGGAAACTGGGGTTGAAGGATGATTTAACCGTCAGCGCCATCCTCAGCATGCCCGGTCTTGTGACCAGCGCCAACGTGTCGACTAAGCTGGACAAGATCGGTCCTCAGATTCTCAAGTGCCTGGACCAGGCGCTGAAATCATTCCTGGCGATGCGCGCTGTTGAGGGGCGTGAATTGGGACGTGATATCCAGGCGCGTTTGCAGGTCCTCGGCGGCATTGTGGATGGGATTTTCCGCCGCGCGCCGGAAGTTGCCAAAACCCACCGCCAAACTCTGCTGGCGCGTCTGCAGGAGGCGGGGGTGCCGTTCGGCCAGGGTGATGACCGGCTGATCCGGGAGGTCGCGCTTTTTGCGGACCGTTCGGACATTACCGAGGAAGTGACCCGCTTGCGCAGTCATCTTAAGCAGACCCGTGGGCATTTAGCTTCAGCCGCACCGGTGGGACGGACTCTTGATTTTTTATTGCAGGAAATGTTTCGGGAAATTAATACAATCGGCTCAAAGGCCAACGATGCGGATACAAGCCGCCTGGTGGTTCAAGCCAAGGCCGAGCTTGAACGTATCCGTGAACAAGTTCAAAACGTGGAATGAACGCACCCGTCCAGCGTCCGTTGTTGCTGGTTATTTCCGCCCCTTCGGGCGCGGGGAAGACGACGTTATGTGAGCGTCTGCTCAAGGCGTTTCCGGCCATGGTTCGTTCCGTTTCCTGCACTACGCGCGCGCCGCGACCGGGCGAAGTGAACGGACGGGATTATGTTTTTTTAGATGCCGCCGAATTCCAGCGGCGGGTTGCCGCGGGCGCTTTCCTGGAGTCTGCCCGGGTGCATGGCGCAAGCTATGGCACGCCCCGCAAACCGGTCGAACAGGCCCTGTGGGCGGGACATGACGTGTTGTTGATTATTGATGTGCAGGGCGCCGAGCGTATCCGGCAGTTGATGGCGCTTCCTGCCGGCGGCGACTTGCGGCGCGCGTTTGTTGATGTTTTCATCATGCCGCCGGATAGCGCAACCCTTCGCCGGCGGCTGGTGGCGCGGGGCCAGGATGACGCGGCCGAGATCGAGCGGCGTCTGAAAAATGCCGGGGGCGAAATGGCGGGCGCTTCGCGCTATCAGCACCGGATTGTCAACGATTGCCTGGAGGATGCTGTGGCGCATCTGCGGGATATTGTGTTGGCCGAGAAGAAGAACGTGGAGCGTAAAGCGTAGAGCGTGGAGCGAAAGCGGAACAAAAAATACGACCGATCTGTCCAATTCGTCTGATGATGTGGTGCCGGAGGAAATGCGACAAGCGAGGTGCATGATGGCTGATAATAAACATATCGTTCTGGGAGTGACCGGGTCAATTGCCGCCTACAAGGCCGCCGAATTGGCGCGCCTGATGATAAAAAAAAACTGGGAGGTATCGGTTGTCATGACCCGCGCGGCCACCCGGTTTGTCGGGGAACTGACTTTCCGCACCCTGACCCGCCGTTCCGTGGCGCTTGACATGTTCCAGGAAACCGAAGCCTGGCGGCCGACGCATATCGCGCTGGCCGAATGGGCCGATGCGCTTGTGATTGCACCCTGCACGGCTAACGTAATGGCCAAGCTGGCGCATGGCCTGGCGGACGATGCCTTAAGTGCGACGGCGTTAGCTTGTCAGGCGCCGCTGGTGGTGGCGCCGGCCATGAATAAAAAAATGTGGGATCACCCCGCCACCCGCGAAAATCTTCGCCTGTTGAAGTCGCGCGGCGTCGTGATCGTGGATGTGGAGCAGGGCGAGCTGGCCTGCGGTTACGAAGGCCGGGGGCGGCTGGCGGCGCCGGAAACGATTATGAAGGCCGTGGCGAAGAGTGTGAAAGCGTAAGGAGTATGAGAGTAGGGGTGTATCGGAGTATGGACGTGTGGGAGTTGTGGAGTGGTGGTGTTTGGGAGCAATAAGCATTCTTCGCGCCACACACCCTTGCTTCCCTACGCCCATACTCCCTTACGTTATTCCTTCCATGAATATTATAGTCACAGCCGGACCGACGCGCGAGGCGATTGACCCGGTGCGTTTTATCAGCAACCGGTCCAGCGGCAAGATGGGGTATGCCCTGGCGCGCGTGGCCGCGCGGCGCGGGCATAATGTTACGTTGATTTCCGGCCCGGTGGCGCTTCGGCCGCCGCCGAAAATTTCCTTTGTGGCGGTCATGACGGCGGACGAGATGCTGGCGGCCGTCAAACGTCATCTGCCCCGGTGCGATACGCTCATTATGGCCGCCGCCGTGGCCGACTGGCGGCCCAGCCGTGTCAGGGCGCAAAAAATTAAAAAAGCAACCGGATACCGGTTGTTGCGCCTGGAACCGACGCCGGACATTCTTAAACAATTGCGGAGTAAAAAAGGACGGCGCATATTTATCGGATTCGCGGCTGAAACCGAACGGATACTGGCGGGAGCGCGACGCAAATTGGCGGAAAAAAGGTTGGATCTGATCGTGGCCAATGACGTGAGCCGTCACGATGCCGGTTTTGAAGTGGACACCAATCGGGTGACGTTGCTGGAGGCCGGTGGCGGAGTGCGGGTTTTGCCCCTCATGACCAAGATGAAGGTAGCTGTGCGAATCATGGACTGGCTGGAGGCGCCTGCCCGCAGAGGCTACGCCTCAGGCGTTACAGGCGGGCGGGTCAGCGCGTAGCATTTATTTTTTTGACCTTTGGGCTGTTGCTAATATCGTGATACCTAAGGGAAGGTGTTTTTTCAGCGATTAATAACCTTGCGGATGACAGCCGTCAGGGACGCCGTGCTCGGCAGGCAGGCATCTTCCAGCGGCGGACTGAAAGGCATGGGGACGTGGGCGCCGCCTAAGACCAGCGGCTCGGCGTCAAGCCGGTCAAATCCCTGCGCCACAACCCGCCGCACGATCTCGGCGCCGAATCCGCAGGATGCCGGGGCGTCATGCACTACCACCAGATGCCCGGTTTTCGATATGCTGTCCAGGATCGTTTCCAAATCCAGCGGCGCCAGACTGCGCGGGTCAATTACTTCCACCGATACCGTGCCTTCCAGGGACTGGGCCGCGGCTAACGCCAGCTTCCGGGCATAGCCAATTGCAACAACGGTGATGTCGCGGCCTTCGCGCGCAACTTCGGCGATACCCAGAGGGGTTGTCCATTCCCTGTCCGGAACGGATTCCGTTTCGTAATATAACTGCCGGTTCTCGATGAAAAGCACAGGTCCATTGTCGCGGATGGCTGATTTGAGCAGGCCCTTGGCGTCGTAGCTGGTTGCCGGCATGACGACCTTGAACCCGGGCGTGTGCAGGAACCAGGCCTCCAGGCTCTGGGAATGCTGGGCCGCCTCACGCGTGCGGGCGCCGGTCTGAACGCGGACGGTCACCGGAACCTGCAATTGTCCGCCGGACATGCCGGCGATCTTGGCCATTTGATTGACAAGCGCATCCATGGCCACGCTGACAAAATCGAAGTACATGAATTCAACAACCGGACGCAGTCCCGCCATGGCGGCGCCGGCCGCCAGGCCGGTAAACGCCGACTCTGCAATGGGGGTGCCCCGCACCCGGCGCGCGCCAAAACGCTCGACGAGGCCCTGGGTGGCATTGAACACGCCGCCGTTTTGATCCACATCTTCGCCAATGACGAACACCGATGCGTCCCTTGCCATTTCCTCGTGAAGCGCCTCGTTAATCGCCTGAATGTATTGGAGCTTTCTCATATACTCGCTTGCTCCCGCAGAAAGGCGGCGGGATCCGGATACGGACTGCCGCGTGCAAAAACCACGGCTGTCTCTATTTGCGTTTCCACGTCATACCGTGCCGCACTGATTGCCGCGTCCGAAAGTCCGCCCTCTCGTTTTAGATGCTCGAGGGGATCGCGCCCCGGCCGGCACCAGCGTTCCAGTTCTTCCTTCGGACGCCGGTCGGCGATGATGCCGCAATGCGGTTCCACGCGATAGGTTTTGCATTCCAGCAAAGTCGGACCATCCCCGGCGCGGGCGCGCTCCACGGCGGCTGAGGCCGCGCGGGACACCGCCAGGCAATCATTGCCGTCAACGACTACCCCGGGGATACCGTAGCCGGCGGCGCGCGGCGCAATGTCCGTCGTGGGTACGGCGGCGGTGACCGGTGTTGTGGCCGCATACTGGTTGTTTTCGCAGATTGCGAGATAGGGAAGCTTCCAGAGCGCGGCCAGATTCAGGGCCTCATGAAACGTGCCCTGCTGGGCGGCGCCATCGCCAAAAAACGCTACGGCGATGCCGTCGCGGCCCCGATACTGTTCTGCGAATGCCGCGCCGAGCGCCAGCGCCAGGCCGCCGCCGACAATGCCATTGCCGCCCATAAAGCCGACCTGCGGCTCAAACATGTGCATCGAGCCGCCGCACCCATGCGAACAGCCGGTCTGCCGGCCCATTAACTCGGCCATCATTGCCGGGAGATGGCCGCCTTTGGCGATCAAATGTCCATGGCCGCGGTGCGTGCTGAATACGGCATCATTCAACCTTAAAGCCGAGCAAACGCCGACTGCCACCGCTTCCTGTCCGATGGAAAGATGAATGGCGCCGGTAATCTCGCCGGCCTGGTAGAGCTGTTTGACCTTTTCTTCAAACAGCCGGATGGTCAGCATTGACCGATACATCTGGATTATAAGTTCTGGTTCCATGGTCTTCAGGCCATCAATGCTTGTGGTTTCCCAGCCGGCTTCTTGCCCGTTCCAGGACCTGGCGGGCAAGGGTCAGTTGTGCCGCGTGTCCCGTCGGTTTGCGATACTGCGCCAGCAAGGTTTTGACCTTGGCGCGCGTCTTTTGCATGCTTTCGGCTTCGGCCTCCGCGCCAAAGCCCGCCCGGCTGAATAGCTCCGGCATCCAGGACTCCTGACGACAATACTCGGCTGTGTGCGGATGACTTAGAAAATCACCCTGCAATCCAAAGCCGATTTCCGTGATGGCGTCCAGACCCAATTGTGCCTTCGTCAGGGGCCGGTGTTCCAGCAGGCGCAGTCCCTCGGTAAATTCATGATCAAGGAGCAACTGGGCGGGACTGATCGTGAGGCCGGAATCTATGTGACCGACGCCGATATCCGGATGATAGCCGGTGAAGGCGGCCACCGTCATGGCATAATAGGCTTTTTCCAGGGTGGAAGCCATCCCCGGCGTCTTGGTGGGCGGCCATTCGCCCGGCCCCGGTGTCAGTCGGATATCCGTCCACCGTTTAAAAAATTCCCAGATCGCCAGGCGGCGCATCGTTGCGTCAAAGGCCGTGAAACTGACCCCGCCGGTATGCATATCGAGGGTGCCGGAGATTGCCATGCCGAGCAATGGTATCTTGCGTGGCTGGATCAGGCGCGCGGCCAGGAAAAGCGCCAGGAATTCGGCGGCGACGATGACGACCGTTCCGCCCACCGTGACCGGCATATTTACGCCGGCGACCGGCATGGCCGCCAGCTTGGCCGGATAGATGCCGGTTTTAAGCATATACACGTAACGTTCCGCCGCCACCTTGTCCAATTTAAGCGGCGAATTAGGACAGATATTGGCCATCCAATGCCAGTAAGGGTCCTTAATGCCAAAAATGTCCTCGATCTTCTGAAGATATTCAATTTGCCGGATATCGTGCACATAGACGCCGCGCGGATTGTGCGAATATTCCAGGAGGGTCAATGCGGCTTCCAGCGGCTCGATTGGCGCCGGTGTATCGCCGGCGAGATTTAAAACATGTCCCATGCCCTGCTTCGGATGAAGCATGTCGCCCAATTTGATCAAGGTGATGAAATCCGCGTGGTTGCCCATGCGCCGTTCCTGCGTTGCGTCATCATAAAAAAAGGTGCTCAAATTATGGAACATATAGACCGGGGACGGCGCCTTGAATTCCGGCAAGTCGGTATAGGGCTGGTAGCCGGAATAAATATTTAACCGGTTTTCCGCTTTCAATTGATCAAACCATCCGGATTTATCCTCCTGTCGGAGCGACTCTACAAAGGACTGCATCATTTTGCGCGGGAAAAGCGCGGTGCGGGCGGCCATATCCACCTTGGCGCCCGCTTCGCCGTAGGCCCGCAACATCTCGTCATTATCGCAGTGAAACCCAAGTGTTGCCAGCACATCAAGCACACCGTTGCCAATCAAATCAACTTCGCCGTCGTTAAATATGCGCCGCATAACTGCCTCCATATTATTTTGCTTTTGTGTTCTTCGGTTAATAATCTGAATATCTATTGGCGTGCCAGGTCCGGGCGCCGGTCAGCAGGTCAAGCGCCAGCCCCGGCGGGCGGATTCCGTGGCGCGCCAACCCACTCTGAGCGTCAGCATATCGCTCTGTAGTCGGGCACGGTGATCCAATCGGCCTTGGATGGCGGCAATAAAATCGCGGCATGAGCCGGCTACGCCCCACTCGTCAATATACACTTCATTAGTCCTGGTCTCGCCGCCATTCCAGATGAGCTGGGACTTGTCGGGTCCATGCGACACGATGGTCAATGATCCCTTGGCGCCGTTAAGCCACAAGCCCCGCGGCGAACCCCGCCCGGCCGCGCTGAGATACCACTGAATACAACTGGCGGCGCCGCCGGCATGCTCCAAATGGAGAGTGCCGCCGATCAGTGATTTATAGCCCGGCCGACGATGGTCAGGCCGACTGTCATCCTGCGCCCGCACCGCTTTTACTGCGCCCAGCAGATGGCGGTAGTATTCGATGTGATGATAATGCAGAGCCGCAAAAACCGGTCCGGTAAATCGTGGATTCATATACCAGCGTCCGGCGACCGTCTTGCCGTGGAAAGCCACCCGCGAGGCGGCGCTGGACAACACGCCCAGCCGCCGGCGATGGCGCATGAGATAGCGAAACATGGCCTCATGGATGATCGTGTTGCCCACCATGAGCACTCGGCCGTTGCGCACTGCCGCCGCCTGCAAGACACGCGCCTCAGCCGGGGATAGACACAGCGGGTATTCAACCAATACATGTTTGCCTGCGCGCAGGGCCCGCAACGCAAAGTCGGCATGCAGATGATTGGGCAGGCAAATGACCACCGCATCAACGGCCGCGAGCAGGGTGTCGTAATCCGTGCAGGCCTGGGCGCGTGCGCGCGCACAGGATGCGTGCATCTTTTCAATATGACGCGCGAACACCGCGCCGACCTTCACGCCGGCCATGCGGTTAAAAAGGCTGACCCGCTGTACTGCCATGCCGCCGGAACCGGCGACGCCGATTGTAATTTGTCGGGCATTCATGGAATTCATGACCTCCTTTACTTTCGAAAAAAAATATTTTGCGCGTTGGCGCAAAATATCGCCTGTTTCAAAGCGGTTGCGTCGGCCACGGATAGTCCCAGCCCGGCGATGGCATCCTTCAATGCCTTGATGCAGTGATAAGTGTTGTAGGTCAGCGACTGTCGTTCCGCCGCATATTGGGCATTCATGCCGGTGTCCGACCAGGAGTAGTCATCCCGGGATAAAAAAATGGCGCCTTGCTCCTTGGACCAGCGTTCCACGCCGGTGATCAGCCCGAATGGTATATCCGAACCGAAGATCAAGCGCTTCCACAGACCGGGGCGCGCCAGAAACCGTTCATAAACTTCTTGGCAACTTGCCGACGACATCTCCAAGTAGAGCGAAGGGCAGGCCTCCAACAACCCCTCGTCGAGAAATTGAAAAAAATGGTCTGGTTCGATATAGCGGCCCATATGGGCAAGCAGGATGGGGATACGCGGATAGCGCTCGGCCGTTGCACGCAGGAATCGCCTGGTTTCGGGAGCGCCGACGCCGATCCCGGAGGTATGTAGCATCATGGCTAATCCAGTGCTGTTCATAAACTGCAGTAGTTTATCGGGAATGAATTCCGCCATGCGGGCGTCGAAATTGCTCTTGCCGAGGCGGTCCGCATATGGCTTGACCCCGCGAAAACACACCCCGCTTTTTTCGGCTTTGCGGCACGCGGCAATACTTTGGTCAACATCCGTGGGGTGCGATGCCAAAAAACCGATTATCCGGCTATCCCTTTTCATGAGTGCGATCAGGTAGTCATTGGAAAGATCCAGATCAACCTCGCGCTGGGGGAAAGGAAAGGCGATGACTCCGACAATGTGATTTCCGGCATACACCCGGCCGTGGCAGTCGTTCAGTTCCTCCCAGCGCAGATGGAAAAAGGTGCTTAAAGCCTGTTTGCGCCGGTCGGCCGTGACCGGGCCGACGATCCCGGGCGGCCCCAGGTGTACATGGGCATCGAATATGCGTTCCGGAACCCAGGCCTTGAGTTCATTGATCCATAACCCGATATGATCCTTGTATTTGGGGAACATGTGTAGTTCCTATGATGATGGTCATTATACGTGAAATCGGGCTGATGCCTGCCGGATGGCTTTTTCAATCAACCCCAGCATAAAATCGGCCTCGGTTTTGGAAATAATCAAGGAAGGGGCGAGGACCAGGATGTCGCCGTTATTCCGCAGGATCATGCCATGCCGATAGCACCAATCCCGGATCCAACTGCCGACGCCCAGCTTGGGGTTAAACGGTTTTTGGGCCTGGCGGTCGGCCATCAGCTTCACGGCAAGCAACAGCCCGATGCCGCTGATTTCCCCGATCATGGCGTGGCGTTGCTTGAGGGCTTCCAGTTTATTCCGGATATACGCGCCCATGACCCGGGCGTTGGCAACCAATTGCTCCTTTTCAATGATGGCGATATTGGCCAGGGTGGCCGCGCAGGCGACGGTATGCCCGCCATAGGTGCTTCCGGAACGGAATTCACTGCCGGGACCTTGGCGGAAAACAGACGCAATCTTCGGGGTTGTCACGGTCACACCCAGCGGAATGAATCCGCCGGTCAAACCCTTGCCCAATGTCATGATATCCGGCGTGATGCCCAAATGCTCGCAGGCAAACCATTTGCCGGTTTTGCCAAACCCAGTCTGGACCTCGTCAAAAATCAACAGGATGCCGTGCTTGTCGCAGAGCGCCCGGACGCCTTTCAGGTATCCCTGCGGCGGCATTGGATAGCCGGTGTTGGAACCGGGAAGCGGGTCCATGATCATGGCGGCAATTGATTCAGCACCTTCCTGCCGAATCAGTTCCTCCATCTCGCGCAGGAGTTGCCGGCCATAGGTGATTGAATCCATACCGGCCGGGCAGTCGCGTTCCCGGGCGGCAGACACGAACAGACATCCGGGCAAAAGCGGCTCAAAGTATTCCCGGAACCATTTCAAGCCCGTGACCGACCCGCCCCCCAGCGTGGTAGCGTGATAAGAATCACGGCGCGCAATAAACTTGTAGCGGGTGCGCTGACCGCGTTGCAGGTGATACTGGCGCGCCATTTTCATGGCGGTTTCGTTGGCCTCTGATCCGCTATTGACAAAAAAACTTACCGCCAGATTTCCCGGCAGGATTTCAGCCAGCTTCCTGCCCAATTTGATCAAGGGTTCGGTGAAGGCGTCCACATAATTGGGGAAGAATTCCAGGCGCTCCATCTGGTCTTTAACGGCACGAGTGACTTCGGGGCGATTATGACCGCACACGGTCGTGAGCAGGGTCGCAAAGGAATCGAAATATTTGCGCCCGTCAATATCCCATATATAACAACCCTTCCCGCGCGTAAAGATTTTTGCCCCTTTGGCCAGTTCCTGGTTGCTTGCAAAATGGGGGATAATGAATTTCAGGGCATCCCGTTTAAGCCGGGTCTTTTCCAGATCGGAGCATTTTTTGGTTTTCATATGGATTCCTTCACTGTTGCCGGCATGGGATAATTCCCATAACGCTTCTTGGTTTCCACCAGGGCCTGATACAATTCCGGCCGGACACTGCTTGCAATGCTGTTGCCGGAAGAAAGGATAAATCGGCCGCCGGGCATGGCGTCGGCCAGACACTCACGGGTGCACTGCCGGACCTGGTCCGCCGTGCCGGTCGAAAGCAGGGCGACATCAATGTTGCCCACCACGGTTACCCGCGGATAGGCCGCCTTGATCCGGGACAACTGCATCACCGGCAGGGGTTCCAGGGGGCCGACGGCATCCACGCCGGCATCCACAATCATGTCCAGCAGTTTCCAGAGATCACCGTCGGTGTGTTTGATGACCCGGGCGCCGGCGGCCTTGCAGGTCTGGACAACCCGCTTTAGTCCCGGATGGATATACTCGCGGAAATGCTCCGGCGACATGAATGGCCCGCTCTTGCCCGCATAGTCGTCTCCCAGCACGATGACTTCCACTCCCTCCCGGATGACATTGCGATACAGTTCGCAATAATAATCCGCCGCCATGCCGGCAATCTTTTTCGGTAATTCTTCGCCCATTGCGTAATCAATCATGAGCTGTTCCAGCCCGCCGCGCAGGTATTGTTGAACCGCAAAGGTAGCTTCACCCAGGTAACCAACCGCCATTTTGCCATTGAACCGTTTGACGACATTGCGCACCTGATTGAGAATGGCGGGATGCGCCGGGTCGGGCGGCCGGTAACGCTCCAAATCCTCCAAGGAGCCAATCCGCGGGGACTGGTCAATGATTGACGGCATAACTTCACCGGTGAACTGCTGGCGGACGCCCCATTTGTCGCGAAAGATCTGTTTTTCCTTGTTTTCCCATTCGATGGGCTCGTCACTGCTTCCTAAACCGAACAGGACCATGTCAAAACCCATGGCTTCCTGGAAGTCGTAGAAATCCAATTCCGGATTAACCGCCTTCCGGAACCCCTCGTCAACGAGCAGTTCAAAAGAAGGAACGCGGTCGGGAATACCGCCTTTTAATACCGTCAAGAACCGTTCTTGAGCTGTCATCGTGCAAGCTCCTTGAGTATTTTTTACATGACCGAATATGCGTTTAATTAATTAGGCCCGCAGGGCAGGCAGTTCTTAACTGTAGCCGCGATCGATGATCGCGGATCCGGGGTCAGCGACCCCGGCTACAAACTATAAAATTCCTATGCATTGAATTAACCCTGTTCTTTGCTGGAGTGCGCCGCCGGCCAGGCGGCACGGATGCCCTGGATCATCGCGCGCACATTGGCCACGGACGTCTGTTCGGGAATGCCCTCGCCGGTATTGACAATCACCCCGCCCTTAATGGCCACATCCTGCACCAGTTGCCGAACCCTTTGTTCGATGTCCTGCGACTGGCTCTGCCAGATTTCCTTGATTCCGTCCAGGTTGCCCGACAGCGCCATGCGCGATCCCAAGGCATCCTTGGCCTCGGCCAGGTCAATGCCGCCTTCAACCGACAGGATATCCGCGTCCAGTTTGGCGGTTTCCACCAGGAACGGCAGACGGTTTTCACCCGCGTGATAAATGACGATGCCGCCGGCCTGTTTCAATGCTGAAATTACGCGACGGGCCGGTTCCATAGCGAACTCGCGATACATATCGAGTGATATAAACCGGCTGGATGCACTGCAATCTCCCAGCCAGATGATATCTGTTCCACCCTCAATCAGCGCGCGGCCCCAGGTAATGGCCAACTCCTCCAGAAACGCCATGCATTTTTTTAATAAATCAGGCGCGTCACAAGTCATCAGCATGGTGTTATTGATCCCGAACAACAATGTGAGACCTGAGAAAGGCGCCGCCACGCTCTTACTGATGACAATCCGGTCTTCCCAGCGGTTGCGGATGCGTTTCTGTGCCTCCAGAAGCATCGGCATGCGGCCGTCTTTTTTGGGTGAGGGAATATGCAGGCGGTCCAAGGCGCCTTTTTCAGCCGGCAAATACTTTGTTACGGCGAACGGATGATCAGGGCCGTCGGCAGTTTCAATCCCCAACATGTCATATTCGATCAGGTCGTCAATAAAAAGTCCGGCCCAGTCCGTGTCAAAGTGCTCAATCGCATAATCCCAAACCCGGGCAATGATTGGCGCGCTGGTCGAATAATCATGGTAATTTACCCCAACCTGCCGCGCAACGAATTCCTCAAAAAGGGGAAAAATCAAGGGCGCCTTGGATACCCGGCCTGCGATGCAAACTTTCACCTCATCTATGATGTTGTTACGGGCCATGCGTTTGCTCCCCTCATGTGATGGTAATACCACCGTCAGCAACAATGATTGCGCCGTTCAGATAGGACGAATCATCCGATGCCAGAAACAAGGCGATGTTGGCGATCTCTTCCGGCGTGCCCCAGCGCCGGACCGGCGTCGTCCGCAGGAAAGCGGTTTCATCAAAACTCTTGTCCTTGAAATTACTTTCCCTAACCATATCGGTCGCAATCGCCGCCGGGGCGATACAATTAACCCGCACTTTGCTGGGAGCGTATTCCACCGCCATGGATCTGGTCATGGCAATGGTTGCGCCCTTGGTGGCCGTGTAAGCGTCACAATTGGGTATGCCGATGAGGCCGGCGCTTGACGACGTGTTGATGACCGAACCCCCGCCGCTTCTGATGATCAACGGGATGCCGTGCTTGCAACAGTAAAAAAGCCCGGACAGGTTGACGGCCAGCACTTTCTGCCAGATTTCCAGCGCCAGATCCACGACTGGTGCGTCACGTCCGCCCAGGAAGACGGATGCATTGTTATATAACACGTGCAACGCGCCGAATTCCCCGGCAATCCTGGCGAAGCCCTTCTCCACAGCCCGTGGATCCGAGATATCCAGGGGGATGCACCTTGCCTGGCCGCCGTTTCGGATGATGGCGTCCTCGACCTCCCGACCGAGCGCTGGGTCCTTTTCGAGGATTACAACCCGCGCGCCTTCTTGGGCGAATCGTTCGGCCGCCGCGCGCCCGATGCCGCGCCCGGCGCCGGTAATGGCCGCCACTTTATTCGTTAATTTCATACGATCGGTCTTTCCGTCGGCTGTTGGTCAGCGTGCCGGCAGTTTCCCTGCAACCGCGGCCGACAAATGCCTGGCGGCACACATGCGGCTACCATTTTGCCCGCGCAATCGTTTGGCCGGCCCTTACGTGTTCTAAACGCTTGCGGGCGTCCGGCAAATCTTTGGCCTGGTAGCGGTTTTCGGCCAGCACCAGTAGCCGGGAACGTCCGGCCAGTTCAAACGCCTCCTGAATTTTTTCCAGTGCGCCGCTCCAAAACAGCACTTTGCCCGCAGCTGTTGTCCTTTTGACAACATCCAGGAAGTCATGCATATCCGGATTCCCCAAATGAAGATAATGTAGCGGCTCCATATCCAGCATTTCATCCAGCAGATGATTACCGTTGCCGCAATAATGAAGCCAGCCGCCGTCGAAAGGCGCAAATGCCCGCAGGTTATATGGTTTAATCAAGCGGTTATACATCTCAATCGAGACCAGAGTGGCCGAGTCGTCGCAAATACGTACCCCGCCGCGAACCAACTTCAGGCCGCATATATGATAGGCGGAATCCACGGGTTCGCCCGTCAGGTGCTTATGGCGCATATTATACCGAATAAAGGCTTCGGTCACAAAGTTCATCAATTCCCCGACCAGCTCCTGCTCATCATACAATGCCAGGAAGATCTGCGACCCCCAGACAAGACAGGCCAGGTCAAAAGGCCCCTGGGTGTCGGGTAGCGTCAAATGGACCGCCTGCGACAGCCGGTCATATGGTTTGAGTGCCTCGCGCGTAAAATGTTCAAATTCTTCCACTTTTTTGCTGTGGGTATCGTTAAAATCGGGAGGCCCCCTTTTAATAAGTTCCCTGACTTTTTCGGTGTTGTTAAACCCTTCGGACATTGAATTGCCCTGGTTGGTAATGATGGATGGAATACCGAGCGTCTCGGGAATATTAACCACGCCGTATTCCGGGCGAATTTGATAAAGCCGGTCATCCTTAATCAAGGCGCCGCAATAAATTCCGCCCAGTGAATTCATGAGGTTTTTTTCGGCATCTTCCCATGCTTCAATGAAGGGGTAATGTGGCCAGTCATCGGGAACAGCCATGTCTATAATACAAGGAACATAAGGTAGCGGTTTGCCCTTCCATATGTCCGCATGGAGTTGTTCCGTGGCCCGGACATGCCCGGGGTCAATCATGTTTTCCAGGCGATCAAGCGCACACTTATGAATATAGCTTTTAAGCATGGTGGCCGTTCCTTGCGGGTTTTTGATTTTTATTCAATTTACCGGCTTTTGCCGTGCGTTTGTCAAAAGCACGGCACAATATTCCCCAGCGACTGCGGTTGTACTAATGAGCCATGGCGCGGGTTATATACGCTTCCAATTTCGGCGCCAGCGACCGGACAATATCGCGGCGCTGATCGGCGAGGTTCCGGCGCTCTCCTGGATCGTTGCACAAATCAAACAATTCCAGTTCCGGCGCGCGCCCGGAATATTTTATCAATTTCCAATCCGCGTTCCTCACGCACCAGATTTGGCGGTCATCCCGGGCCAGCGCCTGCCAGCCGGCGGGCGTCGTCTCGCAACAGGCCTCGGCGCGGAACTTTGCGCGCCGCCCTTGAATCAGCGGCCAGGCCGACTGGCCCTCCATTCCCTCCGCGGGTGGCAGGCCCAGCAAATCAAATATGGTCGGCATGATGTCGATCTGTGATATTTGTTCGCGCACAACCGTGCCGGGCGGGATTTTCCCCGGGAAACGCATGATCAGCGGCACGCGGATGCTTTCATCATACAGGGTGCCGTTGAGGTTGCAGGAACAGTGGCCGACATGCCCGCGTTCCATCAGTTCCTCGCCATGGTCGGCGGTTATAATAATGAGCGTATTGTCCAGCAGGCCCAGTTGTTCCAGTTTTTGCGTCCAGCGCCCGACCAGATCATCAAAGACGCGCGCCTCGCCGTCGTATAAGGCCAGCACTGCCGGCTTGTCGGCGGGCGTTAAATCAACGGTGCCGGCGGTGCGCCGGTGGGATTCGTCGCCACCCGCGAGCACCTCGGCTTCGCCGGCTTCCAGCTTGCTGATGCACCCGGAGGGATGGACAATCAGAAACGAGCGCACCACGTCAATTCGTTTTTTCTGCGCCGCGTCCGGTTTCCATTCGCCGTCGTGGAACATGCGAAAATAATTTTCCGGTGGATTATAAGGCAGGTGGGTGGGATACGGCTCGGCGTAAAAGAACCATTTATCTTTGCGATGCTCCTCGAAATAACTCTCGATTCTGTCGCCCGGCGTATCGCGTGTAAACCCGAGCGGCGCCCAGCGCATGACCAGTTCACCGTCAACCAGATATCCCTGCGCGGCCAGGAGCTTGAGCGGGGTCGCCCGCTTCCGCCAGGACTCATCCTTAATCCATTGGGCATAGCGTTGCGGGGTTACAACGCCATGCGCGGCGGCGGTCTTGCCCGTCAGCATGGAGACAATCGGCGGGAGCGTATGGGAAGCTACGGCAACCACTGTTTCAAAGCGCACGCCTTCCGCGGCCAGCCGGTCGCAGGCCGGGGTTGTATTTTTTTTATATCCGTAGCACCCCATGTGATCGGGCCGCAGGGCATCTTCCAAAATCCACAAGATATTCATGATCTTATGATAAAAATTTATTTTTTGCCGAGCATCTGCGCCTGGCCGACAATATCCACCCCCACCGCCTTGCTCCAGGCCGTCAGCAGTCGGGAGACCACCGGGCCGGGATAGTCCGAGCCGATTTTCCGACCGTCGATCATTGAAATCGGCAGGATGCAATAAGACGATGTCGTCCAAAACGCCTCTTCGGCATTATAGGCCTCATAAAGCGTAACATCCGCTTCCACGACCTTGATGCCCAGCTTGGCGGCCAGCCGAATCACATAGTTGCGGCTGATGCCGACAAGGATGTTGCGGGTCGTGGGCGTGTAGAGGACGCCTTCCAGGACAAAAAAAACATTCGCACCGGTGCCCTCGGCAATGAATCCATCGGTATCCAGCATCAAGGCGAAGGCGCCCTTGTCAATCCGGTCGGCCTCGCGCTTGGAAAGAAAATGCGGGAACCGCGAACGGTTTTTCATGCGCTGTTCATAACACTGTGGCGGGGGCGTCCGGAACAACGAGGTGACCGCGTGCTTCCCCTGCGTGTAATATTTTGCGTATTCCTTGTGCGGCATGGCGCAGGTATAGGCGATAACGGTCGGTTTGGTGTCGGCCTGGCCCAGGAGCGGCATCGGGAACGTTTCCCCGGGGGTAATTTGGAGATTGGCCCAGATATCATCGCCGCGGGCGGTCAGGTGAATGTTGGCCTTGAGGATTTTATCGAGGACATTGTAATAATCGCGCTCGGAGAACAAGCCGCCCAGCCCCACATAACCCAGCGAGCGCTTGAGCCGCCGCCAGTGTTCGTCCGCCAGGAACCACTTGTGTTTGAAAGTCCGCAACGACTCATAGAGCGTTGCGCCATACAAAAAGCCGATGTCAAAAATCGAAACCCGGGCCTTGCTTTCCGGAACCATTGCGCCGTTGATGTAAACCAGTCTTTCCCTGCTCATTGTGGTTTCCTTTCAGGAGTTGTTATTAATCCGCCTGTTTCACTGGCCCATATTGTTTTATAGCGGCTGAACATTTTCAGCAGTTTCTCCATGGTCTTGAAGCCGTCGGCGGTAAACATGCACAACGGATGCATCAAGACCGTGGCCAGGCCGTTTTTTTGCTCGATGGCCAGCACTTGTTTTTCCACCAAGGCCCCCCATTCTTCGATGGAATAAGATCCCGCCGCGGGATCATTTGGGAACGGGCGGCCCTGGCGCCTGACATATTCGGGGGTCCGGTGCGCGTGGAACACGTGATCGTGATCCATGATGACATTCATCGGATGGGATACGAGCCCCTCCGGCAATCTCTCCGGAAATATTTTCCGCCAGTCAAGCTCGTCGGATATGAACTTAATGCCGGCCTCGGCTAAGATCGCATTGGTATGCCGGTCGCGCACCAGGCCATGACTGCGCCACGACACAATCGGTTTGCCCAGCCGCCGTCGGGCAATTTTCATCATCCGGACAACATCGCGCTTCTGGTCGGTAAACGAGCCGGGCGAAGAAGCATGCGAACATGTCGCCCTGCCCGCCAGGCGGGCTTTCAGCTTCTCCCAATAACCGGCGGGAAAACCGCCATAAGAATGCCCGCCGATTTCAACCAGCGGCGAGACTGCGGCCGGGCTGAATTCCGCCCATTGGTCGGCCAAAGTGCGCCCGGTCACATACAATGTGCTTTTGATCTTATATTGCCCGCAGAGCTGAACGTAAGCAACCGCGATTTTTACCTCGGACAGGTTGCGACTCTTGACAAAAACCTGCTCGCTGGTCTTAAGCGAATCGTGATGCACATCGCCGGTTAAACAAATCATGGCTTTCCCGTGGTAAATGATATTGTTTTATGTCGCGGGCGATGAAGCCAGCGTGTCTTTGACCGCCTGGACAATGTGGCGCACGCCCAACCCGTATTGTTCACGAAGCCAATCCTGGCTTCCCACCTTGCTGACATTCACATCCGGAAGCGCCAAGCGGCGGGTGCGAACGCCCAGACCGCCGGCGTCCATCAGCACTTCGGCCACGGCACCGCCCATCCCGCCCATGGCGTTGTGCTCCTCCACGGTGACAATTGCACCGGTCTCCCTGGCCGCGCGCAGGATGGCGTCCTTATCAATCGGTTTTACCGTATGCAGGCTGATGAGCCGGCACTGAATTCCGTCGGTCGCCAGCTGTTCCGCGGCCAGTTTACAGTTATAGCCGATCGTGCCGGTGAAAATAATCGCGGCATCCCGCCCGTCGCGGACGGTCAGCGCCTTGCCGAACCGGAAGTCAATCGGGCCTTCATGGATCGCCGGTTCCTTTTTGTAGCCGCACCGGTAATAGACGGGGCCCTCGTGGGCAATCATGGCGTGAACGGCCGCCTGTGCCTCCGCGCAATCGCACGGTGCCACCACCACCAGGTTCGGCAGGGCGCGCATGATGGCCAGGTCCTCGGTGGAATGATGCGAAATGCCGAGCGGCCCATAGGCCATGCCTCCGCCGATAATCACGATCTTAACATTGGCGTTATGATAACAAACGTCATTACGGATTTGTTCCAGACAGCGCAGGGTGGGGAAGTTGGCGATGGAATAGGTGACGGCAATATTGCCTTCCATGGCCACGCCGCAGGCAATGCCGGTCATGGCCTGTTCGGCCACGCCGCAGTTGAAATATCGATCGGGAAACGCCTGGGCAAACGGCTCAATTTCACCATAACCGATGTCCGCCAGGATCATAAAAATGCGCGAATCGCGCTTGGCAATACTCAATAATTCCGTGTTAAATACCTTTCTCATTGCGCCACCTCCAGTTCCTTTAAGGCCTTGGCCAATTGCTCGTCATTGACCGCGCCGTAATGACTCGCCACCGTATTTTCCATCCAACTGACACCTTTGCCCTTTGTCGTCCGGGCCAACAACCACGAAGGCTTGCCGGGCACAAAGGGCAGTTTGGTCAGCGCAGTTTCAATCTGGACATAATCGTGGCCGTCAATCTCCTGCACGGCCCAGTGGAAATCTTCCAGCTTGCGGGCAAAGGGCTCCATCTCGATTACGTCTTCCATCTTGCCGAGCGCCTGAACCCGGTTGTAATCCACGATAACGGTCAGATTGTCAAAATGGTGCTGGGCGGCAAACGCGATGGCCTCCCAAGTGGATCCCTCGTTACAGTCGCCATCGCTCAGCAGGCAGAAAATCCGGTGTTTTTTCCCAGCTTGCCTGGCGGCCAGCGCCATGCCCACAGCAACCGGCAATCCATGCCCGAGTGAACCGGTGGAAAATTCAACCCCGGGAACATGGTGACTGATATGGCCGGAAAGTCGGCCATTGTCTAAGTAATATGTGTTGAGCCAGTCCTTGGGAAAAAAGCCGCGTTCAGCCAGCACGGCATAAACAGCGGCGCCACCGTGTCCTTTGCTGAGGATAAAGCGGTCACGCTCGGGCCATTTTGGATTGGCTGGGTCAACCCTCAGTATGGAAGCGTAAAGTACCGCCAGCAAGTCGGCCATCGAAAGCATGCTACCGACATGGCCGCTTTTTCCGCGATGGGTCATCTGGAGGCAATGACTACGGATGGCCCTGGCCAGGCCGCAATAGGCGGAAGGTGTGGTTGGTCGAGGTATGGGCATGGCGCGTTGTTCCTTTCGTTGGTCGGGCTTAAAACCCGAGTTAATGGATAACTTCTAATTAATAATATGACATAATCTTATTTCGAGTGCAAGCATTATTTTTAAAAAAAAATAGGGGGGGGCTTACGGCAGGGGTGTGTTGCCCTGATCGTTATGAAAACAAGGATTGTAGCGCCAGAATACCGGCGCCCAGCAAGGCCCCGTTTGCACCCAGGGTGCCGGGGACAACCTGCACGGCATGGCGAAATGCGGGAATGCTGTATTCGGTCAAACCATCATTGACGGATTGGATAAACAATGGACCCAATTCCACCATGTCGCCTGCCAGCACGATATGGGCGGGATTCAGAACCTGCACCAGATTGGCCAGCGCCAAGCCAAGCGTTCGGCCGGCTTCGGTTACAGTTGCACTAATCGCCGGATTATCGCTTGTCAACAGGGCCGCCATGGCCGTAACTGGCAGTCGTTGACGAGTCTGGCCTGTGATCTGTTGCATGTGACGCCGCACGGGTTCCAACGAAGATACGGTTTCCAGACATCCGCGCCGACCACAGCGGCAGGGTAAACCCTGGCGGTCAACGATTATATGGCCGATTTCGCCGGCCAGATGAGTTGCGCCGGTCTGGAGTTGACCTTGATTTACAATTGCGCATCCGATTCCCACGCCGGCATCAACCAGAATAAAGTTTTCAAGCGCACGGGCCGCCCCATACCACTGCTCGGCCAATGCCTTGGCGCGGGTAAACGTATCAAAAAAGAAAGGCCCGCGATAGATGCCTTGAAACACTTCTGGAATACAGACGTCTTTCCATGCGGGCAGATGGGCGCATTCGATTATTCGTTGTGTTCGGGTGTCATAAATACCCGGGAAAGCAAGTCCGATGCCCATGACTTTGGTTTTGGATTGACGAAGCAGTTGATCGGCAATTTGGCGTAGGTTTTGCAACAATGCTTTCTGGCGGCCTTCGCCAAATATTGGCACCGAGATTTTCTGCCTGATACGGCCTTCCAGATCAATGACGGCTCCGTGTACGGCATCTTCTTTCAGATAGATGCCGATGGCTTGCAGGACGCGGCTGTTGAGTTGAAGTATTTGACGGGGACGGCCGCGATCAAGCGGGGCAAGTCCAATGGCCTTGATATACCGTTTTTTAAATAATTCCCGCGTCAGGTTGGTTACGGTTTTAGCATCCAATTTTAACATGGCCGCCAATTCAATGCGGGAACTATGACCATGCATATGAAGCTGTCGTAACAGGGCCACTTCATTCATCCGTCGCATTCGCGGATGTGTACATACGGCGTTGATCATGGATGCGTTAGGCGTTTTCACAAGATTCCTCGTGCTGGTGTATCGCAAGCAGTTTGGCGTGGACGTCCGGCAAACTGCAAATTTATCACGCAAGGTATGACGCCGCACAATCCGCCCACCGGCAGACGCCAAAAACTTGCCCGCCGTAGTCCTGCCTCCTCAAAGAGTCGGGAATACGGCGGATTACGCGGTCATTTTTTACGGCGTGGTCAACGCAAAAGGTCTTGTGGACTGCAAGGCCCGCAAGACCTTTTGACCTTGTATCTTAATAATACCAGACCCAATCGTAGGGTGGACTATATCCATACTCGCCCCACGTGAAGATGGAATACAGTCCGGTTTCAGTGAAGTAGACTAACCAATATCCGTAATTCTCCGCATACACGGCAATATCAGCTATGCCGCCGCCATCGAAATCGCCCGGCACAGGCAGGTATCCATAACCGCCCCATTTTTCTCCATTAACAAGGTAGCGGTCGTAAAGCGAAGACCAGATATACCAGTAACCCGCCGGCCAGTAATACAAGGCGTAATCGGTTTTGCCGTCGCCATCGTAGTCGCCGCAGGCCGGTCTCAATCCGAGGCCGCCCCATTGGAAGATCCGATACAGTCCCGTTCCAATGAAGTAGATTTTCCAATATCCGGAATCCTCAGAATATACGGCAATATCAGACTTGCCGTCGCCATCGAAATCGCCCGACACAGGTATATACCAATCGCCGCCCCATTCAGCTCCATTAACAAGGTAGCGGTTATAGAGCGAAGACCAGATATACCAGGTGCTATCCGGCCAGTAATACAAGGCATAGTCGGTTTTACCGTCGCCATCGTAGTCGCCGGCAACCGGGCAATAGCCGTAGCCGCCCCACTGGAAGATGTAATACGTTCCAGTTTCCATATAGTAGATATACCAATATCCATCATCCAGCGAATACACGGCAACATCAGTTGCGCCGCCTCCGTTAAAATCGCCGGATACGGGCAATTGCCGATAATCGCCCCATTTATCTCCATTAGCAAGCAATCGGCCATAATAAGAAGACCAGATGGACCATTTTCCATTCATCCAGCCATACAACGAGTAATCGGTCTTGCCGTCGCCGTCATAGTCGTTGATTGCGCCGGTGTTGGTGGGCGTGGGCGTGGGTGCTTCGCCGCCCGTGCCAAATGCCTTGATGCAGACATTGAAATACTCGCCACCGTAATAGGCTTCCTCCCAGGAACTGCCGTCTGCACTGATGTAGCTTTCACCGGAGGAAGCTGACGCCGCACTGCTGTAATCCGCTATGGGATATTCAACCGGGATTGGATAAAGGCTCCCGGGCGTCGTGAACTTGACGACCACGGAGAAGCGCGTTGAATAAGTTACCGGCGAATCCAAGGTCACCGTATAATATCCACCATAGGTGACCGTGCCGCTCTTCGTGGCGCTGAGCGTGCCGCTGGTCGGACTTCCGGCGGTTACACCCGTATAAACGCGGATTTCATAACTGGCGCCGGCGGCCGCGGCGTAAAAACTGACTGCCTCAATTGTGCCGGATGCCTCGGAAAAAATATTAGCGCCCCAGGCCGTTGTGCTCAAGCCGCCATACGCGGTACACATGCCCAACGTGTCATACTGATAGACAGATTCATAATTCGCCGTGGATTCCGCATTCAAAAACAGGCAATTGTCATTGCCAATGTGGGCATCATAATATGAAATCCAGAAGTAACCTTCATCGCCCCACGAAGTATCCCAACTGTTCTTAATCAGGAAGGCGCCGTCGCCGGCTGGAGTCGTTTTGAAATTGAAGCGGCTGAACGCATCATCCCACCCGATAATGGTGATTGCATGCCCCCATCCGGAAACATAGGCGCCGCTATAGTAATACGCGTAGTTGGCGCTGTTATAGTAAGCGCTATTGTAACAGAAAGCGGAATAGAGGCCGCCATAAGTCATGACAGCCTGCTTGATGGCGTCATTATCGGTGGACGAAGTGCGGTCGGGAATAAATTGCGCGCTCTGAATATGTTTTTGAACCGTCAGGCCGGAAGGACTGTAGGATCCATTGGAATATGGATCGTCCGATTCCAGGACGGGTCCGCCCCATCGGCCCAGATAGGCTAACGACATATAATGATTGCCGCCTCCGCCATAGGCACTATCGTAGCCATGTTTATTGGACAGGTTGTTTTCCGAGAAATCCCAGGTTTCAGCGGTCAGGAGGCAGGACTCCATCGAGCCGAATGTGGCAAATGCCCAGCAATTACCATAAATGCCCTGATTCCGGACGGGCGACACTTTGCTGTCATTGCGTAAATCATAACTGGTTGGCAATGCCTTGGGCTTGCCCTGTTGCACTTTAAAAGATGCCGCCGGCTGGGGCAGTTTGAAGGGCGCCGGTATATGGCCCAGCCCATGACCATCCGTCGTGCGCGTGGTCAAAGTTTTGGCCATCAGTTTTTGCTGATACTGCTTGAATTCGGGATTAAGCGGCGCAATCTCAAGGGCCTGGACAAGCGTTGCGCTAACTATCACAAATACCACGAAGCCAACAGTTAAAAAGCGATGCCTTTTCATGATACGGTCCTCCTTGTTAAATTAAATGAGCTATAAGTTGTATCATGCTTATAACATAATAGATTGTCCGATGAAGTCAAGAATAAAACAGGCATAAAAATGCTTGTTTATACGGCTGTATCATTCTCAAATTTGCACCGTGTATTGCGGCTCAGCCGTCCGGCAGTGCCGGACCATTAGCGATGAATTCCGGGCAGGTAGGGCAACCTGCCCGCCTATGGAGGGAACCGTCCCTGGTGAGCCGCGAGAATGACACAGCCCTGGCTTGTTTACCTGTAAACCATCCGGTAATCCAGCCATAAATCCTTGTCTATCTAAACGCGGTTTGCAATACTTTTGTTACGAACTTTATGAACCATTGTTCCATAGCCGTTTGGATTGTGACGGGATTGCTGGCCTTAGCTCTGCCCGGCTTGGCGTTTCGGGCGGATGAGGCGCCACGGCCCAAGCATGCCGCGGCCGCTGTTACAAAACCGGAGGTTGTCCGTGCGCCGACCGCCGGCCAGGCGGCGGCGTTCAAAGCTTTGTCGGACGTTGCGGTTCAGTGGGATTTTAAAACCGGCGCGCCGGCCTCCTTGCGTGGCACCGGATTGGCAGATAAAAGGATGGGTGGCAGGGGAGCGCTTTCAAGTTCCCGGCGTGACTATTCCCGGGATGTGTTTGCCGTATTAGAGCGGCTCGCGGCGGCCTACCGTATAAATAATGCCGTGCATGAATTTGACGTTTATCGTGTGGATGCCGATACCAAGGGATTTCATCATGCGCGTTTACGCCAGAAGTCCGATGGTCGGCGCGTTATCGGCGGCGAACTGATTGTGCATTTTGATTGCAACGGCCAGCCATACCAGGTTAATGGACGTTATATCCCGGACGTGATCGTGAATCCGGCGCCGGTCGTTGACGCGGCCATGGCGGTGACTGCGGCCCGAAGGGATTTGGCGGTAATGGGAAAACCCTCCGGTAATGTTTTGGGAACTCCGGAACTTGTGATTTACGCGCGGGATGTGGCGCCGACATTGGCCTACGAATTGACGCTGGTTTATGAAAACGCTCAAGCGGGAGCAGGTTGTTGGCGTTATTGGATTGACGCGCGCTCCGGCGCGGTACTGCAGGGCTATAATGACATTCGCAAGGTCTCTGATTCAACGTCCAAGGGTGATGTGGCCATCAGCGGCAATATTCTGGATGGGGAAGGGGGTGCGATCGTTACCGTGACCGGATTGTTCAGCGGCGGCAGTTACTGGCTGTTCAATGACGCCTGGGCAATTTATAACAGCGATAACACCGCAAGTTATCCCGACAGCGGATCATGGGCTTTTCGCGGCTCGGCCTCCTGGGGCGCTTCCGATCCCACGGAAATGTCTGCGGCCAATAATTTCAATCTTACCCAAAACTATTTCAGCGCCGTGCACGGCCGTAACAGTTACGATGGCAATGGCGCCCAGGCTGTCGCCAATGTGCATATGTGGGGCGGCACGGATAATGCGTACTGGTCATCGCGCGACCAGGCCTTTTTCTTTTACCCGGGCCGTCTGTTTGCCGAGCTTGCCGTGCTCGATGTGTGCGCCCATGAGTTCACGCATGCTGTTACTGAAAATACGGCGGACCTGATTTATTATGGCGAATCCGGCGCCTTAAACGAATCGTTTTCGGATATTTTCGGCACGGCCGTGGAATTTGCCAGCCAAGGCGATGGTCGCGCCAGTTATCCGGACCGCGTGGCCGGTCAGGCCGACTGGCTGATCGGCGAAGATTGCACTTATCCATATGCGGTGGCTTTGCGCGACATGCGTAATCCCCAGCGTTATAACGACCCGAGCAAATACCACGGAACATATTGGTATTACGGCAGTGGTGACAATGGCGGCGTGCATTATAACTGCGGCGTGCAGAATCACATGACCTACTTGCTTGCGGAGGGTGGGAATGGCGTCAACGATGGCATTATTTATGACGTGACGGGGATCGGAATCGCCAACACGTTCCAGGTGGCTTATCGGGCCTTGACCGTGTATTGCGTGCCGAGCACCGATTACCGCGCGGCGTGGATTGCCTGGTTTTCCGCGGCCCAGGATCTCAACCCTGCTTGGACAGCAAGTGTGCAGGCCGCCTGGTCGGCGGTGGGGGTATATGGTACACCGCCAACGCCGCCCTCATCGGTTTCGAACCTGTGTGCGCTGGGGCTTAATAATGATTACGATGGCGACCGGTGCGGCGATTTCACGCTGTATGATATCCGCAACGGGGATTGGCATATCTGGTCGTCCCGGAACCAGAACTTGCTGGCCAGCGGCGCGAATTTCGGATCCAGCGATTATCTTCCGGTGCCGGGCGACTATAACGGCGGAGGAATGTCGGATCCGCTTATCTATGGGCCGCGCGGGGGCTTGTGGGGCGTGTTTTACCTTGAGAATGGTATGATCGAAACCACGGCCGGGTTTGGCGGCGATGCGTTTATTCCCGTGCCCGGTGATTACGATGGCGATGGTTTCACTGATTTTGCAATCTATGATATGAACAACTGGACGTGGTATGTTTTATCAGCGCGCGACCGCATATGGCTGGTATCTGGCGGGATTTTCGGCGCCCCGGGGTTTTTCCCCGTGCCGGGTGATTACGATGGCGATGGTTTGTCGGACTATGCCCTGTATTTGGAAGCCACGGGCGACTGGTACGTTTTTTACACCAAAAACGGAAGCATCGGTCATTTCAATGTTGGCGGCCCTCAGCGGGTGCCGGTGCCGGGTGATTACGACGGGGATGGTGTCTCCGATCTCGCGCTCTATGACTATGGGTATGGTGACTGGTATATCTATTCGCCCGTGGCGGGTTGGGTGATGAACAAATATCGTTGGGGCGGGTCTTCCAACATCCCGGTTTCCGGTGATTTTGATGGCGACGGGATTTCGGACCTGGTGGTATATGACCGCGAACAGGCGCAGTGGTTCATTCGTTATCATAGCGGCGTTACCCAGCGCCTGGCAAATTTCGGTGGAACATCACTGGTGCCGGTAGTATATTGGCCGCTGTATGGGTATATGTGATTTGCCATTGGTGTCCAAAATAATTTTGGACAAGCATGGTGACCTGCATGAACACAAGCGAATCCATTGAAGCCTTGCGAAAGCAATGGGGCCGGCAACTCTGCATTCTGGGGCACTATTACCAGCAGGATGAAGTGCTTAAGCATGCGGATGTGATCGGTGATTCGCTGGAATTAGCGCGCCGCGCCGCCGTTGAAATGAAAGCCGAGCGCATTGTTTTTTGCGGCGTGCATTTCATGGCGGAATCGGCGGATATTCTGAGCGGAACGCATCAGGCGGTTTACATGCCGGATATCCAGGCCGGCTGTCCTATGGCCGACATGGCCCCCCTGCGCGAGGTTCAACAGGTCTGGCAGGAAATCCAAGCGGTGGCTGATGACCTGTCTTCGCGGCAACGCTCCGCCTGGTTTCGCTGGAGCGCTTCGCGCAGGCAGGCGCAGGCAGGCTGGATTCCGGTGGTCTATGTCAACAGTTCCGCCGCCGTCAAGGCTTTTTGCGGCGAACATGGCGGCCTGACCTGCACCTCGAGCAACGCGGCCAGGGTTTTTCATTGGGCTTTTAATCATGGCAAGCGCATTCTATTCATTCCCGATGAGCACCTTGGGACGAACACGGCCCGTGACCTGGGATTGCCGGACGGGGCCGTGGCGGTTTATGATCCCGGTAAAAAATGGGGTGGGGTGGGTGTGGATGGCATCGCCCGCGCACGGGTGCTGGTCTGGAAGGGATATTGCCACGTGCATACCTTTGCGGTGGACGATATAACGTCGGCCCGCCGGCAATATCCGGATGCAAAAATCATTGTGCATCCGGAAACGCCGGCCGCCGCCGCCCGCCTGGCGGATGAGCATGGCTCCACTTCCCAGATTATCAAATATGTTGAGGCGGCGCCGGCGGGTTCAACCGTGGTGATCGGCACGGAATTTCACCTTGTGGATCGGTTGGCGCGCCAGCACCGCGGGCGACTGACGATCGTGCCACTGCGGCAATCGGTTTGCCGGGATATGATCCTGACAACGGAAGCAAAACTGCTGGCCCTGCTGGAGCAGTGGCCGGAGGAGCAGGTCGTGCGCGTGAGCGAGCCCTTGCGCGCAAACGCCCGCAAAGCGTTGGCCAGGATGCTGGAAGTGAAATAAAGAAGAGCTCCAGAGGGCAGAGCCCCAGAAAGCCAGAGGTCGGAAAAACAGAGGGGAAAAAGAGGAGAACGGCAAATGGAAATTAAATCGGCCACGGATTTAATTGTATATAAGAAAGCCTACCAGCTTGCTATGCGGATATTTGAAATCAGCAAGCGATTTCCACCGGAAGAACGTTATGCGCTAACGTCTCAAATCCGTCGCTCGTCGCGTTCGATCTGTTTGAATTTGCGGGAGGCTTGGGCAAAACGGAGATATGGAGCGCATTTCATCAGCAAATTGACGGATTGTGATGGAGAAGCCAACGAGACGGAATCGTCGCTTGATTTTTCCGGGGATTGCCAATACATGTCAATCAAAGAGCACGAGGAACTTACTTCACTTTGTAAAGAAATCGGAAGCATGTTAGGGACAATGATACGCAATCCCGGAAAATTTCTAATCTCTGGTCTCTGATCTCTGGGGCTCTGTCCCCTGGGGCTCTGTCCCCTGGGGCTCTTCTTGCTATGTCTTCGGTATTTTCACTCAAGGCGCCGTATGCGCCGGCGGGCGATCAGCCCCAGGCCATGGATTCCCTGGTCCGCGGCTTGGAGGCCGGAGCGCGTTTCCAAACCCTGGAAGGCGTGACGGGCTCGGGCAAGACTTTTACGATTGCCAACGTAATTGCCAGGTGGGGCAAGCCCGCGCTGATCGTTTCGCACAACAAGACCCTGGCGGCCCAGCTCTTTCAGGAGTTGAAAGTCTATTTCCCCGAAAACGCCATGGAATATTTTGTCAGTTATTACGATTACTATCAGCCGGAAGCCTATATCCCGCAGACCGACACCTATATCGAAAAGGACGCTTCCATTAATGAGGATATCGAGCGCTTGCGCCTTTCGGCCACCAATTCGCTGATGAACCGGAGCGACGTCATCATCGTGGCCTCGGTCTCGTGCATTTACGGCCTGGGCTCGCCTGAAGATTACCGCGAGATGCTGGTAACCATCAAACGGGGCGAAAGCCTGGATCGCGACGACCTCTTGCGCCGGCTTGTGGACATCCAGTATACCCGCAACGATTACGAGCCCCAGCCGGGCACATTCCGCGTGCGCGGCGATACGCTCGATATTTTCCCCTCGTATTCCACCGCCGGCGTGCGCGCCCAGTTTTGCGGGGACGAACTCGAAAGCTTGGAACGCATTGATGCCCTGACCGGTGCAGTGCAGGGGTCGCTGGCGGCCCTGACCATTTCTCCGGCCAAGCATTTCGTAATGCCGGCCAGCCGCATCGAAAGCGCCTTGCCGCGCATCCGCGCGGAAATGGAGGAGCGCGTCGCCTGGTTCGAAACCAACCAGAAACTGCTGGAGGCCCAGCGCATTCAACAGCGCACGATGTTCGACCTGGAAATGTTGCGCGAAATGGGCTACTGCTCGGGGGTTGAAAATTATTCCCGGCACCTCAGCGGCCGGCGCGCAGGCGAGCCGCCGGCCACGTTGTTGGATTATTTTACCGGCGAGTTCCTGACCGTCCTGGACGAGTCCCACGTCACCCTGCCGCAACTGCGCGGAATGTTCAACGGCGACCAGGCGCGCAAGAACGTGCTCATCGAGCACGGCTTCCGCCTGCCCTCGGCGCGCGATAACCGGCCGTTAGCGTTCAACGAGTTTCTTGGCCGGACCGGTCAAATCATTTGCATGTCGGCCACGCCGGGCCCTTATGAGCGCGAGGTGTCGCCGCAGATGGTGCCGCAGATCATCCGGCCTACGGGACTCCTGGATCCGCTCGTTACGGTGCGTCCGTTGCAAGGCCAGATTGACGACCTGATTGAGGAAGTGCGCGCGCGCGCCGCGCGCCATGAGCGCGTGCTGGTGACGACGCTGACCAAGAAGACCGCCGAGGACCTGAGTGATTATCTCAGTGAGGCCGGCCTGCGCGTTACCTACCTGCATTCGGATATTGACGCCATTGAGCGAGTCGAGGTGCTCCGTGGCCTGCGCAAGGGCGAGGTGGATTGCCTGGTGGGCATTAATCTCCTGCGCGAAGGATTAGACCTGCCGGAGGTGTCGCTCGTGGCAATCCTGGACGCCGATAAGGAAGGCTTTTTACGGTCGGAAACGGCACTGATCCAGACCTCCGGCCGCGCCGCGCGCCATGTCACCGGCTGTGTGATCATGTATGCGGACCAAGTTACCGATTCCATGCGCCGTGCGCTGGCGGTCATGGAAGATCGCCGTTGCCTGCAGGGAGCTTATAATAAAAAGCACAACATTACGCCGCGAAGCATTCAGAAGAGCGTCCAGGACGGTTTGGTGTTCCGTAAGGAAGGCGAGGCCATCGAGCGCCGGGTTTTAAACGCGGCGGACGAGGAGTTTGACATCCACGAAGCCATCCAGGATATCGAGCGCGAAATGCTGGAGGCCGCCGAGGCGCTGGAATTCGAGCGCGCGGCCATTTTGCGCGATCAATTGTTTGAACTTTCCAGCCTAAGCGGATCCGCCTCCGGCGGAAAAAACGCGCTGAAACCCGGCTTCGTCCGGCAGCGCCGAACTACGCCGGGCAAGCGCAATCCGTGCAAGGCCCGCTGATTGGTCATGTCAATCTATCGCTGACATGCCGGTAGTGCCCGGCCTCGAGCACTGTATCGAACATGGCCACGACGTTTTCCACCGGGGTTTCTTCCATGATCGCGTCATGGCTTGCACCGGCCACATAACCGCCGCCGGGCATCATAATCTTCAGGACCTCCCGTGTCTTCACGCGGACGAGTTCGGGCGTGCCCTTGATGAGGACATGGTGCGAATCAATGCCGCCGTTGAAAAGTATTTTCGCCCCGAAATCTGCTTTCAGCCGCCGCAGATCCATGCCGCCGCAACACGGCTGGACGGCATGCAGTCCGTCAATGCCGGCCGCGATCATCAGCGGAATTAACGGCGCGATACCGCCGCAACAATGCATTTGCACTTTCAGACCGTATGCATGGCCGAGATGGGACAGCCGTTGGAGATGGGGGCGGAAAAACCGCTCGAACATCTGCGGGCTCATCAGCGGTCCGGTCTGTCCTCCGAAATCATTGCCGATGAAAAAAATATCGATCGCTTTTTCAGCCGCGTCAAAAATCCTCTGGCTGATGGCAACATAGTAGTCCACAAGATGCTGAAGCAGTGCGTCAATAAGTTCCGGCTCGCTAATCATCTTCAGATAGAGGTTCTCCATACCCAGCAGGTCAATGGCATCATGCCAAAAGGGCGACCAATCACCGCCAAGGATGGCGTACTGCCCATTCCATTGTGACGCATCCGCTACGATCCGGGACACATCGAACCAATTCGGATCCGGCCACGCGTAGGCGTGGATATCGGATAGCGTCGCATCGGCGAGGGGGTGAGACAGTGGCTGTCCGTAGCCGATCCCAGTGCGCTCGACGCCGAAGACGGTGAGTTCTGTGGCGTCTTTCGACTTGGCATGTTCGGGACGATTATGACGGGCATAGACGCGACGGAAGTCGTCGCCGAACCGAACGCGTAATGCCTCATCGTCGCTGATCTTCAGGTATTGTTTTGCCTTCGTCCAAAACTCCGGCATTGCGCCGCACCAGCATGGCACACGGTCAGGTTCTTCGTGAGCAAAAGCAGCAAGCACCCGTTCTCGCGATGTCATGGTTGTGTTTCTCCATCTATACGATTCGGTTAATACTTTAATTTTGCATTGCGTTAGTTTGGCGCAGATGCGCGGCGTGCGGGGTGCCGCTGTATAAGCATACTGCAAACCCCGCGCGTCAAAGCAGATGCGCCAAAGTACCCGTTGCCAAGCGGCAGGGCTTCGGACCAGTCGCTGAACGCGTTGTCATACCGGATTTGGTGCATAGGATCGTTCGCGGTCATTGTCATTGTGCCTCCTGATTGAACCAAACTTTTCAAGTTTTTTTTGCGCAGACTGGAATGGAACCCAAATGGACGGAGAATCCCATCGCTTCTGTGAAAAGGCCTTTAACTATATTCGTCAATTGCGTTCGATGATCGCATGAATTATTTTGCACCAACTGGTAATCCGCGACACATCGTTGCGGCAAGTGCTGATATCCTTGATGATGAATTCCGTGGGCAACCCACGCGTAATATCGAACAGTCGTTGCAGATTGCATCGTGTGCGGTCTTCCTGCCAATGGTCTTCGGCAAAACATGCCGGCGAAGGTTTGACGGATAACACATAATTGCCTCCGACCTCCGAAACCATTTTTTCGATATTGGCCCAAGGGCTTACCGAAATTTTGCGCAAATTTCCGACCGACTTTAGAATCCCAAGTTTATTATGCAAAGGTTCGCAACAACCATAATAACTTAACCCAAAACGCCGCAGCCATTTGCGGTCATATTGCAAGGCAAATTCCTCGTGCATTTCGGGGCTGACATCCGAAAAAATCTGCGGCATGGCATTGCCCCATTGATTGTATGGGCAAACATAATTTTTATCGTACTTTTTCCCAGGCAAATCCGATACATAACCTAATCCGCCCGAGCCAATGCGCACATTGTTGTTGCACAAAGACAGCATGTTTTGCGCTTCCAATTGATCCAGTTGGTATAGCATGGCATCCGTATAGCGGCTGACAATAGCGTGCATAAGTTCCGGTTTAAGCACGAGGTCCATGAGAATTTCCATCGGATTATACCACATGGCAATCTTATCCCAAGGAGTGAAATGAATGAATCCTTGACCTTCCAGGCGAATTTCAATGATGTCCTGGCAAATTTCCTGCAATAGTGCAAAGCGGCGCATCGTCTCGGTCTTGTCATATGCGATTTTGATCATCCGTATTTTTTCAACATCGTCCATGGTCGCAAATTGGGTGACATAGCCATGCGAGACGACGCCCCCGTCACCTTTGCCAATAATATCCTCCTTGATTCCTAAACCGCAAAATTCATCGAAATTTGTCACCTTCTTTACCACTAAAAATGGATCAACGATCAAATCAACGGGAAAATGATTCCAGCGATAAACGGTTTTAAGGAGAAAATCTTCCACTGTCCGAAGATAAGTATCGCGACAAGTCGGCGTCAATGAGCCATCGTAGTTCAACTCTTGCCATGGCTCCTCATTAATCCAAACCATGGGGCGCACATTTTTCTCGAGGTCATTAACTTTTTGCCAGCCGATACGACGCTGTTCGTTGACTGGTTGCCTGGCAATCTCCGCATAGATTCCGGCTAAATTGCGAATTACTTGATAGTCATGGTTCATTATAATAACTCCTGTTAATGGGCAAATAGGCATAGGCGGGCAAGTGTCGCGCTAAATCATCCGTGGGCATTTTGCATCTCGTTTCTTTCCCACGGAAAGACCACCCAGACGTCGGGCGCGACCGTGCGCGCATGAAAATCGGGCGGATGCGGCGCCTGACGTTTATAGAACAGGGTGGCGGTGCGCAGTGCCCGCGGGTGGCGGAGCAGAAGATGCCGGATCACTTTCTGCAGGGTCTGGCCGGAATCGTGAATGTCGTCTACCAGGAGCACGTTTTTGCGGCCTATGGGATACCGGAAGGATTCAATCCGCACGTGCTCCAGTTTGCGGGTTTTGACGTAGGCCTTGGCGCGAATGGGGTAAATTTCAATGGAGCCGAAAAAGTCGGAAAGCAGGCGCGCGGGCACCATGCCGCCCTTGAGAATGGCGACAATGCCGTCCGGCCGGAACCGGGCGGCGCGAATGGCCCGGCCCACCGTTTGCACACACGTGTCAATTTCATGCCAAGCGACGTGCCTGTATTTCATGATGCCTCAATATGATCATCCGATCTGCGCGTAAGCGCGTAGATCGGGAATGGTTTATGGTTGATGGTGAATGGTTGATGCGGATAACGCGACCCAGAGCAAAAACATGCATAGCAAACATTGTTGTATGAATAATCAAGAATCTCTTGCAGGAATTTGTTGTCCCGCCGGTCATCGGCAAATAGCCGTTATGATCACGTGTTTTCTGCTTCATTAACCATCAACCATTACCCATTGACCATCAGATTTAATGGCTTTACAGATGCCACCTAATGTGTAACAAATGCCACGCCATGTGGTCAATAATTTAAGAGGAGCGCGGCCATGATTCTCGTGATCAGCATGCGGAACCGAAAGGATTATGACCAGCGGGACGGAACCACCGGCTTTAAACGCCGGATGGAGCAGTTGAGCGGCCATCCGGTTCTGACGATGCACTATGCGGACGCGACTCCCGTTAGCGTGAACGCCGTCAATCCCCAAGCAATCATTATCACGGGCTCGCCCGATCCCTGGCCGACGATCCGCATGTCGGACTTATACGGCCTTAACGATCTCCTGCATACTACGAAAATACCGCTCCTGGCGATCTGCCAGGGCCATCAATTGATCGGATACAGCTTTAACCGGGATCTGCGCAAGGTCCGCCGATTGCCGGATGAGCCGATGCGCAAATGCCTCCCCGGTGAGCCGGATACCGGCGCCGTCAAGGGCCATCCGGGCTATTATTATGCGGACGCCTTTGTGGAAGTGGAAATTCTACACGCGGATCCGATCTTTGCGGGTTTGCTCCGGCATGTCCGGGTCCGCGAAAGCCATCGGTGCGAGATCAAAAAACTGCCGCGGGGTTTTATCCACCTGGCGAAAAGCGCGGACTGCACCTATGAAATGATCCGGCATGGCGCGCGGCTGTTATACGGCATGCAATTCCACGCCGAACGCTGGGAAACGCCGTATATGGCCGGCCGGACGATTCTGGTCAATTTTTTCCGGCTGGCGGGGGTCTTAAAAGTGTGAAGACACTCCAAAGCGTGTGGGTGTATGGGAGTTTGGACGTATGGGCGTAAAGAGTTTTTCCGCACTCCCACACACCACTACGCCCATACTCCCATACTTTGGTTGCGGGCTGAACACCGAACCCCGAACACTGAACACCGGAGTGGCTACGGTTTAAGGTCCGTTGTCCGGAATAGATCGCGGATGGTTTCCGCCCGGCGGATTTTTTTCAGTGCGCCGGAACGCGTGATCAAGATCTCGGCGCTCCGCAGCCGGTTATTGTAATTGTGCCCCATGGCATAAGCATGCGCCCCGGCGTTGTGGATGGCAATCAGATCCCCAAGCGCGATGACCGGCAGGCGCCGGTCTTTGGCAAACTGATCGTTATTTTCGCACAGCCGCCCCACGACGTTTACCGGCGCCTTACGGCTACGCGCCGGTTTGCCGACCACGGTGATGTGATGGTAGGCGTCATAAATCGCCGGCCGGGGCAGATCGTTCATGCCGGCATCAATGCCGACAAACGTTTTGGAACTATGCTTTACGACGTGAACGCGACCGACCAGCCAGCCGGTATCGGCCATGATCCAGCGCCCGGGTTCGGCCATCAAGACGGGTTCACGCAGGTTGTAGCGCCGGCATTGCCGATCGAAGGCGCGCCGGATACCGCGCGCCACCTTGTCGAGATTGAGCCGTTTCTCCTCCGGCCGATAGGGAACGCCAAAGCCCCCGCCGATGTTGAGGCATTCGAAGTCAATGCCGACGGCGGTTTTAATCGTGCCGGCGATTTCCAGCAGTTTGGAGGCTACCGCCTCGAAATAACGTTCGTCAAGCACGTTACTGCCGGTCATGACGTGAATGCCGAACCGGCGCACACCCATAGCCTTTGCCCGCCGATAGGCCGCCACGACATCGCGTGTGGGTACGCCGAACTTGGCGTCCGGCCCGGAGAAATACAGGCTTTTCATCCCACCCCGGCTGATGCCGGGATTGATGCGGAACGAGAGAAAATCCGGCACGCCGATTTTCCGGAGAGCAGGCAACATGCTGATATCGTCCAGGTTCAGTTTGAAAACGTTTTGGCGCATAACAAACCGGAACTCATCCTCAGTGGTGTAGTTGCCGGTATACATGCCCGTGGCGCCCAGGCGCCGGGTGATCCAGGCCTCCGCCTCGCTCGAGGCGTCCGCGCCGAAGCCTTCCGAAAAGATAATACGCAGAAGCGCGGGATTCGTGTTGGCCTTAACGGCAAAGAGCGGCTTAAAGCTCGGAAAATAGCGCCGGAACGTGTCGCGGAACTCCCGGCAGTTGGCACGGATGCGGTTTTCCTCGTAAATGAAAAAAGGTGTGGAAAACCGTTGCGCCGCGCGCTGAATCGCGCGCGTTGGTAGATAAACGACATTCGGATTGATCCGGGAGGCCATAATCAATTTGCGATTTTCGATTGCCGATTTCCGATTGTAAGACTACATGCCGCGATATCGATTCCGGATTGAGTTTGAAAAATCAAAAATCAAAAATCGGCAATCGAAAATTTATTTATTCCGGTTTGGCGTCTTCCGCCGCGGGGGTATCAAACATTTCCGCGCAGGCGTCGCTAATCATATCCAGCGCTTCATCCACTTCGTTGGGTTTTACGGTAAGCGGAGGGAGGAAGCGGAGCACTTGTTTGCCCGTGGCCAGTGTGATCAGTCCCATTTCCATCAATTTTTCTTCCAGCGGCTTGGCGGAAGCGGCGAGCACAAGGCCGAGCATGAGTCCCAGCCCGCGCACTTCAATCAGGTTCTTGGGGTATTTTGCCACCAGCGCTTGTAATCCCTTTTTGAACCGGGCGCCCAGGTCCGAGGCGTGCTGGAGCAGGTTTTCCTGTTGAATAACCTGCAAAGTTGCCAGTGCCGCCGCGCAGGCTAAGGGCGTGCCGCCAAAGGTGGTGGCATGCTTGCCCGGCTGGAATACATCGGCAAGCTTGGGGTTGGTGACAATGGCGCCGATGGGGAAACCACTGCCGAGCGCCTTGGCCATTGCAAAGGCGTCCGGCTCCACGTCGAAATGCTGGAACGCAAACCACTTGCCGGTCCGGCCCATGCCGCATTGGATTTCGTCGCACAGGAGCAACAGGTCTTTCTCGTCGCAGAGCGACCGCAGTCCCTGCATAAATTCCTTGGTGGCGGGAATTATGCCGCCTTCGCCCTGGACAGCTTCCACCAGGATCGCGGCAGTTCGTGCTGTGATTGCTTCCTTGACCGATTCCAGGTCATTGAATTTGGCGTGGACAAAGCCGGATGGCAGGGGGTCGAACCCCTTCTGCACCTTGTCCTGTCCGGTGGCGGTCAGGGTTGCCAGCGTCCGGCCATGAAACGAATTTTTCATCGTGATGATTTCAAAGCGGTTTTTATCATGGCCCCAGAGCCGGGCGAGCTTGATCAGCGCCTCGTTGGCCTCGGCGCCGGAATTACAGAAGAAACATTTGCCGCCCAGTGCCAGACCGGCTAATGCCTCGGCCAGACGTCCCTGGTTTTCCGTGTAATACAGGTTGGAGACGTGCGTCAGCAGGCCGGCTTGCTGACGCATGGCCTCCACAACCACCGGATGACTGTGGCCGACATTCAACACGGAAATGCCCGCCAGGAAATCCAGATAGACTTTGCCTTCGGTGTCCCAAAGCTTGGCGCCTTTGCCTTTGACAAACACGATCGGCGTCCGGGCGTAAGAGGGAATAACATGTGCGTCGAACTGCTGAATGATTTCTGTCGTTTTACTCATCTTGAATAATCTCCGTTCCGATTCCTTGATCTGTGAATATTTCCAACAACAATGAATGCGGCATGCGCCCGTCCACGACATGCACTTTGCGGACGCCGGCGGCCAAGGCATCGAGCGCGCCCCGAATTTTCGGCAACATGCCGCCGGCAATCACGCCGTCCCGGATCAGGCTTTCCACGTCGCTGCGCTTCAACGTGGAAATGACCGAGTCCGGATTCTGCGGGTCCCGCAGGAGCCCCGGCACGTCCGAGAGAAAGACCAATTTGCGGGCGCGTACGGCCTGGGCTATGGCCGCCGCGGATTCGTCCGCGTTAATGTTATAAACGGCGCCATCCGCGCCCCGGGCCAACGGCGTGATTACAGGAATTATGTCCGCCTCCAGGCAGGCCTTGATCGGACCAAAGTCAACCCCCGTGATTTTACCCACAAAGCCGATATCCATCGGCTGGTCCGTGACTTTGTCCAGGGAAAACGCTTTTTCCGCGCGTATAATGCTGGGTCCCTGGATGCCTGTGGCCCGCGCGCCCCGTGCAATCAGAGTCTCAACGATCTCAACATTTACCTCGTGGTTCAGCACTTCTTCCACCAGTTGGACGGTGGCCTTATCCGTAACCCGCATGCCGTTGACAAATACCGGCTGGAGCCCCGCCGCGGCCATCCGCCGTGAAATGGCTTTGCCACCGCCGTGCACGATGATCGGTCTTAAACCCACGCATTCAAGGAACGCCGTATCGGTCAGAATACCGTCGTGACACGCCTTGTCCTCCATGGCACTGCCGCCGAACTTGATGACGACCGTTTCACCGCGAAAGGCCTGGATGTATGGCATGGCCTCAATCAGGACACCGGCTTTTTCAATGATTTTTTGCATGGGAAGAGGCTGAAATTGGAAATTCGAAATTAGAAATTAGGATTGCATATACAACCAATTTCCGCATTCCAATTTCCAATTTCTAATTTCAATCATCCTTAAGTCATATACGATGCATTGATATGCACGTAAGCGTCACTGCAATCGCAGGTTGTCATGCTATACGTTGAGCGCCCCAAGTGCAAATCAATCTCGATGCCGAACTCCGGTTTGGCGATGATCGCATGCAGAATCTCCGGCGCCAGGCCGGCGCTCTGGCCCCCGCGCACCGCGCATTGTCCATTGTAGGCAATGTCAATCCGGTCCGGATTTAGCGCAACGCCGGCATAGCCCGCGGCGCAGATCACGCGCCCCCAATTGGGGTCGGCGCCGAACCAGGATGTTTTCACCAGGAGCGAATTAGCCACGGATCGGGCAACTTTTTCCGCCGCGCGTTTGCCTGGAGCGCCCCGGACAGTTACGGTGACTAACTTGGTGGCGCCTTCGCCGTCCTTGACGATCTGGCGCGCGAGTTCGCCAGTCAGGGCGTTAACAGCGGCGCAAAAAGTTTTCCAGCGTGGATGCCGGCGGTCTAACGGCGCGTTCTGGGCCGCGCCGTTGGCCAGGAAAAGCGCGGTATCATTGGTGCTCCGGTCCCCGTCCACTGAAATCCGATTAAAGCTTTTGGCCGCCGCGGTTGCCAGGCAATCCTGCAGGGCAACCGCTTCCACGGCGGCATCTGTGGTTAGAAACACCAGTAGCGTTGCCATGTTCGGGTGAATCATGCCGGCGCCCTTGGCTATGCCGCCGAGTGTCACTGGTTTGCCATCAATTTCCATTTTGGCGGCAACCTGCTTAGGTTTTGTATCGGTCGTCATGATGGCCGTGGCCGCGTCGGCGCCGCCGGCGGGCGCAAGGGTTTTGACGGCCAGGCGGATACCAGCCTCGATTTTATCCATTGGTAAAGGTTGTCCGATTGTGCCGGTGGAACACACAAAAACAGCGGACTCTTCCAACTGCAGGAGGTCAGCCGTCAGCTGGGTCATACGACGCGCATCGCGTATGCCCTCGGAACCGGTGCAGGCGTTGGCGTTGCCACTGTTGACGATTATGGCGCGGGCCTGTCGGGCGGCCAGCTTTTCACGACACAGCAGAACGGGCGCGGCGGCCACCCGGTTTGTGGTGAATACCCCGGCAATTGCGGCGGGAGTATCCGAGACCAGCAGGGCCATATCCCGCTTGTCATTTTTGATGCCGGCCGCCACTCCGGCGGCCCGGAAGCCGCGCGGGGTGGTAATTCCGCCGGAGGTAATGTTGAATCCCTTGCTCATGACTGTCCTGCAAAATAATTGCCCGCCGGCTTGTCCGCGAAGGCCAGACACTTCCAGACGGGCAATGTGACGAGCTAACAAAAAAAATGCGCAATCTTTGTCCCGCTTACCGTTTTGAGAATTGGAAGCGTTTGCGGGCGCCCGGCTGACCGGATTTTTTGCGTTCCTTCATGCGGGCGTCACGGGTGAGAAAACCGCTGTTCTTCAGCACTTCGCGCAGGGATTTATCCGCTCGGATCAGAGCCCGGGCAATTGCATGGCGCAGGGCGCCGGCTTGGCCCATAGTGCCGCCCCCGGTGAGTTTGGCGAAAATATCAAACTTAACGTCCGTGTTGGTCAATTTTAACGGTTGAAGCACGTAGTTGCGGGCGGACAGCGAGGGGAAATAGTCCTCGAACCCCCGTCCATTCGCAAGCAGTTTACCGGTCCCTTCGATCAGTTTCACGGAAGCGACGGCATTTTTACGACGGCCTGTGGCTTTAATAGCGGCCTGGGTTGTAACCACGTTTTTTTCTCCTTATTAAACAAGGGACTGAGGGTTCTGGCCGGCGTGAGGATGCTTATCCTCCGCATAAACTTTAAGCCTTTGAAACGCCGCGCGCATGAGCTTGTTTTTGGGTAACATGCGTTTAACGGCGTCATAAATCATGCGCTCCGGATTACGCGCACGCATTACGGATGCCTTGATTTCCTTAAGGCCGTGCCGGTAGCCGGAATAATCCGTATAGATTTTCTGATCATTCTTTTTGCCCGTCAGCTTGACCCTGCGGGCGTTGATCACGACGATAAAATCGCCCGTGTCCACGTGGGGAGTGTAGGTCGGCTTATGCTTGCCGCGCAGACGGTCGGCAATTTTCACGGCGAACCGGCCTAGGGGCTGGTCGGCGGCATCCATCAATAACCAGTTGCGCCGGACGTCTTTTAACCGGGGTATCGTTGTTTTCATAACGTTCGCTTTCCTGTAAATGTAAAAGTGATGAACCATACTTCAGGCTTATCGGCCTGTCAAACAAAAAAGTTATTTTTTTTGAAGTGCGCGTATGCCGTTCCGTTTTGAATGCAATTCAGTAGCATCCCATAGGATGCTTTGGCTGAGGGCTGTGGGCTATTGACTGTGGGAAAACCCCAATAAAACCGAGGGCTATGAAGGACCATTATCAAAACCGCAGTTCCGGTTTTTCCCATCTGTGTTTATTCTGTT
>JBDRJR010000152.1:0-16693 GCA_043814705.1 Verrucomicrobiota bacterium | reverse complement strand
GCCGCGGTTGCGGCGCCGGCCTTGCCCGGTAGTTTTCCACGGCCGCTGGCGGCAAGGACCGAGTGGTTTTATACGCTCGTGTTGGGGGGGTGTTGTTATATGCATACGCCCGGCAAAGTGCTGGGATTTAAACGCGGCGAGGTATTTATTGAAAGCCCGGCCTGCCTGCGCGGCTACACCGGGCAAAAGGGCAAGCGGTATTATCGTATCTACTGGGCCTGGCGTTCTCCGCCGCTCATTCCGTTTATTAGACCGGCAGAAGGCCAATACTTGATGATTAAACTGTCGGAACAAAAGATCAGGCGATTGCAGTTGCTCCATGCGGCTTGCCGGAAAATAGTGCACAATATGGATCAGTTCACACAGTTCAAACTGCACAACATTCGCAGGGAAATTGACTTGCTTTTGGCGCAGACCCACGTTGCTCCCGATTTTACCGAAACTCCTGCCTTGCAATTTGCCCTGGCGCGGCGCTGGATGGAAGACCACCTGACAATGCGTGATGCTGTCGGCGCGCTGTGCGAGTATCTGGCCATGTCGCCGGCCACGCTCAATCGCCTTTTCCACCAGCGGTTGAAAATGTCGCCGGCAGGTTATTTTCAGAAGCTGAAAATGAAAACTGCCCAAACATGGCTTCAATCCGGAAATTCATCGGTTAAGGCCATCGCCTATCAATTAGGTTATAAACATCCATGCGACTTCAACCATGCTTATAAGCGCCACACCGGGGTTGCGCCAACCGCGCATGTTCTCCGGCACAATTGTGCGGAGGAGAAGTCGGTTGGTAGGGAAGGGTAGGGGCCAGAAGTCCGAAGTGCGTGATCATTCCCGAATTGATGAGGCGAAATGCTATAGGGTATATAAAGATACAACCGGCAACATTAGCATCACTGCCTTATAAACTGGTTGCGCGATATGCCCGATCCAGCAATTTTAAGGCCGCATGGGCGTCCCGCAAGCCGGCGCCGGGCGCGTTGCCGAGTTTGAAGGTTTTAAGCACTTCCTTTGCGAACGACGCATAAGAAGTCGAGCCAGCCGGCATTTCTCGGACTTGGCCGTTTTGACTGTTAATAACGAGTCGGCCGTCACGCATCGTCATAAAATGATTGCTGGTAGTGATTGAAAAATAGGAATCGGCGCCATTCCCGGGAACTCCATATCCGGTTTCAACGACTCCAATAACGCCGGTTTCGGACGTTAGAATAATGGAAGAAGCTTCTTCCACCTCCGCCTGCGACACGTTATTATTCATTGAAGCCGCAACCTTTTTGACGGGTTCCCGTGTGATATAATTGAAAAGATCAAGATAGTGCACTCCCAGATTAATACTGCACCCGCCGCCGGCCTGTTTTTTATCGAGCATCCATTCACAACCCCAATCAACATATCTTTTAGCCGGACCGGCTATATACCTGAAGTATAAATGCGCCAATTTGCCCAAATCGCCGGCGGTTTTCATCTTAATTATTTCGGAAACCCAGTTTGTGGACCGAGATGGAAACGAAACGGCCGCATAAACTCCTTTTGCCTGAGCCTTGTCCGCAAGCGTGTGCACGTCCTCCGGATTAATCCCAACCGGCTTTTCAATGCAAAAAGGAATTTTCGCGTCAATTAACGCGCCGGCAATGGAAGGCATTTCAACATGCCGGCCAAAGGCAAACACAAAATCCGGTTTTTCCATCTCAATCAGTTTTCGATAATCAGAATAGTTCCGGCACCCCAATGTGTCCGCAACTTTTTTAGATATCCCCGGATTGCGATCGCTGACCGCCACAATATTTTCGCCCGCCTCGCGTAATCCGCCGATATACCCGCCGCAATGCCAATGGCCGCATTCAATCAGGCCTATTCTCAATTTTGAATCCATATGCGTTGCTCCTTTAACACGGAATTTTTGGCGCACTCAATCAAATGCGTCGCCTTTAAGCTTTCATCAAGCGATGGACAAGGGGGGCTGCCGGTCCTAATGCAATCAATAAAATATTTTATTTCTTCCTCAATCATATTGCCGCCGCATGGGATCCGTTCTTTTTCACTGCCCGCCTTGTGCAATACCACGGCATCCTTTTCCAAAAGCGCCCGCGCTTTTGTGCCGATTACTTCAAAAACGACTTCGCTTTCTTTGAAAGGCCAGTAATGACCGCTTGCCATCGTCAGGCATCCTCCCTGATGCTTCAGGCAGATAACCCCGTTATCTTCCGCCTTTTCCTTCTGAAAGGCCGAGCCGCCATAAGCATCAACGGACACAACGTTCTTTCCTATCATCCAGGGAATAAGATCCATAAAATGAATTGAATTTACAAGAAATATTCCTCCCCCTTTCTCGGGGTCCGCCCGCCAAAGACCGGCAAAACTGCTTGCCGCGCTATAACGGGCGTTTATATAAAGAACATCGCCAAACACCCCGGATTGAACCAGTTTCCTCAAGGCAATAAACCGCTGGTCAAATCGCATGGAAAATCCCACCATGAGTTTGGCCTTGCTCGACGCCAGAACTGCGCGCAACGGTTTGCCGTCTTTTACCGTGCAGGAAATCGGCTTTTCACACAACACATGGACCTGATTTTTAAGTAGCTGGGTGGTTACCAGCGGATGCAGGTATGGGGGAAGACTCACGCTTGCAACATCACATATGGATGAATTGATCGACCTGAAATCCGTAAAAAACTCGGCGCCAATCTCGGCGGCCAGTTTTTTGCCGTTTTCATTGACATCAACGATCGCGGCAATTTCGACATTTAACGCTTTATATGCCCGGATATGATGGCGCGCATTGGCTCCGCATGCCCCAATAATAACTGCTTTCATCTTGGCTGGTCTCCTTTTTTGTTTCTGGGTGCAAAATCCCGAGATCGTTTAAACGCTTTCCCTTCCCCGCCGGCACCGCGATGGCAAACGCCAATGAAATCAGAATTTATCGCGCAACGTGACAAATTTGTCAAGCAGGGCCATGAAATTCTCATACTTGGTGTTTATTGCAATTGAGTGGCTGGGACCCAGAAAAAACCCGCCGCAGTCTATTTCAGGGTTAACCGCATAAAGCCCCAACGATGCGTGGTTTGGGTGACAGCCAGACGGCTTGGCAGGGACGCCTCGCTCCACCGGTTGGCCGCACTCTGCAGGTAGGGCGAACCCTTCCCACCTTCGTCCGGCAACAGCCGGACTACGGCGGAGTAGGCCCGGGTGAGCCGTCCGGGTTCTCGATCTGTAACCCAGTATTGAACCATGCCGAAAATATTCAGTCCCATCCAGTAGCATCCCATAGGATGCTTTGGCTGAGGGCTGTGGGCTATTGACTGTGGGAAAACCCAATAAAACCGAGGGCTATGAAGGACCATTATCAAAACCGCAGTTCCGGTTTTTCCCATCTGTGTTTATTCTGTTCCGACCCACAGCCTACAGCCTACAGTCCACAGCCCATGGCGTCCCTGTGGGACGCCAGTGAGTCCCATCAATAACTGAGAAGCTGTGAAAAAATCACCCAACGGCCAGATCATGTTTTTTGTCTGTCATGCTGAGCAAAGCCTGGCGGAGTCGAAGCATCTCCATATCAATCAATTATACATGGATTGGAGATTCCTCGCTTCCTCCGTCGCTCCCTCCGTCGCTCAAAGAGCTATGGAGGGCGGGCAAGGAGCTATGGAGGGCGGGCATGGAGCTATGGCGGGCAAGTTGCTCGGAATGAATACGCGTTTTGATAGCACCAATTATTTCACAGCTTCTGACGCTTTCCGGCATTAAGTATAAATACGTTGACACCAATCATAGCGGAATGTAAAACGATCAGCGTGCCGAGGAAATCCGGCATTAAATATGCCGGTGCGTTCTAAATGTAGGATTATATTATGGCTACTCGACAGGCTGATTCCCCGAAGACGCAGATCCCCTTTTCGCAACGCCGCAGGCGTCTCTTACTGGATTTCCATAACCCGGCGGGTATTCCTGATATCGGCACGGAGTTCGAGCCGCGGAGCTTCGCCGATACGCTGGCCGCAACCGGTTTCGATTCGGTCATCGTGCACGCGCAGGATTCGCACGGGTATTGTTACTACCCGACCATCGCGGGAACCCGGCATCCCAGCCTGCAACGTGATTTACTCGGGGAGATGGTGACCGCCTGTCATACCCGTAACATCGCGATCGGCGCCTATGTCTCCGCTGGTTGCTCTGACATGGCCGATCCGGCCTGGCTACAAATAAATGCCAAGGGTAAGCCGCGCAGTTTTGCTGAACAGGGCGGGTATTCAATGGTTTGCCTGAACAGCCCGTTTGCCGAACAAAACGTCCTGCCGATCACGCGCGAGTTGCTGGAACGCTACCCGGTTGATGTCATCTGGTATGACCTGCTATTTTTTTTCGACGAGGGGTGCCATTGCGCGTATTGCCTGGAGCGAATGCGGCGGCATGGCTTGGATCCGAAGAATCCGCAGGATATCCGCCGGCATATGCGCGACAGCATCGGCGAGTTCGTCATGAAGACACGACGACTGGCCGACCAGCTTCGTCCCGAAATCGAGATGGCTTATAACGGTCTCTCCGTGCATGAGCGACCGGCTGGACTGGATATGGCCGCCTATGTGGATATTGAAGCGTTGGCTACGGGCGGCTGGGGGTATTTCTATTTTCCGTCCAAAGCGCGTTATCTGCGCACCCTGGGGAAACCGGTGACCGGCATGACCGCGGCTTTCCATAATAGTTGGGGTGATTTCGGGTCGCTGAAGTCCCGCGCCCTGCTCGAATACGAGTGCTATACCTTCCTGGCCGCCGGATCGGCCGTTGCGATCGGCGACCAGCTTCCCCCGCGCGGGCGATTGGAGGCGGCGCGCTATGCGCGCATCGGCGAGGTGCTGAATCCCATCGTCGCGCTCGCACCCTGGCTGGCCGGCGCCAAGCCGCTGGCCGAGGCGGCCATCGTGCTTTACCCGCTTGCGCAAGGGCAATTCCCTGACAGCGCCTGGGCTGGAGCGAATAAGTTGTTGATGGAAGGGCGGGTGCAATTCGACACCGTGGATATCGAGGCGGATTGGAGTAACTATCGCCTGCTTATCTTCCCGGATCATGCCCATGTCACTGACGCGGTGAAGGCCAAAGTGGCCGGATATCTTGCCGCCGGCGGCGCGGTAATGGCAAGCGGTGATGCCTGGGCCGTTCTCCCGGAAGGTGTCATTGCCCAACAGCAGGAAACCAGCGGTCCGGCCTATCTGCAGGTGCATGGCGCGTGGGCCGGCGCCGTGCCGGATATGCCGCACGTAGTGAAAAAAGGTATCCGCCGAATCAGCGCGCCCGGTGCGCAGGTGCTGGCAACGGTCGTCGAATCCTATCCACGGGTGGGGGATAAGTGTTTTTACTCCAGCCCGCAGATGCCCTATACCCAGGCGACGGATCGTCCGGCGATCATTCGCCAGGGATCGGTGGTCTATCTGGCCGCGCCGCTCTTCCGTGAATACTGGGAGTCCGGTTACGGGGTGCACCGGCAAATCCTTGCCGGCGCGGTAAGCCTTCTCCTGCCGGCGCCGCTGACGAAGAGCAACATGCCGCTTGCCTGGGAGCAGGCGGTGCTGGCGCAGGGAGACCACCGCCTGGTCAACGTCATTGTGCCGTTCACCTCGGTGCGCCATGAAACCGTTGCGCAGATCGAGGAATGGCCCGCCACCGTGGGCATCACCGTCGGTGTACGCGGGCACTTCACCGGCGCCTGCCTGGCGCCGTCTGAAGAACCCTTGAGCTGTATCCGGGATGGTCCCTATACGATTGCCGAACTGCCGCCGGTGGAAGGTCCGTGCGTGGTTATCTTCGAGTGAGGTATCGTAACTATTTAGCTATCTGCAGAAGAAATTTGACAGGATAATCCTGTCATCCTGTCATTCTTTCTGCAAATGGCTTAATGCTTACAAAGCCTTTTTCGTGGGGCCGCTACTTATGATAACGGCGTTGAAATCAAACCGCTGAAAGATGCGGTCTGGGTGTTGAACGCCGGAATTCAGGGTTAGCCGGTTTTCACCATCACCTGCGCGGCCTTCGCCAGTGCCTGCATCTGCTCATCGGCGCCGATGGTGATGCGCAGGTAATCCTGTGTGCGCGCGCCGGGGAAATGGCGCACCAGGATGTTCTGCTCCCGCAGGTGTTGATAGAGTGCCGCGGCTGATATGCGCGGCGGCTTGACCCACAAAAAATTTGTTTCCGACGGGAACACGCGGAAGCCCATCTGCTCCAGTTCGGCGATCGTTTGGCGGCGCGTGGTCCGGATGCGTTCCACCAGCGCTTGCATATATGCCTGATCGGAGAGCGCCGCTAACGCCACGGCCTGTGTAATCCGGTCCACGTTGTAGGAATCCTTGATTTTGAACAAGGCCTCAATGAGCGGCGCGGCGCCCATCACGTAACCTAAGCGCAGGCCGGCTAAGGCATAGGACTTGGAGAGCGTGCGCAGAACCAGCACGTTGTCGCATTCCAGCGCCAGGTCCATGCAATGCTCGCGGGCAAAATCCACATAGGCCTCGTCGAGCACGACGACGCCGCGAAAACGCGCGCAAAATGTGCGGATTGCGGCCTTCGAATACTGGATGCCGGTCGGCGCGTTCGGAGTGGTCATGAAAAACAGGCTGGCTTGATAATCCGTCGGCATGGCCCACTCAAAGTCCGGTCCCAACGCTACCGGCCGGGCGATTGCGGCACGGATTTGCGCCAGCACGGGATAGAGCGAATAAGACGGCTCGAAATAACCGATAACACCGTCATCCTCCATAAAAACCCGCGTGCACAATGAGAGTATTTCGTCGGACCCGTTGCCCACAAACACATTGTCCGGCGTGCCGCCGTGCAGTTCGGCGATTTTGCGGCGCAAAGCCAGGCTGACGGGGTTCGGATACAGGCGGAGAGTCTCGACATTCAGGCTCTGCAATGCCTCCCGGACGGCCGGCGAGGGCGGGTAGGGGCTTTCGTTGGTATTAAGCTTTATAACCCGCGGATCCGTCGGCTGTTCGCCCGGTATATATCCCTGCATGGCTAACACGGATTTTTTTATGTATGTGGTCATAATCTTATTAAGTGTTCGCGGAATGTTGAAATTGGAATCGAAACTTGAAATTTGAAATTGGGCGGAAAATTTCCGATACTGTGTCAGGCTAATTTCAAATTTCCAGTTTCCAATTTCAAGCCGAATAGTTATGCCTTCTCGAATCGAATGCGCGCCGACCGGGCGTGCGCATCCAGGCCCTCGACCCGTCCGAAAGCTTCGATCACGGGCAGGGCATTCTGCAGATCGGAACGTGTGAACGCCACCACGCTGGAACGCTTGCGAAAATCGTCCGCCGTCAGCCCCGAAAACATGCGGGCGGTTCCGCCGGTGGGCAGGACATGGCTGGGGCCGGCCACGAAGTCGCCGGCGCATTCGGGTGTCCAGGCGCCGACGAACACGGCGCCGGCATGGCGCACTTTTTTCAACCAGCGGCGCGGTTCTTGCACCATGATTTCCAGGTGTTCCGGCGCAAATTGGTTGCAGAGTTCCATGCCGGCATCCAGATGATTGACCACGGCAATCAGCGTGCCTTCAGTTAACACCCGGAGGATGGCCGTTCGTCGGCTTAAGGTTCCCACCTGGCGTTTCAGTTCCGCGACGACGGCCTCCGCTAAATGGGGCGCGACAGTAACCAGCAAGGCCTTTTCAAATCCGGTTCCATGCTCCGCCTGCGACAGCAAGTCGGCGGCCACGGCTTCCGGCTGGGCGCTGTCGTCGGCCAGAATGGCAATTTCGCTGGGCCCCGCCACCAGGTCCAGGGCCACGTGTCCATACACGCAACGCTTGGCGGCTGTCACGTAAGTCCCGCCGGGCCCGGCGATTTTATCAACTTTACGGAGCGTGGCGGTGCCATAAGCCATGGCGCCAATGGCCTGAATGCCCCCAATCTTGTAAATTTCCGTGGCACCCGCCATTTCCAGCGCATATAACAGATGCGGGTTCATGCGCCGGGAAGCATTTACCGGCGAACAGGCCACGATTTCCGGGACACCTGCGGCCCTGGCCAGGGTGGCCGTCATCAATGCCGTGGAAATCAGCGGCGCCTGGCCGCCGGGAATATACAGGCCGATGCGTTCCAGGGGCACAAATTGTTCGCCAACCGTGCCGCCCTTGGGTGTTGCCATGCTCCAATCCTTTTTCAGACTGGCGCGCGCGAAATTAAAAATCCGCTTGTGCGCTTCCTGAACGGCGGCCACGAAATCGGCGTCCACTTCGCTGCGGGCCGCATTGAGTTCCGCTTTCTGAACGGCAAACTGGTCGGGCGTCAGTTCCGCGCCATCCAGCTGGCAAACGAAACGCGCCACGGCCTCATCACCGTGGGTTTGAATGTCCGCCAGTATTTCGCGGGCCTTGGTTTCAGCGGTAACGTCAAAAGCGGGACGGTTGAGAAAGGCCGTTACCAGCGCCGAGGGGTTGTCCGGCATCCAGTGAACCGTTTTGATGGTAATGGGAGTTTCAGCGCTCATAGCTCAATGAAATGCAGAATTTCCGCCTGTGGCGGAATTTTTTTTCTTCATCCAACTGTTGAATCCGACGTGGCGAAAACCGTGGACCCGATATCCCTGCATTTACTTAAGAATTTACAACCAAGGCAAAAAAAATACAACCGCCGATTCATTTATAATTGTGAGTTTGGGATTTCGGATTGCTGATTAAAATCAGAAATCCAAAATAACAGGCCATGTCTTCATGGCTTCCCGGGACCGTATACCGTCAGGCGGCCTTCGCCGGGCGCGCCGCTCGGCGTTACCCGGCATTGATACAGATGCCGGACGATTTCATCGCGCAGGGGCAAATCGAGCGCCGCCGATTCCAGCAAGGCCTGTTGTATCTGGCCGGTCGCGTCATAGCGCAGAATAACGGTAAACGACCATGGTCCGGAAGGCTCGCGCAGTGTGGACATGGGTGCAAGGTCCAACGTGCGGCCCTGCCAATTGCCGGTTAAGTCCATTCGATAGGCCGGCGCCGCCGGTGATGGGCGTTGGGTTGGCACAGGGAACGCGAGGCGTTGGGATGCCAGAGGACTCATGTGACGCGGTGGAGTCAATATGGAGATATGTTCATTCCGTTCCGTGGCGGGCGTATCCGGGAAACGAAGGAGGCGTGCGGACGCATCAAGCGGCGGTTTAATCGTATCGGCCTGGCCGTGTGTGACCGGAGGCAACATCATGGCGGTGGAAAGCGCGATCAGGGCCGGATCGCGATCACACCTTGCACGGGTATCGGGACATTTATCGGAATATATGATTGTCGGCGGCGCCGGCCGCGGCGGTGAAAAACCAGGATGCAGGCGCGGTGAGCATGTGAACAGGAGCGCCGCCGCGGCAAGCGTGAGCATGCCGGAGGCCGCTATGTCACGGCGTATCATGGAAACGCGCGTGTTCATGGCATAATCTCTTCACCAAAGGATGGCCGGGTAGCCAGGTTGACTTGTTGGAGTCCGGCAGTCGTGGCCATATTCATGACACGCAGAATAACACCATACGGCACGCGGACGTCGGCTTCAATTGTGATGGCCGTGGCTTTTTGATCGCGGACGGCATTGCGGAATGCCGTAGCCAAGCTGTCGAGCGTTACCCGTTCGTCGTTGAAAAAAAACAGACCTTCCTGGGTCAATGTCACCACCATAAGTCCGTAGGGAGTGCCGCTGAGGAACGCGGCGGCGGGCAGTTGAACGGCGGCCGATGGTTGCCGCACGAATGAGGCGTGCAAAAGCATGAACAGCATGATGAGCAATGCCAGGTTGACGAGCGGCATTAGTCCCAGCGGGTTATGCAACAACCTCTGCCGGGGCCGATAGCGCCGCCAGCGAATGCCGGCCTGTTCGTTTACGGAGGTCATACGTCGGTTGTCCTTGTTTTGACGGTTTGGATCGAGCCGGCCGTGGTTTCCGTGGTGGCGGACAACCCGCCGCCAGCAAAAAAAGCAAGAATTTCACCGGCCGCCCATTCCATGTCGAGCGCGATGACATCCACCTTGGATACCAGCAGATTATAGCCGATATAACTGAACATGGCTACGACCAGTCCGGCGGCCGTGGTCAGCAGGGCCTGCCAGAGACCGGCGGCCAGATCGCCGACCTGGACCAGGGGCGCCTTCTGCTGAATGACCAGAACCGTCTGAATCATGCCCAGTACCGTGCCCAGCACACCCATGAGCGGCGCGATTTGCGCGATGGTGGCCAAGACGCCGAAGCGTCTTTCCATGCGCGCGATTTCGGTGAGCGCCGCATCATCAATTGCCTGTGCGATCACCTCCCGACTGCGGTCATAGTGCAGAATGGCGGCGCGCACGATACAGGCCGCCGGACCGGGCGTATCGTCGCAAATGCTGACGGCTTCATTGACATTTCCGCGTCGGAGAATGTTGCAGATGCCCTTCAGAAAATCGTCGGTTTTAATCTTGGCCCGATGGACGTGGAAAAACCGTTCCAAGAAAACGACCAGTGCGATGGCGCCACCGGCCATGATTACCCACATGACCAGGCCGCCCTGTTGAATGAGCGTGAACATAAGCTTTCCTTTCGTTTGACGTAATTCAAGAGTTGTGGTTCAGGGCGCTTCAAAATGCTGTTGAACCATTGAACCGTTAAACCCGATCCTCAATAAAAATGCAGCCAGTGTTCCGTGCGCAGGCGATGGATGCGCTTTTGGGCCTCGGCGCTGGAAGGCACGTCCGCATCCACGATGCGCTGGTAGATGGCGGCGGCCTTGCGCCAGCTTTTTTCAGCTTCCTTCAACGCGGCGGCCTGGAACGCGGCACGGGTGAACCAGACGGATTCCTCCGGCAAGTGATCAGCTGTTTTGTAATAGAGATAAACCCCATTCATGTAATGCTCGAAAGCGTCCGGCGTGCGGCCTGATTTTTCCAGGCAACGGCCGATTTTGTATTCAGCCTGCAGGCGGGCCTTAATTGTGACGCCCGGCCGGTCAAGAATGGTCTGGTATGTAGCCAATGCTTCATCATACCGCTTGGGATCTTCGGCGCCGAGTGTAAACTGACAGTCTCCCTTTCCAAACCAGGCCGTCTCGTTCAACTCGTGGTTCGGGAACTGCTTGATCAGGTCATCGAAAATCAGAATGGCGGCGGTGAATTCACCCAGTTCGCGCAACGCGGCGGCCTGGTAATAACGGGCTTCCGGGCGCTTCGGGCTGGCGGGATATTCCTTGATGAGCAGGGCAAAATGATTGTTGGCGCGGCGGAACTCATTTTGTTTGAGCGCCGCGCGGCCAGCCCAGAACAGGGCGGCATCGGCGATCGTCCCCCGGGGATACTGGCGAGCCACCGTCAGAAAACCGGTTTCGGCCGGGCCGTAACGACCATGGTTATATTCATATTCGCTCAACCAGAACAGCGCGTCCGGCGCCCAAACGGAATCAGGATGGTGTTTAACAAAGGTTTGGAAGGCGGTCACGGCCAGTTCGTCCTGGCCTAAGCGGAGACGACACCAGGCGCACAGGTACATGGCGCGATCAGCCGTGTCGTTGGTAGGGCAGGCGCTATGCGCCTGTTCGAAATAATCCAGCGCCGTGCCGAATCGGTTTGCGCCATATTCGATCAGTCCCAGCCCGTGGAGGGCACGGGCCCGGACGGGACTGGGATATGCGCGGCTGATGTCTGTGTAAAGGGATCGCGCGGTTTCCGGGCGCCCCTGCAAAACTTCGATGTCGGCGATACGTAAGAGGGCCGCAGGCGTTAGTTCGCCGTCGGGATCCTTATCCGCCAGATCCCAGAAAAGCGTTTTGGCGTGCGCGGGTTCGTCCAATCGAGACCAACACTCGGCGATCTGGAATTCAGCCTGATCGGCCGGCGGGGTTTCAGGCCATTGCGTTTGAACCTGGGCATATGATTCGATTGCCAGCTTGTGTTGGCCGGCGGCCATGTGCGCATTGCCGACGCGCAGGCGATTGCGGGCTTTTTCCAATGGGTTCGGTTCTCCCGTGCAAGCCTTATCAAAGGCCAGCGCCGCCTCGTTGAAGCGGCCGAGGTTGAACAATGCCAGGCCTTTGCCCCGCTGGGCGTAAGCGATGCCCGCAGGATCGGAAAATGTTTCCAGGTAATTTTGAAAGTCGCGCAGGGCTTTGTCGGAAAGACCTTTGTCCAGCAGGGTTTGCGCCAGTTCCAACTGGACTTCGCCGGCCAGCGCGTTGGTGGATTGGGCGGCCACGAAGCCGCGGACGAGAGCGATACCCTCATCCGGCTTATCCATTTTCAGAAGCAGTTTGCCTTTACGCAGATTACATATCCCTTTTAAAGTTGGATCGGAGAGTTGTTCTATGCCCTGATCCAACAGACTCAGGGCTTCGACCAGATTTGTTTGAGCCATGGCGATCTCGGCCAGCGCAAGGAACGCCATGGCGCGGTATTTGTCGGGTACAATGCGCAAATTGGCCAGGGGAGTATAGGCGATCCGGGCCTTGTTCCAGTCGCGCTCATTCAGGTAGATGCGGCCCAGCATGCTTAGATGTTCCTGGCCCACGCGCGTGTCCGGATTCGTGCTCGGCATTTGTTCCAGCACTTTGCGGGCCGCATTGATCCTGCCGGCGTTAATGAGCGTCTCGGCCCAGTCCAGACGGTTGGCCGGGCCTTCCGGAGTGTTTTCATATAGTTCCGCAAAGCGTGCAAAACACGCCACAGCCGCGTTGGTTTCACCCTGCTTGACTAATGACCAGGCCTGCAGTCGGAGGGCCCGGGCACGGTATTGGGAAAGCGGATACTGCTGGTCCAGAAGGCGGCAGGTGATAACAACCTGGGCCCAGCGTTCTTTTTCAAAATTGGCCATGGCCATCCAGAATTCAAAAGCATCCGCTTGCGGAGAACCATCGGCCAGCTTCCTGTTTTGTTCCAGCAGTTGAAGCATGTCCTGGTATCGTTTCTGGCCATACAACGCCTGGGACAGCAGAAGAATCCCATCACACCGTTCTGCGGGCGTGGAGGCCTTCTGCAGGTAATTCGTCAGTTTTGCAAACGCAACGTCGAACAGTTCGTCTTCAAGCGCGGCGCGGCTGTCGGTGAGCAGGTCGGAAGCGGCCGTTACCGCCGGCACGGCTGACAACAGACTGATCGTTATCAGTAATGCCGTCCATATAAACAGACGGGCAGGACGACAGCGATTGGCGGCCATCCCGAAAAAAACATATAGGTTTGCACTCATGGGCAATATGACTACGGCGGTCATTCTATCGCCCGTTTGCGGATATTGGAAGAAGAATTCGAGTGTCGTGTCAATCGGGCGCGGGGGTGAAAGACGAAATTCTTGGCTTGTTTTCTGCGGACTGGTTGGTGAAGCCATGCGCGTCGCGGACGCCATTGCGCCAGCGGACCCGGTGCAATAAGGGAACGGCTCAAGGTCCAACCCGACGGCCGCCCGCGCTTGATAGTCTGCGACTCCTGCCCTGAAACGATCAGCGAGTTCTACGACTACGCCTGGCAGCCACAGGCCGATGGGCGGAACGCAAAGGAAGCCCCGCTGAAGGACCGTGACCACGCGATGGATCCGGTCCGCTACATGGTCATGAAGCTGGATCAGTGCCGTGGCGGCGGCCTGGCAATCCCCGGTTATTTACCCACAGCAGGTTGACATTCTGGCTATAGGTAGGAGCAGACAATCGGGATCAGGACTGGTCTTTTCGCTTGCCGTTCTGACTACTGACTTCTGACTCCTGACTTCTTAGACAGGAGGCCAGATGTCAGACACCAAAGACCCGCGCATTACACGCGCACATACCATCCATGCCGCCCGCGCGGCGCAGATCGGCTTGAACCTGCTGGCGGTCGCCGGCGGCCGGCCATACATCGAAGCCCGCCTGTCCCGGTTGCCCTTTGAGAGCGATGCCTCGTGGAGTGGACGCGGCGCGTGCCGCCTGCCAAACCAACAGTCCGGCGGCGGCGAGGGCCGGATAGACCGGGCATTTTTGATCAATTATGCCGGCCGCATTACCAGCAAAATCAACCAGTTTGTTTTCTCCACGGAAGTGCAACGTCTGAACGCGGAACCCGCTTTCCTGGCCGATACCACCCGCACCGGCACGCCGATAAATGCGTTCATGGCGCGGGTCAGCGAGATTATCACTGCCGCCCGCTGGTGTTGGATCAGCGTTGATCGCGATTCACTTTCACGCGATGCCCAGGGCCAGCCGGTCCGGCGCAGTGTCGCCGCAAAAGAGGCCAGCGGCGACCGGGTCTTCTGGTCAGTCTGGGCGCCGGATGAAGTTGTTGACTGGAGCTTTGACCGCAGCGGCAAGCTCCGCTGGGTAATTACAGAACAGACGGTCTATGAGAACGAAGACTTTGCCCGGCCGCCGGTCAGCCGGCTCGTCCGGACGATCTGGCAGCGGGGCGGGGGTATTCGGTTATGGCTCGATCCGGCTGACAAAAACAAAATCGCCCAGGAGGAACCCTTCAGCACTACGCTGGATGACGTGGGATTCATTCCGGTGGGCACTCCCTCCACCGATGCCTGGTGGTTTGACGACGTGGAGGCCGTCCAAGCCAGCCTGCTGAACCTTGATTCCGTGCATGGCGAAAATCTTTTCCAGTCCGTCTTCCCGCAACTGATCCTGCCGGATGGCATGCTCCAAACGGTCATGGATGCCCTGAAAATCTCGGGCGAAGCCGTAATGGAAATGGTGCGCGGTCTCAATTACCCGATCTTTGAACCAATCGAAGGCCAGGGCATAACCCGCTACCTGACACCCAGCGCTTCGGACTTGGCGGCGATCCCGAATGAAATCTCGCGCCGGCGGCGGGAGCTTTTTGAAATCGTAGGACTTGCCATGGAGCAAAACCCGGATAGCCGGGTTGCCGTCAGCGCCGAGTCAAAAGCCTGGGACCACCTTGACCCGGAAGCAGTTTTGAAGGAGCGCGCGCAATTGCTTGAGGAATGCGAAAAGAAGGCCGTTGAATTGTCACACCGCCTTGACAACACCTTCGCAGTTTATCAGCCCGTATATGGCAAGAGCTTCAATGTGCGCGACGCGGCGGCAGAGATGAGCACGTTGCTTGAACTCGGGAAACTCGATCTGCCCCCCGCCGCGCGCAAGGAAATCCAGCGGGCCGGCGTTGACGTCCTCGATCGCCTGACCGGCATTCCCGATGACCGGAAAAAGCTGATTCAGGACGCCATCGCGTCATCGGACGGCTGATTTGTGGCGTTTAGCAACCGCCTTTCTTCCCGCCTTTCTTCGCACCAGCGGGTTTGTTTGTTCCCTTCCCTTTTCCGCCGCCGTGTCCATCACGCGGCCCTCGGCCCTTCGGCCCTTTTCCGTCTTTGTTTGGCATGTTCGTCACCTCCTCTCTCTCCCTTTCTCTATTTTATCGCCGCCGAACAGTGTTATTGAGCCTACTTCGCGCAGAGGATATTCCCCTACGCAACGAAGCCATGGTATGGATGCGCGCGTCAACAGTCAAGGGTCTTAAACCTGCTGTCGTCGCCTGCTCGCAAACATTTTGAGTGCCGGCGAATTCGGTTTCCAGATGAGGATCGCCATCTTCGAGAAGCATGGTCACCACTTCATACCGAAGGGGTGGGGGGTGGTGACTCTGAGGGCTTGGCCTGCTCCAGTTTTTCCAGGCGCTTGTCAAAAGCCATCATTTTATCCTTAAGCTCCGGCAGGCGCATCAGGTGGGCGTGCATTTTAGTGAACTTTTCGTAGGGCATGGCGGGGGACCCGAGAACAAACGTGCCCGAGGGGACATCCTTGGTCACGCCGGCCTGCGCCGCCACGATGATGTCCGAACCAATTACCAGGTGGCCGACAATGCCGACCTGGCCGGCGATGATCGTCCGTTCGCCGATCATCGTACTGCCGGAAATGCCGGCCTGGGCGACGATCACGCAGTTGTCGCCAATAATGACATTATGCGCAATCTGGATCAGGTTATCCATTTTTACGCCGTTACCGATGCGCGTCTGGCCGAACCGGGCGCGGTCAATGGTGACATTGGCGCCGATTTCAACATCGTCACCGATTACGACGATGCCGATCTGGGGGATTTTCTTGCGAACTGCGCCTTCCTGCACGTAGCCAAATCCGTCACTGCCGATGACGGTGCCGTTGTGAATAATGGCGCGACTGCCGATGCGGATGTATTCCCGGATGGAAACGTGCGGATACAGCTTGCAGTCATCGCCGATGACTGTGCCGTGGCCGATGTAACAATGGCCGCAAAGCACACAGCGATTGCCGATGGTTACACCCGGTTCGATGATGCAGTATGGCCCAAGGCAAACTTCCCGGCCGAGCTTGGCGTCCGGGGCCACGATAGCCGTGGGATGAATGCCCGGCGCAAACGAAATCGGCGGCGGCGCAAACCATTGGGCGGCGTCGGCGAAAGCTTTGTCAGCGCTTTTGACCCGGATCAGGGTCGCTGAACACGGCCGGTTCCAGTCCTCGTTCACGATCACGGCCGTGGCGCGCGTTGTTGCGGCCGCGCCGGCATAATGGGGCGTGGCCACGAATGTCAGATCGCCAGGCTCCGCCTCACGAATGCCGGCCAGCCGTGAAATCTCCGCCTGGGAATTACCTTCGAGGTGCCCGTCCAGGCGACGGGCAATTTCTTCAACTGTTAGTGTCATGGCGTTTTCTTTATGGATTTGGTTTCTGTTGTTTTATTGGTTTCCGTTGCGACGGCATTCTTGTTCAGGATGGCCAGGATGGGCGCGGTGATGTCAAA
>JBDRJR010000151.1:0-2801 GCA_043814705.1 Verrucomicrobiota bacterium | reverse complement strand
GGTTCCTTGCCACAATCTGTGGGTAATGCATCTGCCATGAATGTTTCAAAGTGTTGTCGTAAAGTTATTTATGCTAACGGGCATGCCATGGTGGTTCGGTATCCGAACGAATCTGCCGACAGGTTAACCACAGAGGCATGGAGGACACGGAATATACAATCCGACACCGAGACTCGCAAACGGCCGCCCCGGCAGTCCGGTGCGTCCGTTTGCTCGCTGTTGATATTTGGAGTTCACAGAATGGCACTATGAAACCTCTTGTCTTCCTCCATAATACAGCCAGTTTTGTCGAATTTGAGAGTAACGCCCCGCTACTCTCAAATTTGAAAAAACCTCCTTTTTTTTATCTCCGTGTTTCCGTGTCTCCGTGGTGAAATTATACGTTTGACCTACAAATTCTGGTGAGGAGCCGTAAATTTCAATCCATTGCAGTTCTCATCGCCAATGAGGGCGATTCGAACCGCCTCTACACGGAACTGTTGTAGTGGCTGTTCGATAGAACGGCAGATTTGCGACGGAGCCTGATTCATTATGCATATTGCCGTAGATGCCATGGGCGGGGATTTTGCGCCCCGCGAGATTGTCCGCGGAGCGGTCGAGGCGGCGAAGTCCTTGCCGGGCCTGGACAAGATTACGCTGGTCGGTGACGAGACGGCCATCCGCCGTGAATACGCGGCCTGTGGGCCGATTCCCGGGATCATGCATGTCCTGCATGCCACGGAAGTCGTGGGCATGGAGGAAAGCCCGGCCAACGCCATCCGCCGCAAAAAGGACAACTCCATCAGCCGCGCCGTTGATCTGGTCAAAAAAGGCGACGCCAACGCCATGATTTCCGCCGGTAATACGGGCGCCGTGGTGGTGGCCGCCACGCTGAAATTGCGCACCCTGCCGGGAATTGATCGTCCCGCCATCGCCACGATCATGCCGACGCCGGAAAAACCATTTGTGCTGATTGATGCCGGCGCGAATACCGATTGCTCGGCCCAGCTGATGCTCCAGTTCGCCGTGATGGGCCATATCTACGCGCAGAAAATTATCGGCTGTCCCAATCCGCTCGTCGGCCTGATGAGCATAGGGACGGAGGAATCCAAGGGCAATGAGATCACCAGGGACGCCTTCCGCCTGATCAGCGAATCCAAGCTCAATTTTTACGGCAATATCGAGGGACATGATCTTTACAAGGGCCACGTGGATGTGGCGGTCTGCGACGGGTTTGTCGGCAACGTCATCCTGAAGACCAGTGAAAGCGTGGTGCATGCCGTGGGCCATTGGATCAAACAGGAATTCAGCCGCTCGCCGATCCGCATCCTGGCCGCGTTATTGCTGACCAGGGCGCTCAAGGATATGAAAAAGCGAATTGACCCGGATCTCAGCGGCGGCGCTCCGCTCCTGGGTGTGAATGGGGTATGCATCATTTCACATGGCGCCTCCAGCGCGCGCGCCATCTATCATGCCATCCGTGTGGCGCGGGATTCCGTCAACTACCGGATTAACGAACTGATTACGCAGACGATTGGCGGTGCCTTATGAAAACAAAACCTGTTGTTTCCGGAATTGTGCCCAAGACCCTGCGTTCGGTATCCATCATCGGCGCCGGTTCCTATCTGCCCAAGCGCATTCTGACCAACGCTGATCTTGCCAGGGTGATGGATACGACGGATGAGTGGATCACGACGCGCACCGGCATTAAGGAGCGGCATATTGCCGCCGCCGACCAGGCCTCCTCCGACATGGCTGTCGAAGCCGCCCGCCGGGCACTGCGCCAGGCCGGCTTGACGGCCGAGGATCTGGATATGATCATCGTTGCCACGATCACGCCGGACATGTTTTTTCCCAGCACCGCCTGCTTTGTCCAGAAGGCCATTGGCGCCGGCAATGCCGTATGCTTTGATCTCGAGGCGGCCTGTTCCGGATTTCTGTTTGCGCTGGAAACGGCCCGGCAGTTCGTGGGTTCGGGCGCCATCACGACCGCGATGGTTATCGCCGCCGAAAAATTGAGCGCCATCACGGACTGGGAAGACCGTTCCACCTGTGTTCTGTTTGGCGATGGCGCCGGTGCTGTAATCGTTTGCAGTCGGCCCGGTGTGCGCGGCATTATTGCCACAGCCATGGCATCGGATGGCAACCTGGGCCATCTGCTCAATTTGCCCGGCGGCGGCAGTCGTAATCCGGCCACCGCCCAGACAATCAAAGACCGGCTTCACTTTCTGAAAATGGCCGGCAAGGAAGTGTTTAAATACGCGGTTGGTTCCATGGTGAGCGCGTCCAGGGAAGCGCTGAAGAAAGCCGGCTTAACGATTGACGATGTTGATTGCTTCATTCCCCATCAGGCCAATATGCGCATTATCCGGGCGGTCGGTGAGCGTCTGGGCTCGCCTATTGAAAAATATTATAATATCCTTGAACGCACCGGCAACATGTCGGCCGCCTCGATTCCCGTGGCATTGGATGAAGCGGTCAGGTCGGGGTTTGTCAAGCACGGCGACATAATCCTGATGATGGCCTTTGGCGGCGGATTTACCTGGGGCGCCATGGTGCTGGAGTGGCATAAGCCGGAGCCCTTCCGTAAAGTCAGCGTGAAAGATGCCCACCGCGTGCGGGTGTCCAACGCCCAGAAACGCCGGTTTTCCACCAACGCCAGCAACCTGTGGTGACTGAATCGTTGCCCGTTCTTGGTTCTCTCGCCTGGGCGTAGCGCTCCGGCGGAGCCTGGTGGTTCCTCGTTCAAGGTGCTAAATCAGCCGGAATAAACGTGTCAAACGGGTAAACCCCATGACCCGTTTCCCGAAAATACGGGTCAG
>JBDRJR010000150.1:0-9296 GCA_043814705.1 Verrucomicrobiota bacterium | reverse complement strand
CCGCAGATGACGGTATTCGATTATTATGCCGAAAAAGATCTCGGCAACCTGCCGGAAATAGCGACGGAAGTGCCGGCTAATGACGTCAAGGTCTTTGTCATTGCGGAGCAGGAAAACTGGTTTCGCCGGAAGATTCGCGCGTTGCGCGCGCTGTTGCGGTAAGCCGGAGCATTATTTCTTGTGGAAATCGGCCCGGTAAAAGTTACATCGAAAGGATAAAGATATGAGCGCGTTTAAAATCATTACCGGCACGTTTCTGGACGGCGTCGCCGCCGATGTGCCCAGCAATAACTGGGATCAAGCGGACTGGCGCAGGCAGTTTGACATATTCAAAACCATGGGTCTTGACACCGTGATTATTATCCGGGCCGGATTCGCCGATAGCGCGATGTACAAGTCGCCTGTCATGCGGCCGACCATCTACGAAGATGATGACCTGGTGAAATTGATGTTTGGCGAAGCGGACCGGACCGGCCTGAAAATGTATCTGGGGCTTTATGATTCCGAACAGCACTGGGTGAAAAACGACTGGGAACCGGAAATTGAGATCAATCTCCGTTTAATTGATGAAATGTGGCGGCGTTATGGTCAGCACGCATCCTTTTATGGCTGGTATTTATGCCATGAAGGCAGTATGGAGTATCATCAGACCCGGATCTGGAAACCTTTAGCCCAAATGATGCGTAAATTGGACGCGCAAAAAAAGATTCTGGTTTCCCCGCGTTACGCGGGTAGCAAGTGGTCCAAGGAACGCCCCATTTCCCCGGAACAGCATTACAAGCATTTTGACTATATTTTCGGGGAGATGCAAGGCTTGCTGGATAGCGCCGCCTTTATGGATGGCCATGTCGCCTTTCAGGACTTGGCGGCGTATGTTAAGGTTACCCATGCAGTCTGCCAGAAGCATCAAATTGAATTCTGGTCCAATCTGGAAACCTTTGACCGCGATATGCCGTGGCGTTTCCCGCCGATCGAATGGATCAAGCTGAAGCACAAGCTGGAAGTGGTGCAACCGTATGCCGCAAAAATCATTTCATTCGAATTGCCGCACTTTTTGAGTCCCCTCGCCGCCTATCCGTCGGCCCATGGTCTCTATAAACGTTATCTGGATTATATCCGGAAGCAAGACGTCTGACTGTGAAGCATCCATATTTGCGCGATGCGGCCGCCGTTTCGGCAGGTTGGCGCCTTAAAAACCGGACCCCGCCATAAATAACAAGCAAAAAACCGGGTAGCCGGAAATCCCGGCGCTAAATCAGGAGGGCTTGCGCAATGTTAAAATCAATATCCGCCGCGCTCTTTTTCACCGCTTGTTTTTTCGTTCTTGCGCCAGTTACTCCGGCCGGCGGCCATGGCAGCGCATTTGTCACTGTGGGGCGCATCGCAAAGGCGCCGGTAATTGACGGCGTTCTGGACGATCCCTGCTGGGATGACTGCGTGGAATTGAGCAACTTCCTGGTTTTAAATGGCGGCGGGATTCCGGTGCGTGATGACACCGACACGAAAGTTTATATCGGCTATGATTCGAAGAATTTATACATCGCTTTCAAGTGCCTTGAACGTTTTTTGGACCCAGTGCTGAATCAACTCCATCTGTTCAAGGCGGAAGCGGGAAGCGATCAAAACGACACCTTGAATGTGTTCAAAGATGACTGTGTCGAGATTTTTCTAAGCTGTGGACCCGAGGTGTCCGACAGCTATTATCATCTATGCGTCAATTCGCGCGGAACCGTCTACGACTCGGTCGGTTCGGTGAATCCTGCCGGATGGAACTCGAAGGCGATCGCCAAAGGAAACGTTGGCGACGATGCCTGGCGCCTTGAAATGGCGATTCCCCTGGAGCGTCTGAGTAAAACGGAGATCATTCCGGGGCGAAGCGTATGGCGCGCGAATTTCTGCCGTAATACCAAGCCGGTCGCCGAGACAAGTTCGTGGTGTCCGGCGAGCACAAGAGGGTTTCATTGCCCGGAGATATTCGGCGAATTGCGATTTAGCGAAAAAGTTCCCGGTGTAAAAAATGTCATCTTCTCCAAATTCAAACAGGGCGCGAACCGCCTGTCTGCTCAATTCAAAAATTCATTTGCCGGAGACCGGAGTTTTTCCTTGAGTGTCGCCGCCCTCTTTGACGACTCGGAACAGGTGAGCTTAAGTGAAATGACCTCCGTCCAAGCCGGGCTTGCGGCGAACTGCGCCGTGGAGTATGTCGTTGACACTTCCAACATGGCCGCCCGAGGAGTGTTCGATGCTCCGGGCGACCCTACTGAGACCAAGTTAGTCAGCGCCGGTTTCAATTTAAAGGCCGGCGCCGAATATCATTTCAAAGCCGATATTAAAAGCGATTACAAATGCGCCGGCGACAAGCCCTATAATTTCTTCCTGATTCGAAGCGCGGAAAAAGGCTATACAGCAATCCCGCATGCGCAAGTTCCCCTGAAAAGCGATGGATGGGAACGGGTGCAAGGCGACATCGCGGCGGACAAGGACGGGACAGCCGAGCTCTGGCTGGTCAAGTGGGCTAAAAGACAAATCAAGGGCGAGTTGCTCGTGGACAATATTGAAATCAGCGACAAAAAAAACGGATTGAATTTACTGCCCAACGGAGATTTTCAGAACGGACCATTTGGTTGGCCGACGTGCGCCGCACTGTGCAAAGGCTTTGGGCATGGGGCGGAGAAGATAACTTACAGTTACGCCATCGCCTCCGCACAAACACCGCTGTATCAATCCCCTGTTTTCCGCCAGGCCCTGATAAACGAAAATCCGCGCATATCCAGTCAATTCGTCAATTTTGCCTACCCAGAAGGAGCTTATCGGGTGGATGAATTGTTTTTGTCCATGGACGCTCCGGAACGATTAAGCCTGGTGTTAAGGAGCGACAGGGCCGATGCGGCGAAGAAGGTTTTTTTTGAGATAAAAATGCCGGATTCCTGCCGCATTGGCTTCCCGTCGGAACAGCCGTCGGCGGTGGCGCCCGAGCATGTTGAAGAAAAAACGTCAAACACAAACGGCGCGGCCATGCGAAGCTACGTGATGGAATTTAACAACGACGCGCTCTCGCACACCAGGGACGCGTCGTGGAAATACGTGGCGATTCCCATGATTTTCGAGGCGGTCGCATTGGAGGCGGGCCAAGCGAGCGGAACGATCCTATACAAGGCATGGATTGACGGAGATGCTCAAGAGGCCGACTATCATAAACTGAAGATCGGGATCCTTCCCCCGCTTGCCGGCAAACAGCCGGAATCTCTGCCACTTATCATTTGGGCTTATCCGGAATTGCCTGAATTCCACATGCTGGGCAACGATCAACAAGCAAGGTTCATTTCTAAAATGGCCCACGCGGGTTTCAATTACGCGAGTCTGGGTAAAAGCTCCGTGGCCAGGTTCGCCCGCAGGGGAATTAAGGGATTCCCCATGTTGCCGACGGTAACGATCGCCGGGAATTTTCCATACGTCAAAGAATTCGTAAAAGAACATCCCGAATCCGCCGCCGGATATCCCGACGGCACGGCGGCGGACGCAATTGATCCTGCGTATCTGCTGGAGGAAAATTGTCCTTTTCACCAGCGCATGCAGGAAGTTTTCAAACAATACATCCAGCTGTTTCCCGATTTCCTGAACTGGGATTACGAATTCCATGTGTCGCCGAGCGAGAAGAAGGATAGATGTCAAATCGGATTTTCCGACCGGAACATTAAAATGTTCAAAAAATATGCCGATATTCCTGAAACCGAGCCGCTCGATGCCAGGGCGATATCCGGCCGCTTCGCCGATCAATGGATTGACTTCAGGTGCTGGCAGAACGCCCGCATCGCGGGCTTATACAGAAAACTCATCAAGGAAATCAAAAACGACTGCATTTTTTCGTTCTACAGCGGTTATCCGCCTGATAGCGCGGCGCGCTATGGGGCGAAATGGGAGTATCTCAGCAAGGAGGTGGATCTGCCCATGTGTGGTTACGGCGGCAACAATACAGTCATGATGAATTCAATCACGCAAAGTTATTTTAACGCCGGACTGCTCATCATGTCGTATGCGGATCAGCAACCGCTTGAAAATACGCTGGTCAATTTGCTTGCCGAGGCGGGCAGCTATATGGCGTATATCCATTTTGTCATTGACGGGCGTTTTTTCCAGGCGGCCTCACGCGCGGCGGCGATTGCCTCGGATTTCGAGGAATTCTTTTTGAATTTGAGAGGGAATCGGCGCGACGAACTCGTCAGCGGAGACGATGGAAAGCCCAGAAAGGATGTCAAGGTGATCGTCAATGGTGACAGGCGTCTGCTCCTGATTTTCAACTATTCGGCAAAAGATAAATTGATTTATCTCACGAACAAGGACGTCCCGCCCGGCTTCGTTGGGGTTGACCATGACACGAAGGAATTGATCAAAGCGGTGGAATCCATGAAATTGAGCGTTGCCCCATGGAAGGTTAAGGCGGTCTATCTGTGCCCTGCAAGGGAAATGGCGATCAGTCTGGATATCCCGCCGGTTCTGGAAGATACGCCGGGTTTTCCGGGCAGGATTGCGCGCTGGCGCGATGCGCAGTCGCTCATGAAGAAATATGAGCTCAAATACGGCGGTGCGCCGGTCCTCAACGAATCGGTAACCGTGACCAATATACCGGAATGTTATTTCCAGTTTCCAAAAGAGGCGGCGCGGTTTGGCGCCGTTTATTGGCAGGTGCGGGCAGTTGACCTGGGGGGCGAAAACAAGGGGCCATGGTCAAAGGTGTCCACAACGAGGCTCGATGGCTCAATGCCCTTTCGTCGCCATGCGCCGGTGGCGAATGATCCTTTCAGCAAACTGGGCCTGTACTGGGAGCACCGTTCATGGTGCCCCGGCGGCGAGCTGAACGTTCTCGAAAAGGATTATACGGTCACGCATGGCGGTGTCTATGCATTGAAATGTAAAAATCTTTTTGCTGACAGCGCTTCTTTCTGGCGGACAAGTGTCCACCCGGGTAGCTTCACCAAGCTCCCGAAAGTGGCGGCCGGCGAAAAGCATGTTCTGAGCTCATGGCTGAAGACCGAAGGCCCGGCGGTCTGTTCTTACATCACGATGGATATCCTCAATGGCGCAGGAAAAGGGATTCAATCATTCAGGTCCGAAACGGTCGCGGGAAGTTCGGATTGGAGAAAAGTTGATCTGGAAATTGCCGTTCCAAAAGATGCGGACACTTTCCGGATTGCATTCTGGGTTGTCGGAGAGGGGACCGGCTGGTGCGGGGATATGCAACTCAAAAAGTAGTTACATCCCGTCAAATTTCCTTCGGATGGCTTAATGGTTACAACAAACCCTGCCGGCCGGTTTTGGCCGATTGCCCGGGCAGGCGAACAGAGCCGGCGCGGAATTCTTTATTCTATCCCCATGAAAATTGAAGCCCTGGCGCCGGTCATGCGTATCCTCAAATGGGAATACGAAAAAAAGCGGACGCCCATTGTGGAACTGATCCAGGCGCGAACCAACGATCCGTTCCAAGTCCTGGTGGCGACGATCCTGAGCGCGCGCACGCTCGACCAGACCACGGCGGCGGCCTGCCGAAAGCTTTTTGGGGTGGTCCGTAACCTGGAGGGCCTGCGGCGTATTCGGCGGGCAACGTTGGAACGCCTGATCTATCCGGTCGGGTTTTACCGGACCAAGGCCCGCCTGCTTAAAAAATTGCCGGCGGCGTTGGACGACCGTTGCAATGGTATTATCCCGGCCACCGTGGAGGAGCTTGTTCGATTGCCGGGCGTCGGCCGCAAGACGGCCAACCTCGTGGTGGCCGTTGCATTCAATAAGCCGGCGATCTGTGTGGATGTCCACGTGCATCGGATCAGCAATCGCTGGGGACTCATCCGCACGCGCACGCCATTGGAAACGGAGATGACCTTGCGCCGTCGCTTGCCGGTGAAATACTGGAAAGTGTTCAACTCCTACCTGGTATCCTTCGGCCAGAGCGTGTGCCGGAGTGTGCGCCCGCATTGCGGTGCGTGTCCAATTGCATCCTGGTGCGCTCGGGTGGGAATCAACGGTCAAACAGGGTGCCGGGATTCAGGAGGCCGGCGGGATCGAAAACATGCTTGACGGCCCGCATGGCGGCGATGCCGTCCTCGCCGAACATCAGGCGCAGGAACGGCTTCTTCAATTTGCCGATGCCGTGTTCGGCGGAAACCGTGCCGCCCCAAGCCAGCGCCTTGCGCGCCAGTTCCAGGTAAATCGCTTTGCCTTTGGCATACTCGTCCAAATTATGCGGCAGAATATTGATGTGGACATGGTTGTTACCGATGTGGCCGAAGATGACATAGTCCAGCCCGGCGGTATCCAGCAGTTCACGGTAGACGGCCATCATCTTTAACAGGGCGTTGTCCGGCACGGCCAGATCGGTGCCCAGCTTGGTTAAACCGGGCACTTTCCGGGCCCGCTCGCCGATCCGCTGGTTAATCGTTTCCGGCAGGGCGTGGCGGAAGGCTTTCAGGCGTTCGGTTTCATCGCTCGTCATTGCCGTCCAGGCCGTATCCGCGGAACTGCCGCAGGCTTCCAGGAGCGTCATGAGCGCCTCGGCGGACGGCTCCAGGTCCGCTTCCGTGGTTGCCAGCTCAATGAACACGGCGGTTTGCGCCTTTTCCGGCAGGGCCGGGATGGCGCTGGTTGCGCCTTGTTTTGCTTTCTGGTCCCGCAGGAGGTTTAAGGCATGGACGTCAAAATATTCCAGCGCCAGGGGTGAAGTGGGCAACAACGGGGTTTCGGCTAACGGTTTTTCGCCGCGCGCGGCGCGCACAAAGTTCAACGCCTCCGGCTCGGAAGTAAAAAAGCCAATCACGCCCAGGATCGTCTCCGGGGCCGGAATCAGTGTGATGACAAGCTCGGTGACCACCACCAAAGTTCCTTCCGAGCCGATCAGCAAATCCAGCAGGTCCATGCCCGGCCGTGCAAAATATCCGGCCGCATTTTTGACCGCCGGCATGGAATATCCCGGAATCTTTCCCGCGCGCACGGTGCCATCCGGCAACGCCAATTGAAAGGCGCCGTCCGGCGCCGCGGCGCCGGCGCCGCGTGGGATATCCAGGACGAAGCCCCCGATAAGCACTGCGCGTATGCGCTCCACGTAGCGGCGCGTCGGCCCGTAGAAAAGCGTGCGCGCGCCGGATGCGTTGCAGGCGGTCATGCCGCCCAGGGTCGCGGAGCGTTCGGTCGGGTCGGGCGGGAACATCCAGGCGCCTTTGGCGCGCAGTTGTTGTAAGGCTGATAACGATGTGGCGTCCCAGGTTTCCTCTCCGGGGAACCGCTTTTGCGCAACGGCAGTATGGATGGTTTCCAGTGTGACTCCCGGCTGGCAATGCAAATAAAACCGGTTAGCGCCCGGGTCGTGGCGCAGGGCTGTCAAGCGGTTCATTTTCTCAAGGCTCATCAGCCAGCCGTCCTCCGGCACGGCGCCGCCGGCAATCCCCGTGCGGCCGCCGGAAATCGTGACTGGCATACCGGCGTCTTGCGCCGTTTTCAGCACGGCGGCCACCTCCGCTTCCGACGATGGGAAGAAAAGGCGTTCCGCGCGCCCGCGCAGGCGGGATTCATCCGTCAGGTAACTTGTCCCCGCCTCCGGCGCCAGTTCCGGGGGCAGAGCAACGGCGGATGGCGGCGGGTTGATGGCTGTTAATTGATGGGTCATAACTGATGACCGTAGGCTGTGGACTGTAGGCTGTTGGAAATTAAACTATTCCATTAGCATCCCATGGGATGCTTGGGCTGAAGGCTGTGGACCGTTGACTGTAGGAAAACAAACGGAAAAAGCGTAATATTTTAGACAATTACCAAATTTATAGTTCCGGTTTTGCCCATACGCATTATGCTTGTTCGGACCAACAGTCCACGGTCTACAGTCCACAGCCCATGGCGTCCCTGTGGGACGCCAGTGAAACTATTCCTAAAATATTTTTTACGTTCCGCACGCTTCCATTCAACATTGGGCGTTCGACGTTGAGCGTTGGGCGTTTTCTTATGGCCACAGTCTACGGTCTACAGCCTACGGCCCCTTTCTGTGTTCAAGCCGCAACTGGCCGCAGGCGGCATTTACGCCGCTACCCTTGGATATACGCAGGGTAGCATTAATCCGCGCGCGCTCAAGTATATTGAGAAACTCGCTCACGACCGGCGCCGGGGGCGCGCGCCCTTCGAATTCCGCCACGGTGCTCAGCGGAATCAGGTTCACCCGCGCATGGATCGGGCGCAGGATGCGGGAGAGCTCACGGGCCTGTTCAGGCGAATCGTTGACGCCCTGGATCAACGTGTATTCGAAGGTGATCAGCCGGCCGGTCTGCTCGGCGTAGGTGCGGCAGGCTTCCAATAGGTCGGCCAACGGGTATTTACGGTTGACCGGCATGAGGCGCGTGCGCAGGGCGTCGTCTGGCGCATGCAGGGAGATCGAGAGTTCCACTTGCAGGCCTTCCTGTGCCAGACGCTGAATGCCGGGAATAATCCCGCAGGTGCTGATTGTGATCCGGCGCGCGCCGAGACTTAAACCCTCGGGATCGTTGATGATCCGGACGGCCGCCAGGACGGCGTCATAATTATCCAGCGGTTCGCCCATGCCCATGAAGACAAGATTTGAGGGTGTTGCCCCCAGACTTCGGGCGGCGACGATTACCTGGCCCACAATTTCGCCCGGCTCCAGGTTGCGCCGGAATCCGGCTTGGCCGCTGGCGCAAAAGGCGCAGTTGAATTTACAGCCCACCTGGCTGGATATGCATGCTGTTGTGCGGCCCCGGGCCGGGATCAAAACTTCCTCCACCCAATCGCCGTCCGGCAGGGCAATCAGAAATTTAGTGGTGGTTCCCACGCCGGCTTCGCTTTGGGCGTGCGTGATCGTGGCCGAGGCCAGCGTTAAACGCCGGGCGAGCGCCTGACGCAGGCTGAGGGGAATATTTTTCATTTCCGACCAGTCGGCCGCGAATTGATGATAAAGCCAGTCCCGGATTTGCCGGGCGCGGTAGGCGGGCTGATTCAGTTCGCGGCAAATCTCCGCGAGCTGATCGCGGGTCAGGCTGTGAATGAGAGGCCGGCCGGGCGTTAAGGGTGAAGTGGACATATAAGCCAATGGATTACTTCAGGTTGTTTTCGACCCGTGACAAATCAACTTATGGCCGAAAGCGGTTAAATCCAAGAATAATTGTTATTTTATTTCAGTAGCATCCCATAGGATGCTTTGGCTGAGGGCTGTGGGCTATTGACTGTGGGAAAACCCCAATAAAACCGAGGGCTATGAAGGACCATTATCAAAACCGCAGTTCCGGTTTTTCCCATCTGTGTTTATTCTG
>JBDRJR010000149.1:0-13313 GCA_043814705.1 Verrucomicrobiota bacterium | reverse complement strand
CGCGGGAATTCACCACGGAGGCACGGAAACACGGAGAAGAGATTGCTTGAAATCAGGTTTTGCCAAAGGCAAAATCTGATTTCAAGCAACGGCTTGTATTGGAGAAGGAGGGGAGCCAATTTATCATGATTGAACGAATCGAATCTCTCGTCTTTCTCCATAATACAGACAGTTTTGGCAAACTTGAGATTGGTCCGGCAACTGCCGGGCCAATCTCAAGTTTGACAAAACCTCCTCTTTTTTTCATCTCCGTGTTTCCGTGCCTCCGTGGTGAGTTTTGCTCTTTCAGCAAGGGGTAACAATATGGTTACAGAAAATATAAGAGCATTTGAAGTTTAGAGTGTGAATAGTTTGCATGATTATCTGGCAATTAATGACCCACGAATTTTGCGGAGAAGCCATCTTGACATATGATCAGAAAATGCGGAAAATATTAAGAATTCAAACGATTAAGCAACAAAACGGCACAAAACGTCCGTAGGCCTGCATAAATGCCGCCGGCCAAAAGGAGTCCCATGCAATCAAAAATATTTATCGGCATAGGCGGGCTGGCGGTTATCGGTATTTTGATGGCGGCCGAATGCAGATCCCAGGTTGCCGATCAAGATCCCGCCAAAAAACCGGACGCGGAAATCAAAAAAGACGCCGTTCCCTCCCGCACGGTTTTATATAAGGCCGACTTTGAAACCGGCAACCCATCAGGATGGCAAGGCAACACGGGCAAACTATCCATTACCGATCCGGGCAACACCCCCGACGGCAAGGGCCATGCCCTGCAAATATACGGCAGAGACAAAAACATCGGATTGTCCCGAGGCAATTTAAATATCCCCGTATCCGGCCAAACCAAAGTAAAATTCGACTGGCGCGCCGACAGCCAGGAGCCGCTCCGTTATACGGCCTTTGCCCTCCAGGTAAAAGGATACACCAAACCGCTCTGGCTGTATGGCGCCGACAAAAACAATGCCATTTCCAATCCCGAACGGGGCAAATGGCACCATTGCGATTTGCCGGTTTCCGAATTTGAATCACTCGACAAGCTGAAAAAAGTGGAATCGGGAGATATTGTTACGACCATATCCATCCACCAGGTCCAAAATGCGAATGCCGACCACTGTTTTATGATCGCCAATGTTGAATTTTACGATTCCGTCGCCGGGGGAAAATCTGATCCCGGATCCTGGAGTGATGCGCCCGTCAAGAAAAAGCAAGCCGCGGATTTAAACCACGGCCCGGAAACATTGCCGCTGACAACGATAACCGCCGCAACGGCGGCCCCAAATCTGGACGGGGTATTGAATGACCCATGCTGGAAACACGCGGCCGAAATCTGCATGGCGGCAAACCGCCGCGGTGAAAAACTGACGGAACAAACCAGGTTTCTGCTGGCATACGACCAAAGCAACCTGTATGTCGGCGTGGAAGCAGAGCAGAGTTATCTTGACCCGGTATTTAACCTGCTTGGCAGCGTCAAACCGACCGTCACTCAAAGGGACGGGCCGGTATATTGCGACGACTCAGCGGAAATATTCCTGATGCCCACCGCGGATTTTTACTACCAATTTGTCATTAACTCCGCCGGGGTGGTCTACGATGCAAAAAACATAAGTTCCGCCTGGAACAGCAACTTAAAGACGGCGACCGCCGTAGAGAACGAGAGCAGGAAATGGACGGGCGAAATGGCAATTCCGCTCTCCGACCTGGGTATTTCCAGCGCCCTTGCCGGCCAGTCATGGCGGGCGAATTTCTACCGCAACAACCCGGCCAAGAAAGAATCGGGGGCCTGGAGCCCGACGGAAGCGGGCTTCCATACATTGAAAGCATTCGGTTTCCTGCATTTCCGCCCGGAAGCTCCGGTTATTCGTTGTGGCAACTTTGAGGTCAAGGCGGGCAAGGCGCAGGCCGAACTGCAATTATTCTCAAAAAAGGCGTTGAAAATATCCGGAACCGATGAAGCTGGAAAAGACGGAGCAAGCACCCTACCGCCGGCAAACGGCGCAAGCGGCAAATACAACCTCAAGGCAAATTCCGACGGCCTTGGTCAACTGGTGATCGCCACGGAAAATACAAACGAAATTTTCCGCACTCCGCAAATGCTGATAAAAATCAAAACTGCGGAAATGCAGGCCGCAATAAGTTGCCCCGAGAGCGACCTGGAGCTGTTCCTGAACGGCAAACCACTGGCCGCCGGCAAAGGCGAGATAAAATGTAATGTGTATTTTGAAGAAGAAAACAACGTTCTCGGATTGAAAATCAGCGGTTCCGGAAAACCGGCAACCGGCCAATTTTCATTTTCCGGTGTTTCCTTCGGCCTGGATGAATGGCTAATCAACGCAAAACCTTCCACGAACTGGAATACCAGATATGCCGTCGGGCAAGACTGGACGGTTTATGACGGGCGCGCTGTCAACGGGACGGTGTTTCTGCAACATACATTTATCAATGGGCACACCCTGTTTGCGCCCCAACTGGAAAACAACACCATGTATGCGGCCAATGGCGCCCCCCTGCGGGTGGGGATCAGGATATCATCGCCCCTGGCGGAACCGCTGCCCGGCTATACCTTTCACCTGCAGTTTCCATCCGGGATGAAACTACCGGTATACTCGCCATCCGGGAGGCTATATGACCGTTACCAGCATGAGCTGGATAGGATAGCCGGGAAGGACGGTTGCGAGTATGCCTTTAAATTCAGTCAGCCAATCCCCAGGCTGAAACACAATTGGGGTTTCAACACCATCACGCTTGTTCTTTCCCCGGAATTCCCGGAAAACTGCGAAGGGCAATCACAAAAAGGCGTCGGCTGGCTTTCCGGCCGCGGACTGCATGAAATTCCCCGGGAATTCAATTTGAAAATACTGCCGAAACTGCGCGGGATTCAGCCCCGCCGCATACTGATATCGACATGGACAGCAGGGCGCAATAGATGCTTTACCACGTCTGAGATAGAAGTCATGTTCACAACCTTCAAGCAAGCGGGCTTCAATCTGTTGGGCTTCGAATTAATTCAAGGGGAAAAATTACCTCCGGAAACGGCCTATACCGAAATGGCGGGAATCGTTAAAAAAGCCAAGGAATACGATTTCCAAACCGTGTTCGCCTTCTATGGCAATCATGACCCGTTCAACAGCGACATAATCGCCCGGCATCCGGAAACCAAGCTGGTGAACAATACCTTTAAACATGAGGCTTGGCGAAAACCGATGTGCCCGCTTGCGTTCATGGCAAGCCCGGATGTGAAAGCGCGGATCACAAAGATGGCCGGAATGCATGACCATGTTCTGTACGACATGGAGGCCGGGATCAAATCTGCATGCCTGTGCGAAAAATGCCGGGAAAAATTCGCCCGGGAAAACGGATTAGCCGGAACCCCGGATGAAAATGAGATCATTTCCAGGTATAAACAACAGTTGATCGCCCACCAGATAAAAATTAACTATGAATTGTTCAACTTCCTCCGCGACACAGCCAGGGCGGCTAATCCCAAGGTCAAATGCGACATCTACAGCGCCCATGCGGTTGATTCGACGCCGGAAAAGTATGGCATGGATTGGAGTCTGTATTCAAATCTGGTTGACTGTGCAGAAGCCGGCTACGACCAATCACCGGAAGTGTTGAAACAGACCCGGCAGGCGCTGGGTGGAAGGTCAATCCATGCCGGACTGATATTGAACACCGCTTTGTTTGAATATCAGTATGCCGACCAGAATATCAAGGCACACCTGTTCAAACAGCTGGTTCACAGCGGCTACGGCGGCGTGCTCATCTGGTCCTGGGAGGAACTGAACGGCATTGGCCTGACGGCCGTGGCGGATTTTACCCGGGGCATATCGACTTTTGAAAACTACCTGAACGATAAAAATGAAATTCCCGTCAATGACATGATTTCCGGGGTAACGGCTGAAAATGCCAGAATTTTCAAGGACGGCGCCGCTTATTTGTATCTGGCCATTAACCCGGGCATCAGCCCGAAAACGGTTGGAATCGGAATGCCGGAAGGTTTCTTGCCGCAGAGTTGCGTTAATTTTTACACCGGCGAAAAATACGGCGGCAAATCTTCATTTTCAGCAACTATCCCACCGCAGGATGTTTTGCTTATTGAAGCGAAATAGTTCGGTCATGAAAAATGTTCGGCAAAGTCTAATTAAAATCAGGAAGGGAACATGAAGAAAACATGCATTATTGCCGGTATTGTGCTTTTAATAAATTCCTACTGCGGCTTTTCGGTTCATGGCGCGCAGGAGCCGAATAAGGAAATCAAAAACGGGAAGATGCCGGAAGCATTGCCCTTGATTACGGTAAGCCGCGCGGGAAAACCCGTAATTGACGGGAAACTGGATGACGCGTGCTGGCAAAATTCCGTTGGAATCTCAAGCCTGCCGAACCGGACCGGCGACAAATTCACCGAAGACACGTTTTTTTACATTACTTATGACACGGAAAACCTGTATATCGGCGCCGAAGTTCAACAGTCCTATCTTGACCCGGTTTACAATCTGCTGGATAAAATCAAGCCCGCCGCCGATAAGCGGGACGGCCCTGTTTATTGCGATGATTCCATCGAGATTTTCCTGATGCCCGGCGATTTTTATTATCAGATCGTCGTCAACCTGGATGGGACCGTTTATGACGCGAAAGGGACGTCCCCGGAATGGAATTCATCCCTGAAAGCCGTCACCGCTAAAAAAGAGAAAAGCTGGACGGTTGAAATTGCGATTCCGTTTGCCGATCTGGGCGTAAAAAACCCGGAAGGGCAACAATGGCGGGCTAATTTCTACCGCAACAACCCGGCCAAGAAAGAATCGGGCGCGTGGAGTCCCGCGGAAAAATCGTTTCACACAATTGCGGCATTCGGGCGCGTGAATTTTGCGGACCGCGCGCCGATTATCCGAGGCAAAAACATCAGCCTTAAATCCGGTTCCGCCGAGGTCGGACTTTCCGCCATTACAAGGGAGGCTTTGAAAATTTCGGGCTCGACGGATGAATTATCAATCGCCCCGGGAACCAATCAGAACATCGTCGTTCGCGTAAAGCCCGACAGTGATGGCAACGGCCAACTTGCAGTTCTGGCCGGCAAAACGGAAATATTCCGCACTCCGCTGTTGTCAATCAAATCAAAGACGTCTGAAATGCTGGCCGAGATAGCCTGTCCCGGAAATACAATTGATATTTTTATTAACGGGAAATTAATTTCTTCGGGCCGGGATTCGGTCCGAACGTCGTTATTTCTGGAAGATGCTAAAAACACGGTCGCGTTGAAAATTGCGGGTGAAACCAATTCGATTCCGACGGGGCAATTTACCGTAGCCGGCATTTCGTTTGCTTTGGACAAATGGCTCTGTTCCGGCAAGCAGGAAAACAACTGGAATTCGGCTTCTTTCGATGATTCAAAATGGGATCTGTATCAAGGCGGAGGCGTTCAGGCTGGTTTGTTTTTCCGGCACACTTTGATAAAAAATCATACACTTTTTGCGCCCCAGCTGGTAAAAAACACGCTTTATATTGCGAATAAAGCGCTGATGTGCATCGCGATCAGGATCGGTTCTCCATTTGAGAAGCCGCTGGCGGATTATGCCTGCCATCTTAGCCTGCCGGACGGATTGAATATCCCGCTTTATGATCCGGAAAACCGGAGTTGGTATATTTATAAACACACAATCGCACGAAACAAAAAAGACGGGATGACGGAATACGCCTTCAATTTTGAAAAACCGGTGCCGAAACTGAAATATAATTTCGGCGCCCACGTTATCGTTCTCGTTATTTCGCCGGAATTTCCGAAAAACCAGGAAAAGAAAACGCTGAAAGGGGCATGCTATATTTCCGGCCGGGGCATGCATGAGATTCCCGGTGAATTTAATATCGCCGTGCTTCCCGCTTTAAAAGGAATTCAGCCTGCAAATATCGGGATCGGAACATGGGCCGAAGGCCGCCGTATCAGTCCGGCCGAAACTGAAAGCATGTTCAAAACTTTCGCGTCAATGGGATTGAATCGGCTTGGCATATATTTCCGGGCCGGCAGTTCCAGCACGACCGGCGCAAGCGCATATACAAACATAAATAATACCGTCAAAACGCTGAAAGGTAAAAATCTCAAACCCGTTTTGTGTCATTATGGGAACCACGACACATCATTTTTCGCGGATATCCTGGCGCAACATCCTGAAACTCAGCTTGTCAATAACGTCAACGAACGGCCGGCATGGCAGAAGTTCATATGTCCCGAAGTTTTTATGTCGGCACCGGAGATACAGAAGCGCCTTGAAGACCTGGCCATGCTCCACGACCTGATCATATACGATCTGGAAGCCGGAATTAAATCTTCCTGCCTGTGTGAAAAATGCCGGAGTAATATCGCCCGGGAATGCAAGCTGGATGCGATTCCTTCTGAAAAAGATGTTTATGAAAAGTATAAGGACGCGTTGATCCGGCATCAAGTAAAGGTAAATTACAGGATTTATAATTTTATAAGGGATACCGCGAAAAAAGCGAATCCCGCGCTAAAATGCGGCGTGTATAGCGGCTACGCCGAAAATCGCCCCGAAGTCTATGGTATGGATTGGACGCTTTACAGGGATATTGTTGATGTGCCGTCGGCGGGCTATAGCGAGTCTCCGGCCATAATCAGGGCAACGCGAAAATTGATCGGCAATCATCCCCTGTACACCGGCCTGATCCTTAACAGCAATCTGTATGAATATCAGTATGCCGACCAGGACATAAAGGCCAGGCTGTTCAGTCAGCTGATTCAGGGCGGATTTGGCGGAGTGCATTTTTATTCCTGGGAAGAACTGAACGGCATCGGGATGACCGCCGTCGCTGAATTCGCGCGCGGTGTTGCGGCATTCGAGCATATCCTGAAAGAACAACATGAAATTCCAAACGATGGATTTGTCACGGGAACCGCTGGTGAAAACATCCATGTTTATAAAAAGGGGGATGAATATCTTTATGTTGTCCTGAACCCATCGCCAAAGGCGAAGGAGATAACGGTCAAAGCGCCCCCAGGTATTCCGGATGCGGAAATTTATGATTTCTATGCCGCCCGAAAATATGAACCAAGCGCGGAATACAAAATCCAGGCGCCGTCTTATGACGCGGCCCTCGTGCACATAAGCAAGCCGGGGATATTAAACGCCCTTTTCCACCCGGAAAAAACAAAATAACAAACGGGAAAACCATGATGCGCATCAAAAAAATATTGCTGGTTACTACTATCGCAATGCTTGCGGTGTCATCCCGGGCCGCGGAAAGCGGCGATTTAAAAACAAATGGCGGCATGGCGTCCGGACCGGAAATATTTCCGCTTGATGAAATCAGGATGCCCGGCAATTCCACACAGTATTTCTATCTGCCCGTGCCCGGCGGCAAAAATCTGCAAAATATCCGTAATTTTAAATATATCATCGAGCTTCCGGATGGGTTTGACCTGGCCGAGCAATTGCGTTTTACAGGCGTTAATTCGTTCACCCGCCCACAGCTTGCGTATCCGCAGGTGACAAAAAAAACACCGGACAACAAGCGCGCCGAATGCGAGCTCCGTGTGCCCGGCATTGGAAGCACCTATGTCGCCTTATGGATCTCATGCCACGGCGATTATAGCGAATGCGCCGCCTTGACAGGAACTTCCGGCAACTGGGAGGATTTTTATGGCGAATACACCGCGCCGCCGCCGATTGAAAACCCGAATGGCAACGCCGTTTTTTGGCTGTTAAGATGGGTTAACCACCCGGAAAACCGACAGGCCCGGCTTTCCCGCAAATCCAGAGGAACCGTTGATGTTGACGATGTGGTTATCCGCGAGAAAAAAACGGGGCAAGTTGTTTTCGAGGAGAACTTCAACAACAGTTTAAGTGCGTATAGGGGCGGCGGCAAGGACAATGGTGTTTCACTTGAACAGGAAAATGGCAACAGCTTTGTCCGTATCACGACCGATGACGAGAATGCCGCCAAACAGCAAGGCATCTGTCAAGGATTTACTGTCATCCCGGGCCAGGAGTATCAGATCACGTGCAAAGCAAGAGTTTCCGTCAGCATGATGCCGGACAATCTTGCTTTCATTCCATTTTGGTTTAAAACCGGCAAGGCCGCCACGGAAGCGGCCGCAATAACAGCGCGCTATGAGTATGATCTTGACGGCCGGCATTTCCGAAGCCAGGCGGACACTCTGCGTGTAATCATTAATGATGGAAATGCGAGGCCATCGGCATTGGAGACCGTGCTGTGGTCATCCGCCGAGAACTCGATGAATATGCAGAATGAACGCATGCAGGATTATCTGGTGCGGTTGACCGGCGTATGCGGCATCAAAACGCATTTGACTTCACTCGGCCTGAATCCGTGGCAGACGCCTTTTTACGGAAACTTGGAAGGCGTGGAGCTTCGCGACCGGCTCTGTGCAAAAGTTAAACAACAGGGCATGGCCGTCAGACCATATCTTGCGTTTCCGTATAAGGATATGGGACTTGCGGCGTATGCATCCAATCACCCGCCCGCCGCGGGCCAGCTGGCATGCAATGCATATATTAATCAATTTGGACAAACGAATCCGGCGACCAAAATATATAATGTTTGTCAAACCAGATTATGCGATGAGCGCGGCGATTACTGGCGGATTATTCTCGAGTTTTTAAAAGAGGCGGCTGAAATCAATAAATGGGATGGGCTGATGTGGGATTTTGAGCAACCCAACATTTTGCCGGTCGGCAAAAATGAATGCGCGTGCTTCTGCGAAAAATGCGTTGAGGCGTTTAAAAAGTTCAGCGGCATTAATGATTTCAGCAAAGCCCCGGAAAAACCGGTTATGTTCCTTGAGGGGTACGCTTTTGACGACCTGGCGGAGCCCGCCAGGTCAATTTTCATGAATTATCCGTTTGAATGGATGAAATTCAGGGCGGACCAAAACGCAAGAATGTGGCATTCCATGATGCGCGCCGTTAAAAAAGCCAATCCCGCGGCATTGTTCTATCTGTATTCCGGGACATACCAGGACCAAAGGCCTTTTAAAGGCCCATGGCGGCACTCTGAATATTATGGCGTGCATCTGCCAACCGCCGGAAAATATGACGTTGATTTATTTTTGGAGCATGGTTATTCAATGCTTGGGAAAAGAGGCGTTGAGATAAGGCTGGCAAAAGAGGCCATAAACACAAACAGCCGAAAAAAAATTGGCGTGCTGAACACTGTCGGATCGCAATTTTCCGGTGACACCGTTTTCACTCAGGCAAAAAATCAGGCGATCCAGGCTGTCGCGCAGGCTGAGTCGGATGGATACCAAATTTACAGATGGGATGATTTTGACAGCCAGGTGTGGATGCAAATCAGAGCGGCAAATATGGCCCTGGCGCATTTCGAGGATTTCTTCACAAAAGGTTCGCGGTTTGACGCCCTCACGCAAATAAGCAACAAAAAACTGGAACATAGCGTCTGGCTGAAAGGGGAGAACAAAGTTATTTTCATTTTCAATAACACCGCCAACGATGAAAAAGTCACCGTTAAAACTGATTGTGGCGTAAATTTTGGCGCTTATCGTTTTTTGGCCGTAAATTATTATACCGGCGAAAAATATAATGATCCGGAAAACATATCATGTGTCGTTCCCAAATGGGACACCACTGTGATTCATATCAAAGCGTTCGATTAGTCCGCCCCTAACCACGACGGCCGTCGTCATGAAGCCGGCGCGGTCTGTCGGGTTGAATGTGTTGGGCGCCGGTCATATTATGGTTCCGGCCTTACGAAAGGATTATATATATATATGGCCGGCATCTGGAAACAGTTTACCCAGCGGGAAGCGTCGCCGCTGATTCAGTTTATCAAATACGCGATTTGCGGCGGCGGCGCGGTAATTGTGCATGTCATCGCTTTCTTCCTGCTCTCATGGTTGGTCATTCCCGCGCTCAATGCTGAAGACGTTTTCGTAAAGCTATTCCACCTTTCCTGCGCCCCGATCAGCGATGCCATCCGCGCGCGCCACGCCATGATCAACAATGGCCTGGCTTTTCTGCTTTCCAACCTGGCGGCCTACATCATGAATATCCTCTGGGTTTTCGAATCCGGCCGGCGTTATCCGCCGCTGGACTTTTTCTTGAATAAACTGGGTCTCATACCGCGTGCGACGCTGTGTGCCTGTGCCCATCGCGCCGTGGAAGTGACGCTGTTTTATGCCGTCTCGGGCATTGCCATCGCAATCGGCACATTCGTCATGGGTGTGCTGATCAACCAGTGGCAGGTCACCACCACGGTGGCCTTTGGCGCGCAATGCGTGATCGCGGCTCTGATCAATTTCGCCGTGCGGAAGTTCATGATCTTCAAGGGCTGATTTGAGAAGATTTCTGAATGAGAAAAACTCACCACGGAGGCACGGAAACACGGAGCAGAGATTGCTTGAAATCATATTTTGCGCAGAACGCAAAATATAATTTCAAGCAACGACTTGTCATGGGAGAAGGAGGAGAGCCAAATGATCATGATCGAAGATGAACTGACCGAACAAATCATTGGGTCGGCGATTGAGGTTCACAAACACTGGGGGCCAGGACTGTACGAAGAAATCTACGAGAAGAGCATGTGTGTCGAGTTACGATTAAGGAATATATCTTTTGAGAACCAAATGAGCTTGCCGCTTATTTATAAAGGCGAGCAAGTCGGGAATGATCTGCGACTTGATTTTGTTGTGCAAAACAAGGTTGTCGTGGAGTTAAAGGCAGTCACTCAACTTGAAGCGATTCACGAGGCACAACTATTGACTTATATGAAACTGACCAAGTGCCGGGTGGGGCTACTGATCAATTTTAATGTGCCGACCATCAAGCAGGGACTCAAACGGATGGTGCTATAAAATCTCTTGTCTTCCTCCCCCACATAGACCGTTTTGTCAAATTAGCGATTAGCGTCCCACCAACGCGGGTTTATACCCCGCAACCCAGAGAAATCAACCACAGAGAAAGATGAGACACAGAGCTAAAGCAAAAAGAGATTTTCTTCTTCTTCGTGCCTCCCGGTCTCCGTGGTGTCCTCCATAGGCGGATCCGCCTCCGGCGGAAATCCTTTTCTTGTTTTTTATAGTGGTACTAAAAGTTTAAGGTACTAATCGCTAATTTGACAAAATCTTATCTTTTTTCATCTCCGTGTTTCCGTGCCTCCGTGGTGAATGCCTGCCAATCTTAACTCGTTGGCGTCAGGCGCATCCGCAGGATGGAGAGCGCCGTGGCGCGCGCCGGGTTACCAAGCTCCAGGTGATACTGCATAAAAAGACCCAGGATCCGCTCCAGTTCCCGCGTCTGCCGGGGCGTGCAGGCCGCGCTTTGCGCCGAACGCCAGGACCGCGATGCCTGCCAGAAGCGCAGGATGCCCATGATGTCAGGCGTTATCGGCATCCCGACCTCTTCGAGTCGGGACGAGGGCGCACACGTCTTGCAAAGAACGCCGCCGCGCACACAGGAGAACACGGAAGCTTCGCGTGCTCCGAGGGCCGGTTCCCGCCTGCCCTCCGTAGCGCCCCTGGCGTAGGAGGGTCTGCCGTCTGTCTTCAGCGGATGATGGCAGACCAGGCATTCCTTGAGTTGCGGTGAAAGCCCCATGATTTGCATCAGTTTTAATTCAAACCAGAACAGACCAAGCTCCAGGGCTGATTGATCGGCGAAATAATCGAGGGCCATATCCAGCAGACGGAAGAGTTCCGGATGCGGCGCGTTCAGCGGCGAAATCCGCGCGACCAGCTCGGTGAAATAAGAGGCGCATGCGGTCGAGCGCCAGCGCGACCGCAAGGGCGTCCGCGGCTTGAGCGGCGAGCATTCCTTGACGATGTGCAGACCGCGGAACACTCGCAGGTAAACCAGCAGTTCACAGGTGTAAAACAAGTCCACCTGGCCTACGAATGGACTGCGGCGGCGATGCGCCCCCTTGATGATTGTGGCGATCTTACCATAGTCATGGGTTAACCACAGAACCACGCGGGACGTTTCCGAAAAGGGACTCATTCTTAAAACAATGGCCTGGGTTTTAATAATCATGGTCTTTGGACCGTGGACTGTAGACTGTCGGCTGAAGACTGTCAGGATTCGCCGAAGCATTACACGCAGACGAGCAGACTGCCGGCAACTAATCCATTCAAAAAATCCGCGCCACTGATGTTCGGGTAAGATTCAGGTCTTGCCCATGAGGGCGGCGCGAAGGCCTTGGATGCCGAAATAATCGCGAATCAATTCGGCCGTTCTATTATAGACCGCTTGTTGCGCCACAGCCACAGTGCCGCCGGCTTTCAGCGCGACCTCATAGGCCTGCCGGATTTCGGTGCCGACATTGACTTTTGCCAGGCCGCGTTTAATCCCGGAACGCACGTCCTCCCGGCACACCCCGGAGCCGCCGTGCAGTACCAGGGGAATGCCGGTTGCCGCGCGAAGCCGGCCAAGATGTTCCAAATCCAGGCGGGCCTCAATTTTCTTGTTATCCCGGGCCGCCTGCGAGACAGCGCCGTGGATATTACCGATCGCCACCGAGAGCCAATCGCACCCCGATTCACGCACAAACCGGCGCGCTTCCGCAACACGTGTAAATCCCTTGCCGGACTTGAAAAGTTCCGCATACGGAGGCAAGGGTCCGTCTTCGTGGCCCAAAACCGCGCCCAGCTCAGCTTCACAGGCGATGCCCGCCGCGTGGGCCAATTCGACCACAGCGCGCGTGGCCCGGATATTATCCGCCAAGGCCAGGCGGGATCCATCAACCATGACCGATTGATAACCCAGCGCAATCGCCTCTTTGATAATCGCCAGGACATCAACCTGCTGATGATCTTCATCCATGACCGGGACATGATCCAAATGCAGGCGCACATGCTTTGGATCCTGCCAGCGCTTGTATTCCTCCATAACGGCGGACAGACTACGGCTCTCAAACTTGACCCATTCCAGCCGTGCGACCGCGACAAAAGCAACGGCATCCTGGTCCCGCGTCGCGCGCACGATGGGTTCTACCATGGGCAAATAAGGCACGTTAAAAGAAGGAATCACAACCCCGCGATCCCAGGCGGCCCTTACAAGTTCCGCGGATGATTTCATTGTTTTTAATCCTTATTGGATGATACATGTGGCATTGTAAAATATTCGGGGTGCAGTTATTGGGGGTGGTAATAGTACCTTAAACTTTTAGTACCACTATAAAAAACAAGAAAAGGATTTCCGCCGGAGGCGGATCCGCCTATGGAGGACACCACGGAGACCGGGAGGCACGGAGAAGAAGAGATTGCTTGAAATCTGGTTTTGCCGAAGGCAAAACCAGATTTCAAGCAAGACTTGCTATTGGAGAAAAAAGGG
>JBDRJR010000148.1:0-4502 GCA_043814705.1 Verrucomicrobiota bacterium | reverse complement strand
AACGACACGAAAGTTATTTTTGGGTAATGAAAAACAGAATCTAATCTTTATCCATTTCGTGTGTTCCGTGTATTTCGTGGTTAATCGGTTTTAGTATTTTCTTGTTTTTCTTAACGGTTTCTGATGGTTGAGGTACTATATATGGTATCCTCTTTGTTTCCAATATTTAACGTTGTTTTTACTGTTTTTCATGAATAGATCAGGTTAGGCCGTCCAATGCCGCGCAACACACCCACATACGAAACCGACGTTTTGATTCAAACCATAAGGGCGTTGTCGCATCCGTTGGCGCCCAGGCCCACGGGTGTCCGGCCAAGGATCCAGCCGCTTGCGGGGATCAAGGCCGTGTTGTTCGACGTTTACGGCACAATGCTGATATCAGGCGCCGGCGATATCAGCTCCGGAACGGAAGCGCGCAAAATACGTGAATTCATGGCTGCCGCTCAGGCGGTGGGCTGGCGCGTGGCCGACACCCAAACGGCGGCTTTATTTGTGGCGGTCTGGCATAAAAAAATTAGCGCGCGCCAGCGCAGTATCCGGCGCTCCGGCATCGCGTGTCCTGAAATCAATATTGAACAAGTCTGGCGCGAGGCGCTGACATCATGGCGTAACAAACATCAGCGCGGCCATCAGTTACGGCGCGACGATATCCGGCGTCTGGCAATCGAATATGAATGCCGCGTTAATCCTGTCTGGCCCATGCCGGGATTGCGCGATGTATTAACGCGCCTGAAAACAGCCGGCCTGATTCTGGGAATTGTGTCGAATGCGCAATTTTTCACGCCCCTGGCCTTGGCCGCGTTTCCCGAAACCGGATGGACGGGCGGCCTTTTCGACAAGACCCTTTGCGCCTGGTCCTATCGCTGGCATGAAGCGAAGCCATCGGCGCGGATGCTGGGTGTAATCCTGCGCCGGCTTGCCAGGCATCATGGCGTTATGCCGCGTGAAACCCTCGTTGTCGGAAATGATATGCTCAATGACATCCTGCCCGCCGGCCGGTTGGGATGCCAAACGGCGCTCTTTGCCGGTGATGCGCGTTCCCTGCGCTGGCGGACGGAAAGACCCGCATGCAGTGCCATCACGCCGAGCCTGGTCTTGACGATGCTGACGCAGTTGACCGCGGCCATGGCCACGTCTGTCGGCAAGACGATGGCGCGCCGACATCAATATTCATAACCGCAATCGGATGGTATTTCTTGCGATTGGTTGCCTGCCGTGTTAATAATAATACCTGGGTTTTACGTGAAGTCTAAGAATTTCAATGTTGTAGCCGGGGTCGCTTGACCCCGGACCGGCCTCGGCGAGGCCGGCTACAGTTTATAGTCGCCTGTCCTACGGGCCTGATTTGAGGTCTATGGTTTCAGATTACACAAAAGGATGAGGTTTCTTGTTTATGTGGGAATCATTTATACAACTGAATATTGGCGGCATTGAGTTCTGGAAAGTTCTGGTTTTTTGCGCGGTGATTTTACTTGCTCTTGTTTTGGGCAGGCTTTCGCGTTTTGTCATGGAGCGAATAGCAAAAAATTCGCGTAAGCAAATCACGGGATTATTGCTGAAATCGCTTTCGCGTCCGGCTGTTATGGCGGCTTTCACCATAGGATGGTGGCTGGGCATGATTGTCCTGGCAAACCTCGGCCCCAACATCAGGAATATGGCGGAGAGTGTCGGTTGCATGTTGAATGCCATCGCAATCGGGTATGCGCTTTATTCGCTGGTTGACATTGCGGACTATTATCTTATCGGTCTGGCCAGGAAAACCGCAAGCAAAGTGGACGACGTGCTTGCGCCGCTTGTCGGGAAAAGTATCCGGATTACAGTCTTGGTCCTTGTGCTCCTCAACGTCATTCAACAGGTCAGTGGGAGGAGCATTACCACAATTCTGGCCGGCCTGGGAGTCGGCGGGCTGGCCATCGCGCTCGCAGGCCAGGACACGATCAAGAATTTTTTCGGCTCGCTTGTTATTCTGATGGATAAGCCGTTTGAGATTGGCGAGCGGATTGTGGTTGATAAGTATGACGGTCCGGTTGAAAGCATCGGGTTCCGCTCAACGCGAATACGCACCCTTGATGGGCATCAGGTAACCATCCCGAATTCGGAAATGGTCGGCAAAACCGTTCAGAACATAGGCAAACGGCCGCATATCCGGCGCCTGGCCAACATCACGGTTACCTATGATACGCCCCCCGAAAAAGTTCGGCGAGCGCTGAATATAATCAAGGAAATTTTAAACGATCATGAGGGTATGCATCCGGAATTTCCGCCGCGTGTTTATTTCAATGCTTTCAACGACGCTTCCTTGAATATCATGATGATATACTGGTATCATCCACCGGATTACTGGAAATACATGCAATTCTCCGAACACGTTAACCTGCAAATCCTGAAGCAATTCAACGCCGCAGGCATTGAGTTTGCCTTCCCGACCCAGACGGTTTATCTGGCCAATGACGACAAGCGACAGCTGGCCTTGCGATTATTGCGCGGACAACAATAATGAACTCATTGGACTGGAGCATAGTGGCTTGTTATATGATCGGCATGGTCGGCCTGGCGCTCTGGCTGAGCCGGACGCAGCGAACCGGGAGCGATTATTTTCTGGGCGGCAACCGGATCGGCCACTGGCCGATCGCCGTTTCCATCCTGGCCACCCAGTGTTCCACGAACAGCCTGATGGGCGCTCCGGCCTTTGTCCTGGCGGTCGGCGGTCTTTTATGGTTGCAGTATGAATTGGCGGTGCCGCTGGCCATGATCGGCGTCATGATGTTGCTCCTGCCTTTTTTTCGCAGTCAGAATGTCGTTTCGGTATACGAATACCTGGGGCGCCGTTTCGGGCCGGGAAGCCGCATGGTCCTTTCGCTCCTGTTTCAATTCCTGCGCGCTTTTTCGACCGGCGTAACCGTCTATGGAATCTCGCTCGTTATTCAGCAGTTGGTCGGCCTGCCGTTCTGGGCCTCGGTATTGTTGATCGGCGTCGTGGCGATGATTTACGAGTTTCTGGGCGGCATCCGCGCGGACATATATTCGGATGTAATCCAGATGATCGTGCTCTACGCCGGGATTGCCGTGTGCTTGATCTATGCCGTGCATCTGACCGGCGGCTGGACCGAAATCCTGGCCGCATTTCCAAGGGATAAACTGCGCACGCTCGATTTCCGGAGCATGGGGCTTTCCGGCGCAAATCCGTTCGCTTTCTGGCCGATGCTCTTCGGCGGCTTTTTTCTTTACCTGAGCTATTACGGATGCGATCAAACCCAGGTTCAACGGGGACTTTCAACGCGCGACGTGGATGGCGCTAATATGTCGCTTTTCCTGAACGGCATTCTAAGATTTCCCTTGACGCTGACTTATTGCCTGGTCGGGGTGGCGATCGGCGCTTACATCATAAAGCACCCGGCTTTCCTGGAACACCTGACCGACCCTGCAACGAATACGGTCAATTACAATCTGGCCGTGCCTGTTTTCTGTTTGCAGGCGTTGCCGCACGGGGTGATCGGATTAATCATGGTGGCCATGTTCGCCGCGGCCATGTCTTCGCTGGATTCCACGCTTAACTCGCTTTCCGCCTTGACGATTCGCGATGTTGTTGAAAGATTCAGAACTGCGCCCTTCAGTGAACGCGAGATGATCCGGTGGGGGCGCCTGATCACCGTGGGATGGGGAATCCTGTGCATGGGTTTTTCTTTTTATGTGGGGAACATTTCCACCTCGATAATCGAGACCATCAACAAGATCGGCTCGCTGGTCAACGGCCCGATTCTGGCGACATTCCTGCTGGCGACGCTGACCCGGCGCGCCAACGACCCGGGCGTGATAGCCGGAATTGTCGCCGGGTTTGCCGCCAACCTGATGACCTGGTTTTTTTTGCCGGGTGTTTCCTGGCTCTGGTGGAACGTCAGCGGCTGTCTGATAACCTTCGGCGTGGGATATGGCGCCAGCTTCCTGTTCCGGTCACGTTCCATGCCGGACATTGAGGCGTTTGTCTATCACGCGGACGCGGCAAAACAATTCAACTATCGCCGGAACTGGCGTGTTTATTTGTGGATCCTGGCGGGCTATTTCGTTTTCCTGATCGTCGTTCTCAAGGGAATTGAATGGATTTTCAACGTGCCGGCGCCATGACGCTGAAAGCAGGCCGATTTATCGGTTAGCGCCTTGAATCGTTCGATGCGCGGAATTAATTTGACTAAGAAAAATGGTAACTACTCAGCTTGATAAAGCGGATTTAAGGCAAGCAAAATTAGACAGGATTAACAGGATTTACAGGATTTTCTGATGAAACCTGCTGTCCTCATTTTCAAATTCATCCGGCCTTCTTCTTTTTTCATCAATCCTGTTAATCTTGTAAATCCTGTCAAAAACATCCAAGGCGGGCTATGCCCGCAACCCAAAGATATTTTCACCACGAAACACACTAAACGACACGAAAGTTATTTTTGGGTAATGAAAAACAGAATCTAATCTTTATCCATTTCGTGTGTTCCGTGTATTTCGTGGTTAAT
>JBDRJR010000147.1:0-19358 GCA_043814705.1 Verrucomicrobiota bacterium | reverse complement strand
ACCCCAATAAAACCGAGGGCTATGAAGGACCATTATCAAAACCGCAGTTCCGGTTTTTCCCATCTGTGTTTATTCTGTTCCGACCCACAGCCTACAGCCTACAGTCCACAGCCCATGGCGTCCCTGTGGGACGCCAGTGTTATAGTTTCATAAATTTCCCGGTTGCTTTAGCCTTGAGCGCCACATCCAGAATCCTCCGAATCATCAGGCTTTCCGCCCGGTCAATTGTCGCTTTGCCGGTCTCAAACAGATCCAGAATCGCCGCGGCCATATTCAGGAAGATTGGATCGCCGTCAGCGCTGATGATTTTGGTTTCCTTGTCCGTGGTAACGCTGGCCGCATAGGACGTGGCGGCGTTGAGGTACACGTTGATAATGGCGGTGCGGCCGCCGCTGAAATCAACAATCAACTGCCGCTGGTCGCCTGCGCCCCGCAACATGAGACGTTCGGCCGCCGGTCCCATACAGCTGACAGCCAGTTCCACGGGATGAATCGCATATTCTTCGAACGAACGGCCGGCTCCCCACGTCACCATGTGGCGGACGTTGGCCGCACCCAACGCGCGGACATGATCCTGAATTTTCGTGTAGCGCAACGCTGAGGTGGTCTGCATGACGACACCGTATTTGTCGGCCAACGCAAATATTTTTGCGGCCGTCTTGTGGTCCGGCGCAAATGTCTTATCCACGTAGGTTGTCTTGCGCATGGGAAACACTTTCCTGCACAGCGCCCAGTGCGTTTCGGGATTGGAAGGCGCCAGAATCATGTAATGATCCACGGCCTTATCCAGCTTGGCGACGGAATCGAAGTAGGGCACGCCGTTTTTCTCCGCCCATTGCCGGCCGGTTGCCTCCTCAAGGCCGTAACACCCCGCAACGGTAAAGCCGCGGCCGCTCAGTTCCTTCCGAATCGCCGCGAGATAGGTGTTCGCATGAAAATTATCCAGCTTGAAATCCACAAAACCAATGCGCTTGTTCATGAACAATTCCCTTTCTTACATGACGTTTTTTACCGGTCGTTTGGCAACGGACGCCGGCCACGCTCCTGATTTTTTGCATGCCCGGCGCCAATTGCATAATCTACAAGGCTTATTTTTTTTACACGCCCTTTCCATATGCCGCCGTGATAATTTCCATGTTGCGTACTCCGTCATGCACGGTGCAGGAAAGAGAATGCCGGCCTTTGACCGCCCCGAGAAAATGATGAATCTGTTCCAGCCACCCGCCGCCGGCTTTCACCGGTTTGACGGTCCAATCTTTGTCCTTTGTCAGCCGGAACAGCACTTGATCACCATATTCAAAGCGCGCCCGGCCTTTCGTGCCGATGATGTCAATATAAGCCAGCCCCACCCCGGCCACAAAGGAAGACTGTAGCGTTCCAATCGCGCCATTCTTGGCTTGCACGACCAGGGTTCCGGCGTCTTCCACATCCGTCGTTTTAAAATGCCGATGCATGACTGCTTTTTGGCCGATGACTTCGCCCGCAATGAAACGAAACAGGTCCACCGAATGGCTGTTGGTATCCAGCAGGCATCCGCCCCCGGCGATTTTCTTTTTCGTAAACCACTTGTGTTCAATGCCAAAGGCCGGACCACAGAAGATATTATTAAAGAACACCACATCGCCGATTTTTCCGGAAGCCACAATCTTGCGCAGGAGCAGATTGCCCGGAATAAAACGATGGCGGAATGCCGGCATGAGCTGGACAGCGGCCTTTTGGGCGGCGATTTCCATGCGCCTGGCCGAAGCCGCATCAAACGCCATGGGTTTCTCACACAGGACGTGAACGCCATGCTTCAGGGCATATATGGCCGCGGCTTCGTGAGCCACGGGCGGCGTGCAAATACTGATTACATCCGGCCTGGCTTTGCCGATCAATTCGCGATAATCATCATAAACCGGCGCCTGATTCAACTCGGCCGCCAGTTTGCCGGCCGCTTCCCGGCTGACATCCGTCACGCCGACAAACTGCACCTTTTCGGCCTTATAGCCATCGGCATGCGCCCGCGCAATGCCGCCGCATCCCACAATACCAACACGTAATTGCCTGCTCATCGCTCCTCCTGTTCTGTTGTTGTTAATACACATTCATCCCGGAATCAACTTCATCCTGATTGCCGGATCACAAGGCGGGGCGGAATTAAAACGGATGCCTCCTGCCCCCCGTTAATCATGTGAATCAGCTTGCGCGCCGCCAGGCGTCCTTCTTCACGGAAAGGTTGATGAAGCGTGGTCAACGCGGGCGTAATCTCGGAAGTTAGATCCAGATCATCATATCCGATCACCAGCACATCGCGTCCCGCCTGCAAGGATGTCGCGGATAATGCCCGGAAAATTCGCAACGCAAGAACATCCGTCACGGCAAAAATACCGGCCGGCCGGCAAGCGGATGCTTCCCGACAAAACCGGAATATGGCCCTCAATCCAGACGCATCATCCTGGCATGCAAGCGCGCTTTTACCGGCCGTTGCAAGAAACTGCTGGAACCCCTCATTGCGGCCGGACAATGATCCCAGAACGGCAAAACGGACACAGCGGCGCGCCAACAAGCGCTCGGCCGCCAAGCGCCCGCCTTTCTTGTCGTCAATCGAGATGACCGGCACACCGTCAAGCCGCACTGATGTATTCAGGAGCACCACTTTGCCCCCCTTGGATCGGTAATCGGCAACTTCCTTCTCCACGTCTGGGTCGGAGATCAATGTCGGATAGGAAATGATCCCCGAGTGGGCCAGATCCACATTATGCCGGATGAACTTGCGAAATCCTTCGACATAGCTGTCAAATCCGATCTGCAAAGGAAAATCTTCTTCCGATAACACTTCGGAAATACCAAATACGAGGTCCGCCACCAGCCGATTGGCCGCCGCCGGCAAAAATACACCCACGGTGGGCAACCCGCCGCGCCGCATGAATTCCGCCATCCGATTCCGGCGAAACCCCATTTCGCGCGCGGTTCGGATCAACTGGCGCCGCGTCGCCGACGCCACGCGGGCGTGCTGGTCAGGACGCGGGTTCAAGGCGCGCGAAACAACGGCCACCGAAAAGCCGGTTTTACGGGCAACATCCTTAAGTGTGGCCATCATGTCTATCTTTAAAACAATCGTTTGTTCATCAATGGCAAAAAAACGGCCTTACGGCCTTTGTTTTGAAAATTAGATCAACGCCTGGATATATGCAAGCCTAAAGTTGAAATATTTCCGGCCTGCATTTTTTGCTTGCATTCCTGGACGCTTCTTTTAAAAAGAAACGTTGCAATAACACATGTTCAACAATTACCCAAAGGAGAGGCGCAATGAATCAAGCGGACATCGGATTGATCGGGCTGGCGGTCATGGGCGAGAATTTGGTGCTTAACATGGAACGGAACGGGTTTACCGTAGCCGTATTCAACCGGACTGTATCGAAAGTGGATGATTTTATCAAAGGACGGGGGCAAGGCAAAAAACTGATCGGCGCCCATTCGCTCCCGGAACTGGTCAATGCCCTGCAAAAACCGCGCCGAATCATGCTGATGGTTAAGGCCGGCAAGGCCGTGGATGACTTCATTGAGATGTTGATTCCGCTCCTGGAAAAAGGCGACATCGTTATTGATGGCGGCAACTCGCATTTCCCCGACACCACCCGCCGCACCAAATACCTGGAGAGTAAAGGTCTCCGGTATATCGGCACGGGCGTTTCGGGTGGCGAGGAGGGCGCACTGCGCGGCCCCTCAATCATGCCGGGCGGTTCCCACTCCGCCTGGGAGTTTGTCAAACCGATTTTCCAGAAAATCTCGGCCAAAACCGACCAGGGCGAACCATGCTGTGAGTGGGTCGGCGAAAACGGCGCCGGCCATTTTGTCAAAATGGTCCACAACGGCATCGAATACGGCGACATGCAGATGATCTGCGAAACCTACCAACTCATGCGGCAAGGTCTGGGCATGACCAATAAAGAGATGCATGCGGTCTTTGCGGCGTGGAACAAAGGCGATCTGGATTCATATTTGATTGAAATCACCCGCGACATTCTGGGTTATAAAAATGAAGCCGGCGAAGAAGTAGTTGATAAAATTCTGGACACCGCCGGCCAGAAAGGCACCGGTAAATGGACCGTCATGGCCGCGCTTGACGCCGGCCAGCCGTTAACCCTGATCGGCGAGGCCGTGTTTGCCCGTTGCCTCTCGGCCCTTAAAGAGGAACGCGTGGCCGCCGCCAGGATTTTACCCGACCCCAAGACTGCCAAGTTTACCGGTAACAAAACAAAATTCGTTGATGACCTCCGCCAGGCGCTCTATGCCTCCAAGATCGTGTCCTACGCGCAAGGTTACCAGCTGATGCGATCCGTAGCCAAGGAATCCGGCTGGAATCTGAACTATGGCGGAATTGCACTCATGTGGCGCGGCGGTTGTATCATCCGTTCTGCATTCCTGGGCAAGATCAAGGAGGCATTTGACAACAACCCGAACCTGGTCAATCTGCTGATCGATCCGTTTTTTGCGGGTGCGGTCAAGCAGGCGCAAGGCGCCTGGCGGCGCGTCATCCAGACGGCCGTGAAACTCGGCATCCCGGCGCCCGCGCTCAGCAGTGCATTGAATTATTACGACGGCTACCGCGCGGAGCGTTTGCCCGCCAATCTGTTGCAGGCGCAACGCGATTATTTTGGCGCGCATACGTATGAGCGCGTGGACAAGCCGCGCGGCCAGGTTTTCCATACCAACTGGACCGGCCATGGGGGCGCCACCTCGGCTTCCACTTACACCGCCTGAACCATCTCGAACGGACGGCGCCGGCCACCATGGTCGGCGTCGTCCGGCTATGCGCTGCGCAGAAGTTTTTATGAACCAACATCGCGGATTCACCAGGGAAGATCTGATCAATTTCAAGCCGCGGCATCAAACCTTCGTGGCCATTGATTCCGACGGTTGCATCTTCCCCACCATGGAGATCAAACAGAAACAGTGCATTCATAAAATCATAATTTCACACTGGAAGCTTGAGAAAATTGAACGCTATGTCCGCGAATCGGCCGAGTTCGTCAACCTTTACTCCATTTATCGGGGCCGCAACCGGTTTCCCTGTCTGCTTCGGAGTATTGACCTGATTCGGAACCGCCCCGAGGTGCTGGCCGCCGGGGTCAAATTACCGGAATTCAAGTCGCTAAAAAAGTTCATTGAGTCCGGCGTGCCATTGGGCAACCCGGCGCTGGAAAAATTGGCCGGGGAAACCGGCGACGGGGAACTGGCCTCCATTTTAAAATGGAGCAAGGACGTCAACGCCGAAATTGCCCGGACCGTGAAAAACGTGCCCCCCTTCAAGTGGGTACGGGAAAGTCTGGAGCAGATTCGCGCTTCCGCCGACGCCATCTGCGTGTCGCAGACGCCCACGGAAGCGCTGGTGCGGGAATGGCAGGAGCATGACCTTATGGATTATGTGAAGGTCATCGCCGGCCAGGAACTCGGCGCCAAGCAGGAACACCTGCAAATGGCGGCGTTGGGACGTTACCCATCCGACCGCATTTTATTGATCGGCGACGCACCTGGCGACCTTAGCGCGGTGCAAAGCGTCCATGGTCATTTTTTCCCGATCAATCCGGGCCATGAGGCGCCGGCCTGGAAACGCTTTCAAAAGGAAGCCTTTAAAAAATTCCTGAATGGAACTTATGGCGGCGCCTATGAAGAAAAATTGATCGCGGAATTTAAACAACTATTGCCCGAAACCCCGCCGTGGATGAAGAAGTGATCAGCAACCAGTGATCAGTGGTGTCCAAGATAATGGCGCGTGTATAAATTGGGAGGAGCGAGGATGATACATCACGGTTTTATTGACATTCAGCTCAATGGGTTCAAAGGGATTAATTTTTCCGCGCCGGACTTGACGCTCGACCAGTTCCGGCTGGCCACGCGCGAACTGGTTAAGGCCGGCACGGCGGCCTATTGCCCCACCGTGGTTACCGGACCCATGGCTATGTACCGCCGCAACCTCCCGATTCTGGCCGCGGCCATGCGCGACGATGAACTGAGTCCCCATCTGCTGGGCATCCACATTGAAGGTCCATTCATTTCACCGATCGAGGGCGCGCGCGGCGCGCACCCGCCGGAACACATCATTAAGCCGGACATGGATACTTTCAAACTTTTTCAGGAATGGGCGGATGGCAACATCGTGTTGTTAACGCTGGCACCCGAAAGGGAAGGCGCCATGACACTCATTCGGTACGCAACTGAAAACGGCACGGTCGTATCATTCGGGCATCACTTGGCGGATGATAATGTCATGGAAGCAGCCGTTCAAGCCGGAGCACGGTTATGCACGCATTTGGGAAACGGCATGCCCAACATGATCAACCGTCACCAGAACCCGCTCTGGTGGCAGTTGGCCTGCGACGATCTGTCCGGCATTTTTATTACCGACGGGCATCATTTACCCGCCGATTATATCAAAGTGGCTCTGCGGGCCAAGACCGTGCCGCGCTTTATCGTGGTCAGTGATGCGGCGCACCTGGCCGGGTTGCCGCCTGGAGTCTATGATTTTAACGGCAATGAAGCCGTATTGGCGCCCAACGGCCGCATTGGGTTCAAGGACACACCTTACCTGGCCGGATCCTCGGCCACCATGTTACAATGCATGAATTATCTGGCTTCACTGAACCTGCTGACGGAAAAAGAATTATGGGCTGTCGGCCGCGATAATCAATTGCGCCTGCTGGGCCGACACCTTGGTAAACAGCCCGCCGACACCCCCTCAGTTGTTTTTAAGAACAACCAGTTCGCGCTGGCGTAACAGCGTCAGTGACGGTACAGCTGCTTTTTGGGGAAGATAAAAAAGATACCGAAACATGTCGCACACAAAGTCGCAAAGTCACGAAGGAAATCTCCCTGATCTGAAAATAAAAATAACTTTGTGAGCTTTGTGGCTTCGTGTGAAATTCACTTGCTTCCAGGCGCGGGCGGCGGGGTGCGGCCGAGGCGGTTTAAAACCAGTTCCATATCGCTCCAGACATCCCACATGGCCGATTGATTGCGCAAAAGGTAGGAAGGATGAAACGTGGGCATTGCCGGGATACCTTTATATTCAAGCCATTTGCCGCGCACCCTTGAAATTGTTAATCCCGGCGCTTTGGGCGGAATGAGACCCTCAAATGCGCTGGCGCCCAGGAGAACGATCACTTTTGGCTTCAAAACGGCAATTTGCCGTTCAAGATAAGGCCGGCAGGAATTCATCTCTTCGGGTAACGGTTTCCTGTTATTTGGCGGACGGCATTTAATGATATTGGCAATAAAAACCATGTCGCGGGTATACCCCATGCGGTTAATCAGGCGCGTCAATAACTGTCCCGACCGACCTACAAAGGGTATGCCCTGTTTATCTTCGTCCTCGCCGGGACCCTCGCCAATGAAAAGAATATCAGGGTGAATGTTCCCCTGCCCCGGCACAGCCTGGCGGCGCTTTGCGTGCAATCCGCATTTTTTACAGGCGGCCGCCGCCTGGGCAATGGCCTTCAGCTCCGCGCCGGCTTCGATTTCTTCTATTCGATGTTCGGTGTTCGACTCGCCTGGGCGAAGCGCTTCGGCGGAGCTTGGTATTGGATGTTCCGCCGTCGCCAAGGCTATGGTGGACAGGTCGATGTTTTGTTTTGGTTGAGGCTGGGCCACTTTCACGAACGCCCCCGGCATCAGCAGACTTTCGGACGCCATAGCCGGCGAGCAAGCAACCTCCGTGATACCCTCCTCACGGAGATTATCAACATGCCGGGCAAGATCTTCAACCAGGCAGGATAGGCGGCGTTTCGCTTCCAGCCGGGTGATGGTTCGTTGCTCGCCGCTAGTGGACGCACTCGTCATAATTATTCCCTTGCAGAAAAGCGATAATAAAAACCAGTTGGCATCATCATCCGGCTTCGTCCGGTAGCGCCGGACTACGCCGGACAAGACGGGGTCTGGCCGCCAGGGCAATGCTTGGCCGCGCGCGCCTTGATCATTTGCATATAAAGCGGTCCCAAAACAAGGTAAATTAGTCCGGCCACCATGATCACGAGCGCCGCCTTGGGCGCGATATTCATATTGCGCACAAACAGTAAAGCAACCAGGATAATACTGGGAATGAACACGGCGGTTACCTTGGTCGGCTTGGGATACGGCACGTTGGACACTTGCAGGACAATCATAATCAAAACACCGATTAAAAAAATCACACCCACCGGCCCCTGCCCCAGGCGGAAATAATCGCCGAAGGTGCGCGTTTCGCTGAGCAAAACGAACATTGCCACCCAGCCGGCGCTCACGGTAATCGGCAGTCCGCAATAGCCCCCTTGCCCGCGCAAGGGATCCTTGACTTTAAAACGCGCCAGCCGGATCATGCCGGAAAGCACCACCATCGCAGTCATGGCAATCCGCCAATCGTCATGCCGCTGAAGGGCCAGCTGGTAAATGAGAATGGCCGGGGCCAGGCCGAAGGCAGTCATGTCCACGTAGGTGTCCAATTCCGCGCCGAAGTCGGTCGTTCCCTTGAGCCAGCGGGCCACCTTGCCGTCAATCCCGTCCAAGATCATGGCCAGCATGATAAACTGGGCCGAGAGAAGATAAGAGGCATTACCCGCCAATGCAGTCTTGCCTTCAAGCGCCAATAAAATGCTGAAAAATCCGCACAACATGGCGGCTAATGTAAATAGCGTGGGAATAATTTGTCGCCAGTTAATCGGCATGGAATATCCTCGTATATGGTTTTTATTTCCTGCGGCAAGTATTATACAACATGACTGGCTGGATGACAATTGTCGGTTTTTAAATGTACGGCGGGATGCAGGTAAATGGGCGTCAGCGGCTCACTGGCCATACCCTGCGCCATGCGGGCAAGTGCCAATCGGCCAAGTGTGGCCGCGTCAGGCAAAAGTTCACGCGCAATCAACGTAACGGCAGGCGGAACGACCGCCTGCAAAAGCGCACCCATGCGCGCCCAATCCGGCGTGGCCACCGCTTTGGCCTCACCTACCTGGAACGCACGGGGATGCACCAACGCCCAATCACCAACCGGGCTCATGTAGGTAGCGCGTCGCCAAAAACAGCGTGTCCACCACTGATTACGGCGGGCATCGCCGACAATCCGCACCCGGGACGCATCCGCGTCTACCGCCGCCTGCCAGGCCAATCCTTCCGCGCTGGTAACACAATAGACGGGCGTCTTGCCGGGAAGGGCCATAGCCATGACCGCCGCCAAGACCACCCGCAGACCACTGTAGGATCCCGGCCCCACCCCCGCCACATAGAGCTGAATGGCGCCTGGCTCAAATCCCGTTTCCATCAGCATTTCCTTTAGACTGGGGAACAACTGTTGGCGGAGGAAACGCGTCTCAGTCCACTGCCGTTCGGCCAGCAGGCGTTGATCATCCAGAATGGCGGCACTGCCGGTCGCGGTGGATTGATCTATGGATAGAATGAGCATAAGGCAAAGGTTCCAGGGTTCAAAGGTTCACGGTTCAGCGGTTAAGGCAACAAAACAGATGCGGACAATTTACTATCTGAATTTTGCGCCGAAATGCGCGAAATTCACTTTCGCCCGCTCCAAATCGTTGTGCGGGCGAAAGCCGACCGCACCTGTTTGGTTAAGCAGGTGCGTCGGGATATACAATTGCCTGCACATTCATAACCGTGAACCGCTAAACCGTTGAAACTCTAAACCTCCTGAATAGTTACTTCTTTTCATTCATTCGGCAAGCCTGTAAATTGAGCCGGCAATGAAATCAAAGCGCACGTCAATATCATTTCCCCGTAAAGCCGTCATACTTGCGGCCGGGTTCGGCACCCGCATGCTCCCCTTAAGCTTAGACACCCCGAAACCGATGATGCCGCTGTGGGGCAAGCCGGTACTCGGGCATATCCTGGATATGCTCTCCCGCTGGGGCGTCGAGGACGTGTTGATTAATCTGCATCATCAACCTGAAGCAATTTGTGATTATGTCCGCCGCCGACCGGCGCTCCGCCCGCGGGTTGCCCTGTCATTTGAGCCGGACATTATGGGGACCGGCGGCGCCTTGCGTCACGCAACCTGGTTTCTGGATACGCATCCCTTCTGGATGATTAACGCCGATATCGCCGCGGATCTGGATCCCCGGGCATTGATCATGGCCTTCCGCCAGCCCCGCGTACTGGCCGCGCTTTGGCTGAACGCCGCACGTGGCCCGCGCACGGTGGAAATGACCGGCGGCCGGATCACCAATTTTGCGAGCAGTCGGCCGGGAACCAAAGGCACTTGGACATTCTGCGGCCTGCAATTATTGTCGCCGCACATCTTGAGGTTCATTCCTGCCAAAGGCTTCGCAACCATCGTGCAGGCGTATCAGCAGGCTTTGGCCCAGGCCTGGAAGATTGCCGGCGTTTGCGCGGCACAGTCGTATTGGGCGGATATCGGCACACCGGAGGGCTACCTCCAGGCACATAGTGAAATTCTGAATGCGTCTGTCGCCGGCATGCCAGGCGCAAACCTGTTGGCGCCGGATCGTTGGCGGACGATGCAATCACAGCGGCGCCGGATTGGATTTGCAGGATTTCTGTCCGCCGGCCGCAACGTCGTGATCCGCAAGGGTGCGCGGATTGCGAATGCCATCATCTGGGATAATGCGCGGATTGCCGCGGACGCGATTGTGGAGCAGGCGATTATTGGGAAGGGCTGTGAGGTGCATGGCCGCGTGCCATGCGTGGCCGTGCGCTCCGCGTTTTCACCCTCGGCACCCGGCAACACGGCCGATATCCCGCTGGCCATAGCCCTGCAAAACTTGCGCTGGCGCCCGCATGAAACCACGGTTATTCCTTTTGAGCCGCGCGGATCGGCGCGGCATTTTACGCGCTTAGAAAGCAAAGGCCGGCGGGTCATCCTGGTGCGCTACAGTCTGGAACGCGAGGAAAATGCGCTCTATACGCAACATGCCCGGTTCCTGCAATCCATCGGGCTCCCGGTGCCCGGAATTATTTTTGATGCACCCGAAAAACATTGTTTTGTCATGCAGGACATGGGCGACCAGTCCTTGCAGAGCCTGGCCAAGATCTGGCCGCTAAAGCGCCTGACAGCCTTCTATCAGACAATTCTGGTTTCCATCGCGCGCTGGCATATCGAGGGCGCTCGCGCGGCCAGGCAGAAGCGCCTGGTCTTAGTGCCGCCGTTTTCACCTGATTTATACCGCTGGGAACGCGAATTTTTCGCGCGCCATTTTCTGCACCCCCAGCTCCATCCAGCTCCGGAAACGGTGCGGAAGATATTGGACGAGTTGGCCGCGGTGGCCGGCGATTTGCTGAAGGCGCCCCCAATATTGGTTCATCGCGATTTGCAGGCGAGCAATATTCTTCGGGCAGAACGCCGTCCCTTTTTCATTGATTTCCAGGGCATGCGGTTCGGCGCGGCGGCTTATGACCTGGCCTCGCTGTTGTGCGACCCCTATCTCGAATTACCGTTGGCAACGATAAGAAAACTGTTGGCCAACTATAATCGGATAGTCAGCCAAAGGCAGAGGGTATCCGAAAAAACATTCTGGCTGGCGGCCATTGAACGCCTGGCCCAGGCTCTGGGCGCCTATGGGCGTTTGAGCGCAAATCCGGAGACCGCCTGGTTCAGAAAGTATTTTGCGCCAGGCCTGCGAATGATGCAACGGGCGCTCGATCAATCCGGCGCCTGTCCGCAGTTGTTGAATGCCCTGCGGAAATATGGGAAACCGACGCCGGACACCAGATGACAGACACCGGACGGAGCAGACGTTCAATCTATCAATCACAAAATCACTCAATCATTCAATTTCTTCTGGTTCATCAGACGCCCATCGAACAGCGCCGTCAGGTCGCGGCGGATATCGGCCTCGGAAACCGGCCGGCCGGCCCGCGCCAGATCACCGTATTTTGCCGCCAGCACCGACCCGATGATCTCGCGGGAATGCGTCCACTTGTAAATGAGCTGGTCCAGGATGCGGCAATCGGAATGCTGGGGAATGAAGGAAAGCCCCAGCAGTTCCAGGCGCATAGCCGTAATCTCACGGATCAGGGACGGATCATTTAGAAACCACCAACAGCCGAATGGCACGATATTTTTGAACTTGCGGGCGGCCACGCACAGGCCATGCATGTTCTCGCGCGCCAACATGGTCACCATGAAGGTCACGTCGCCAAAATCGCGCGCCAGGTTTTCCACCGTGGCAATATCCGCCAAACCGACAGAATCGCCCGCGTCGCCCAGTTCCGGGTTAACCCCCTTGCGCACGCCAATCATGAGGGCCACGGGAATACCCCGCTCGCGGGCCACCGGGATAACCGCCTTGACCATCAGATTTGTCAAACTGGCCGTGGCATCCGGATACGCAAAATCCGGCGCCAGGCTGATGGCCATGTAACGTGCTTCAATTCGTTGACCCCAATCAGAGAGATAACGACGGATTTCGCTTAAGGTCCGCCCGGAGAGCGACGTATCCACAGCATAACCCAGGGCTTTGAGTATGCCGACGCTCTGCGGCCAATCCTTGAGGGCGCTATCCAACCGCAGGGCGGCGAGAAAGCGAGGGTCGCGTTCAAATCCTTTTTCCCAGACTGCGCGTTCCATCGGATTCAACGGATCATTGGTCATGCAGACACGCTCCACCCCGGCCAGCTTAAACACTTTCTCCACGTAGCCGCGCACCGTCTGGGCGGCAAAAAAAGCGCGGATATCGGCAAAACTTTCGGCGCCGGCATTCAAGCCCAGCGCCTGGAGGACGGTCAGCACCCCCCGGCACGCTTCCGAAACCGGCGAGCGCTTGACAAACAGCTCCTGCCAGATCAGGTCCGCCTGCGCCGATTTCGGCATGGCCCAGAAGGCTTTATAGGTCATTTCCGGACGGGCGCGAAACACTTCCGCCACGAGGTAGTGATAAGTCAGCAGTTCATCAATGCCCCACAACATGAGCGGACCCATGGCGGGATCAAAAAGGTGCGTGTGAATGTCGGTGACTGGCGTTTGGGCAAACACGGATGAGACCGTTGCTTGAAGATTCATGACATTATTCTTTTCCAGCAACTATTCTGCATTCTGCATTTCCTGGTCAATCGCCTCCTCAAATACTTGGAGCGATTCACGCAGGGCATCCGCGGTGATCGTCAGCGGCGGGGCAATTTTAAGGCATTCGCCGCCAATCCCAACCGGCGCAAACATGAGCAGACCCTTGCGCAAACAGGCCACATTGATTTTTGTCGCCAGTTCCGCATCGGGCGTCTTCGTGCCCGGTTTCACCACCTGGATGCCGGCCACCAGACCTTTACCCTGCGCACAGCCCAGCACGGACGGATATTTTTCCTGAATGCGATGCACTTCCGGCACCAGGATTTTACCCAGCTTGGCGGCATTGGCCACCAGGTGTTCTTTCTGAATGAGCTTCAAGTTGGCAATCGCCGCCGCCACCGGCAGGGGCGAGCCGGAATGCGTGGAAGTCATGGATCCGGGCGCATATAATCCCTGAATGTCTTTCCGTCCGATCACTGCCGCAATGGGCAGAGAGGAGGAAATACCCTTGCCGCAGGCAATCAGGTCGGGCTTGACGCCGTAATGCTCGAAGCAAAACATTTTGCCGGTCCGTCCGAAGCCCGCCTGCACTTCATCAAAGGTCATAATGATGTCATGCTCGCGGCAAAACGCCTCCATTTTTCGGGCATACTTCACCGGCAGGAAATCGGGACCAACGCCCTGGTAACTTTCGGTGATCATGCCGGCAATATCCTTGAAGATAACCCCCTTGTTTTTAAGCGTTTTAATAAACAGGTCGAACGATGTATCCTCGTTCTTGTAGCCATCCGGGAACGGCACCTGCACAAAGGAGGGGTCCAACCGTCCCAGCCACTTTTTCAGTCGCGGCATGCCGCCGGCCAATTGCGCGCCCATGGTGCGGCCATGAAACGCGTTCTGGAAGGAAATGATGTAACGCTTCTGCGGGCCGTATTTTTCCATGGCGTAGGTCCTGGCCATTTTGATACAGTTTTCGACGGCTTCACTGCCGGTGCTGAGCAGGAAAACGGTATAGTTTCCGGGGTCCGGCGCGAGCGCTTGCAACATTGTTGTCAGCTCAGCCCGCTTTTCATGCACGAACACGTAGGAGGCCAGCAAACCATGTTCAATCTCATCTTTGAGCGCCTTGGCAATTTCCTTGCGGCCGTGGCCGGCATTGGTGATCAGCACACCCGAGGACCAGTCAATCCAGCGGTTGCCCCACTTATCGCTGACAATGAAATTATCGGCCTTATGCCAGACAATGGGGGGCTGACCGGCCATGGAGCGGGGTTCCGACTGCTGCAGTTTTTTAAAAATCGGCAAAGACTGCGGAACGGGGATTTTTGTTTTGATCGTGCGGTATTTGGTATGAACCTTCGGAACGCTGACAGGCGTTAAATCATAGGTTGCCATGGGAATCCTTTCTGGAAATTAGAAATTCGAAATTAGAAATTCGAACTGCACGCTTTTGTGCTGTTAATGAATGCATTCAACTTTGGACCGAGTTTATCGATTATTTCTTTGTATTCCGCCACACTTGACTCATCCAGTACTTTCCTCCGAATGAGTTTTCGCAGCCATGCCTTGGTTTCTTCAAACGAACCTCTTGAGTACAGATAAAACTTCTTCCTGTCAGCCGGAGTGTAACGACCGTATCCTTCCGCAATATGTGCGGCAATGCTGTCAGACGCTCTGATTACCTGATAACCGATAGTATTTTGAACCTTAATGCCCCACCTATCGAAGTCGCGCCAGATCATATCCGACAAATCTTCCGCCAACTTGTAGACATCCAACTCGCAACATAGCTTCATTTCCACCCCGATTTCTAATTTCCAGTTTCAAATCACCCCCGGCATAACTCCACATGCGGCTTGGCGCCATATAGAATGCGGACCCGATCGCCGTCGTGGAGAATGGATATCCGGGCCGCTTCCACCACAAGTTCGTTGATGGAGCTGTTGGCCGGCGTTGCAATGAGGCCCTTGCGATCCACCGCCTGGATAATTTCGCGCCGCTTGGCCAGGGCCGTAGCATCGCCCAGTCCCGCCACCGCGTTTTCCATGCTGTGGATGGCATTGATCGTGGCGGCCACCGAATCGAAACCGTATCCGACCGGCTTGAAGCCCTCGCCTTCCCACGGCACCAGCCGGTAAAAATCAGGATTGATATAATTGTAATGCGAAGAGGCACATCCGATGCCCTCAAGGTAGCTGTGCGCCACACCGCGGAACTGGTCGTCATGCATGATCATGCCGGTCTTGCCCTTGCCCTCGCAGAACATGGTCAGGCACTGCTCGTTACTGCCGGCGCCGTCGTCCGGGTAGCCCAGGCCGTCGGTTACCGAAAGGATCGCGCCATTTTCAAAACGCACGCGGCCGTTGGCCCAGAGATAGCCCTCGTTGCCGTTCGGGAACTTACCCTTGACACCCGCCACGGACACCTCGGCCGGCTTAAGGCCGGTAATGAAAAACACCAGGTCCACGTAATGACAGCCGACATATACAAAGGGATCGGTTTTATCCGCCGTGAACCAGTTCTGGAAATTGGAGAACCGATAGTAGTAAGGTTCGATCATCTTGGCTTCGCCCATGACGAACTCGCCGAAATGGCCGAGGCCGTACTGCCGCTTGGCAATCAGCGAGCGGCGATCAAACCGCTTGTGATACTCGACGCCCACAAACAACCCGCGTTCCAACGCCAGTTTTTCGATTTCCACAGCCTGCGCGTGCTTGAGCACCAGGGGCTTCACGCACAACACGTTCTGATTGGCCAGCAAAGCCTCCTTAACCACCGCATAATGGAACTGGTCCGGCATGGCCACCACAACAGCCTGACGGGTCGGCATTTTGGTCAGAACCTGCTTGAAGAGATCCGGAAAATTCTTGCCCGGCGCTTCGGTCAGGGCCGGATAAGGTGTAAAACTCTGTCCCGGAAACGCCTGGCAGATTTCCGGCGATTCCTTGAGCGTTTTCAGCGGCGGCGTGTTGAGCGCACAGATGCTGATCTTGTCCACCACGCCCATGCGCTGGAGCTGGTAGATGGACGGCAGAATCAAGTCGTGCGTAATCATGCCGCCGCCGACAATGGTAACATCAATTGGTTTCATGATTTCCTTTCTGCTTGCGCACCACCGCGGATAAACAAACAAACAATATAATTTTTTCACAGAATGTCAATGCCATGATCATAATCCCTACATTTCTATCTTGACCATTTATCCGTTTACAGCATACTTCCCAACATGCCTGAGCTGTTTCGGGCAATCGCAACGGATGCATGCGCGTACCGCCCGCAAAGCGATTTGATGTAATTTGAAGGCGGCATGCAAGTGAACGCCATGGCCGCTGAAACAACCAACGACATTTTCAGAAAAAGGATGCTGATATTATGAGTATTTATAAACCGGATATGGACGCGGCCAAAAAACACTGGGGCGCCTTTTGGAAGGGGGCAAATAAACGCCCGATGCTCTCGGCAATTCTTCCAAAAGCAGGCGTCAAACCGATTGAAAAACCGCCATACGCGGCCGGGCATGACGGTAATTTTGCCCCGGTGCTTGATCAGCTGGGCGGCTGGGCGGAAACTCATGAATTTTTTGGCGAGGCAATTCCCTATTTTTACCTCGAATTCGCGGCCGACCATTTCAGCACATTGCTTGGCGCGGATTTAAGTTTTCCCGGCGAAGGCGGCGGCTGGCCCGTTCATTTCGTGAACAACTGGGAAAATACGGCACTTTCATTCAAACGGGACGGGAAGTGGTGGCGCATGACTGTGGATTTTGCCGAGGCAATTAAAAACCGTTTTGGTGATAACATCATGATTGCCGCACCAACTCTCGTCGCAAACATGGATGCCCTTGTCGCAGTACGCGGCGCAAATGATTTGCTTCTTGATCTTGCGGACCAGCCGGATCTCATACGGCGCGCCCTGGACCAGGTGCAACACGCCTACAGCGAAATACTGGATGCATTTGATAATCTTTTGGAATACAAACGCCTTGGCTCCATCACCCGCCACGGCATCTATTCCGAAGGACGCATTAGTGTTCCGCAATGCGATTTGTCGTGCATGCTGTCCGGCGCGATGTTCCGCGATTTCGTTCTCCCCGCGCTAAAAGCTGAAATGGAATGCCTCGATGCGGTCGAATATCATCTTGACGGACCGGGTGCGATCCGTCACCTGGAAGACCTCTGCGGTATTGAAAAACTCGACATCATCCAGTGGATAGCGGGAGCCGGCAATGAAAAAACAGACTGGACATGGTTATTTGACAAGATTGATGCGCTCGGGAAAGGACAGATCCTCGGGGTCGATCCGGATTCAGCAGTCAGCTATGCGCGGAAATACAAATCGAAAAAAATATTTTTCACGCTTTGGATTCAATCAAAACAGGAATTTGACGATTGCGCCGGTTTATTGGAGGAAATATGGAGCATGAAGGCGATGACACCGTGAAAATTGCGCCCATGCTATTCGGCGATTGGAAAAAGGTAAAATAGCGCGTCCATCCTGAAGCCGCCTTGGCAACCAATACGGCCATTATGAAAATCGCCACATTCAACGTCAACTCGCTCCGCTCGCGGATAACGGTCATCCGCAACTGGCTGGCTGAAAACAAGCCGGATATCCTGTGCCTTCAGGAAACTAAAGTACAGGACCATGATTTTCCGGCAACAGAGATTACGGCGACCGGCTATCAAGTCATTTTCCGGGGCGAAAAGTCCTATAACGGGGTTGCAATTCTTTCCAGAGCCAAGCCGACCAAGGTGCGGTTCGGCCTGGATGACGGCCTGTCGCCGGACGAAACCCGTTTGATCGCGGCCAGGTTTGGGACCCTCCAGGTAGTCAACACCTACGTCCCCCAGGGCCGCGATATCGAACACGCGATGTATCAGTATAAGCTTCAATGGTTCGAGCGGTTGCGGAAATGGTTTGAACGGCATTTCACGCCTGAAATGTTGCTGGTCTGGGTCGGCGATTTGAATGTGGCCCCCGAGGCCAAAGATATTCACAACGCCGACCAGCAGGAAAACCATGTCTGTTATCACCAGGCCGTGCGCAAAGCATTTGAACGCACCAAGGCGTGGGGGTTTGAGGACGTTTTTCGGAAATATCATCCGGAAGGCGGGCAATATACCTTCTTCGATTACCGCACGGCCAACGCAGTCAAGCGCAACATGGGCTGGCGGGTGGATCACATCCTGGCCACTGAGTCGCTGGCGAAAAAATCGAAGGATTGCTATATTGATTTAAGGCCGCGATTAGAGCCCAAAGCATCGGATCATACAATAATGGTTGCGGAATTTGGATAAATCCATTTCCCCTGTCATTTAATTTTTAAAGTCTTCCAGTTTTTCAACATCGAGCCGGTCCTGCGGCCTATCGACCGCCTTTTTTGCGCGGATCAAAGCATCCCGTCCCATGATTCGGACAGGAACTCCATCATAATCAATCCGGCGGCTATCGGCTAAGGCCTCGTCAAAAGCAACCCCTTTTAAGGAAGTCAAAATATCAATGCGGTTTGGTGCTATGCCAATCTGATAGACCAGATCAAGATCTAAAAAATCTTCCGCTTTGATTTCGTGCAATGGCGCTCCAAACTTCATTAATGCCCGATACACTTTCGGGACGTTATCCGGCGTCGGCCGCACCAATATATCCAGATCCTTGGTAAAGCGCGGTTCTGTATACGCAATGACGGCATGCGCTCCGATGATCAGATATTCAACGCCTTCGGCGTTCAACGCGCTCAATAGATCTTTGAAGTCTGGATTCGCCGCCATGTGGCTGCCCCTTAAACCATGCGATTTCGCCGACCATTTCCCAGGCCGCAACAAGTTTCTCACCCTCAGAAACCCCCCGCCAGAAATCAATATTAAACCGCTTTTCTTCCGGCGATCCTATACGATGCTTGCCTGCAACGATCTGACGCTTATTGGCTGGAATAGTCATCATGCTCCATTTCAATTACCCAATTATTTTCACATATCCGCTTGTCCGTTACAAGAAGATTCATCGTAATATGGATGGGGTCGCAATCGTCTGCCCCCCCCATAACTGAAAAGCTGTGATCAAATGCAGTGTTCAGCGCACAAAATGCTGAAACTTCTGATAGGCCTGGTCCCAGGCGGCGGTGTTGACCGGCTTGAATTCCTTGATGGGGAATGCCTGTTTGATGATCGGCAGGGCATCGCGCAGGGACCGGATAACACCCAAACCCATGGCCTGCACCATGATGTTGCCCACAGCCGTGGCTTCCACGGGACCGGCTACCACGCGCAGGCCCAGGGCATCAGCGGTAAATTGGTTAAGTAATGCGTTCTGCGAGCCGCCACCGACAATATGAACCTTACGGGTCTTCTGACCGCACACAGCGGAAATATCC
>JBDRJR010000146.1:0-6908 GCA_043814705.1 Verrucomicrobiota bacterium | reverse complement strand
GTGGGAAAACCCCAATAAAACCGAGGGCTATGAAGGACCATTATCAAAACCGCAGTTCCGGTTTTTCCCATCTGTGTTTATTCTGTTCCGACCCACAGCCTACAGTCCACAGCCCATGGCGTCCCTGTGGGACGCCAGTGATTTTATTTCAATCTTTACAATAAACGGATTTTTGTTAAGAAACAAAAAAGAGTCAAGGCTGGATTTACGAAATTTTTTATGAAAACAAGAATAACACCTCCTCCCAAACGATTCCCTGACGATTCGGTTTTTTCTTCGGCCGCCGGCATTCTTCGGCAACATGATTTACTGTATGAATGCGCTCCCATGCGCTGGATTGATGGATTGCCTCTGGCAAACGGCGGCATTGGCGCAGTCATCTGGGGCAACGGCGCGCCGCTTATTTTCACGCTCGATAGTTACGACGTGTGGGAAACGCGCACGCTCTGGCCTGGCGACGATCCGCGTTTCACTTATGCCAACCTGCGGCGCCTGAAGGAAGAAGGACGGATTGCAGAATTGTACGAAGTTGCCCTGCGGCGGCGTAACACGCGTTTCACGGAATCTCCGCCGCCCCATCCGACGCGCCTGCCGCTCGGGCGCATGGAGATCAGATGGCCAAAGCCGCCGCCGGAATTCAAGGCGCGGCTTGACCTTTATCGCGCCGGTGTTAACGGACGTCTTGGTTTTGGCAATGGACAGGCAGTCTATAAGAGCTTCATCTGCTCGACGCGGAATGTCTTAGTCCTGGAGATCCGTTCCGATGCGCGTGTTCCAATGCCCGAGGTCTGCCTGTGCCCCGCGCCCACGGACGATTTCAGCCGCAAGCTCCTGCGGTCATGGAAATATCCCGAACCGGAACTCATTCGGAGGCCCGGACAATTGATTCTCGACCGGCGTTATGGCGCGGGCAAAGCCTACAGTATCGTTGCGGAAAGCGTTTGGCACGGACGCAAGCTGACGGTCTTCCTGACGATCATTGGCGGAACGGAAAGCGAAGATACCCGCGCCCGCGCGTTGCGCCTTCTGGCTGAGGCGCGCCAGGCCGGAGTGGCGGCGCTCTGGGCCGAGCATAAAGCCGAATGGGCCGCGTTCTGGGGCAGATCGGCCATTCAACTGCCCGACAGCCGGATGGAAAATCTTTATTATGTGGAGCAGTATAAGCATCATTGCTCTTCGCGGGCGGGCAGTCTGCCGATCACACTTCAGGGACTCTGGACGACTGACGGCGCCTGGCCGCCGTGGCGCGGCAATTATACCGATGACCTGAACACCGAAATGAACTATTGGCCCGTCTATGCCGCCAACCACCTTGCAGATGCAGAGCCGCTTCACGACCTGTATTGGCGCAACCTGCCGTATTACCGCAAGCTGGGCGCCTATTGGTATGGCAAGGAGATTGCGATTGTTACCGGTGAACACGGTCCCGGCGGCGAACCGTTTCCCGGTTTAGTCACCGACGAGCACTGTCCCAGCGCCGGAGCCTGGATCGCGTATCATTTCTGGCTGTATTGGCTCTATTCTCAGGATGAAAAATTCCTGCGTGCGCGCGCCTATCCGTTCATGAAGGAAATGGTTCAAGGTTACCTGCATATTCTTGAGAAACGCGCGGACGGCAAATACCACATTCCCTTCACCGACTGCCCCGAATTTTTCGGCGGGCGCCCTGATATGCTTGGGGACGACACGAACTATGACCTGGCGCTGTTGCGCTTCCTTCTGCAATCGCTTCTGGCGGCGCAACCGTATCTTTCAGCGCCTGACCCTGATGCCGGGCGTTGGCAGGAGATACTGGCGAATTTCCTGGATTATCCGGTTGTGCCGACCGGATGGATGACGCTCTGCAAATTCAATCATGGGGCCGAGCCGCCCGGCTCTGCCGAACCCGATCCCAAGGACCACCTGTGTCTCGCACTACGCGCGGGGGAAGCACTGCCGCTGTCCCATCGGCATCACAGCCATTTGATGGGTATTTACCCGCTTGGCGTTATAGATCCGGAGCGGTCGCCGGCAGAACGCCGTCTGGTGGAGAACAGCCTGAACGACCTCATTTTCAAGGGAACCGGCGAGTGGTGTGGTATGTCCTTCACGTGGGCTTCCTTAATCGCAGGACGCGCGGGCAAGGGACGCATGGCGCACCATTTCCTCAAACTTTATCTCGATGGCTTTTTGGCGGCAAACGCTTTCAATGTCAATATATCCAGCCAGCAGGATCCCAACGGAATTTGCGCGGCGCAAGGGGAACCGATAATGACCCTGGAGGCCGGCTTTGGCGCCGCGGCGGCCATTCTTGAGATGCTCCTTCAGAGCCAGCACGGGGTCATTCGGCTCTTTCCCGCCTGTTATCCCGGATGGCGCGAGGCGGCTTTCTTCCGCCTGCGGGCCGAGGGCGCCTTTCTCATCAGCGCGCGAATGACGGACCGGCGGGTACGTTTTGTGGAAATTTTGTCAGAAGCAGGCCGGCTCTGCCGCGTGCGGAATCCCTTTGGGGCGGAATGCGTTCTTAAGAATCTCTCCGGGGGCAAGACGCGCCGGCTTAAAGGCGCGGTCCTTGCGTTCGCGACGAAACGCGGCGGCAGGTATCTTCTGACCGCCCGCGATGGCGCGGACGTGAAAGCAGATCGGCGTCTGGTTCCGCTTCGGCGTTCCGCGCACGAAATAAACTGGTTTGGCCTGAAACGCGATGGGCACCGGCGGCAGAATGGATGAAGCCCAGGGATTGTGATTGGCAGGAACCGGACTCAGCGATAGCATGTCAAATTAGTGATTTAAACCAGCATCATTGTCCAAAAAACAAATTAACCCCGTGCTTTGATGGCGTTCAAATGGTTGTGAAGTTCAATACAGCGATAACCCCAATGAATCTGGAAACCGGCGCACCCGGCGGCGGCCTCCGCGCCGGTGCGGCCAGGAGCGATATCACCGTGAGCGCGCAAGGGGCGGCGATCAATGACCCGCTCTATGCCAAAGCCCTGGTGCTGGATGACGGCAGGACGCAGGCGATTATTATCGCCATGGACACGACGGCGATCGGCGGCCGACGAATCAGCCAGGGGATCCTGGGCGATGTCGGCGAGGAGTTCCTGCCGAAACTGCGCGGTCGAATTGAAACGGAGCTGGGAATTCCCGGCGGCCACGTTCTGGTCAACGCTTCCCACACCCACCCGCCGGGCCGGTTGCTGTGCGACGACGGCGAGCAGGTTGACCGAACTTTCAATGCGGTCAAGCAGGCCCTGGCAAACCTGACTGAGGTCAAGGTCGGCGCTGGCGCGGGACGTGAAGACCGGATCACGATCAACCGGGACCTCAGACTGAAGAATGGCCGGGACTGGACCATCCGCCACACTAATCCATGCCCGCCGGACGAGGAGGTGGCCGCGCTCGGTCCCATTGACCCGGAAATCGGTATTATCCGCATAGACCGTTTGGACGGTCAGCCATTGGCGGTGATCTATAACTTCGCTTGCCATCCCCTGTGGGGTGATGCACGGGGCGCCATTACCGCGAATTTCCCGGGTGTCGCTTCGAAGCTCATCGAGGAAAGCCTGGGACATGGCGCGCTGGCGCTTTTCCTGCAGGGTGCCGGCGGGAATATTTGCGACATCCTGTTCAAGGATTTCAACCGCCCCAGGGACATCGCGCCGCTCGGCATGATGCTGGGCCTGAGCACCCTAAAGGCGTTAAAAGATATTCGGACGGGCGATGCCAGACTGAGCGTCATCTCGGAAACCATTGCATTGCCCCGCCGGACCGACATCCCGGAACGCATTGCCGGGTTGTTGCAGGAGCAGGACACGTTGCTCAAATCCCTGCGGTGCACCACTTTAAACTTCAAGACTTTCCTGCCTTTGTATGTCAAGCATGCGCTCAGCCCCGACTATCCGGCGGACTATTCCTACCGGTATCTGCAAAGCGCAAAGATCGGCGACGACAAGCTTGCCGCCCTGGATTCCCTGAACAGGGAAAATATCGGGAAATATCTCAAGAACATTTATGCCATGGAGCAACTGGCCAGAATCCAGGATAACATCGCGACGCTGAAAAAACATCAGGAGCTAAATGATGAAGCCGGCGAGCCAACCATCCCGGCGGAGGTGCAGGGCATCAAGATTGGCGACTGCGTGCTGATTACGTCGCCGGCGGAACTGCTCGTTGAAATCGGCTTGAACCTCAAGCAGGCCTCGCCTTATAAACACACCCTGGTCGCGCCCTTTTCAAACGGCTACCTGCATTACGGCGCCCCGGCTGATGCCTACAACCGGGGCGGGTACGAAGTGACCGAGTGCCTGCTGGCGCCGGAATGGCAACGGATTTATGAAGCCAAGGCCAAAGCAATTATCGGCCAACTTTGATGGCGCGCGCGATTTCTGCCGCGAACAAGGAAAACATTATGCCGTCAAGGCGGATTATAAGAGACACCCTGAGCCGTAAAAAAACGCCCCGGATTCCGGTTGTTGACATGGCTTTCTGGCCGGAAACGGTCAAAAGGTGGGAGCGCGATGGGCTTCCGGCCGGCGTGGATCTTGATGTTTATTTCGGGCTCGATAAATTCGGCCAATACTATCCCAACGATTCCCCGCGATTGCCCATACGCGTCATTGAAGAAAACTCGGAAACAGCAATTGTTACCGACGAATGGGGCGGAACGCTTAAAAAATGGAAGGGAACCACGGCGACGCCGGTCCACCTTGCCTATGGAATACAAGATATTTCCGAGGCCGAAGCTTACATGCGCCGCTATGCGCAAATAGACAATCAAACGGTTGATGCAAAACAATTCGCGGAATACCAGAAATGCGTGGAGCAAGGGGATTTTATCGCCGTCTTCCCGATGGAGCCGGCTTGGTTCATAATCGAGCACCTGATGGGTTTTGAGGAAGGACTCGTGGCTTTTCTGACTAATCCCGAGGAAGTGACGCAGGCCATGCGGACTTTGATGAATTACAGCCTGAAGCACATCCGCTGGCTGATGGAAGCGCAGAAAATGAAATTCGACGCGCTCTATTTCAGCGCCGATCTCTGTTTCAAGAATGGCATGCTGTTTTCGCCGCAGGTCTATCGTGACCACATCATGCCCATTCACCGCGAATACAAAAAATTCTGCGATGAACACGACATGTTTCTCATGCTCCATTGCGACGGGGACGTGCGCGAGTTTATCCCCCTGATCATTGAGGCCGGGTTCCAGTCCATTGAACCCCTGGAAGCGCGCGCCGGGAATGACGTGCGTCTGCTCAAGCCCCGGTATGGAGACAAAATCACTTTTTTCGGCAATATCAACGCCGATATAATCGCCGCCGGGACGGAAGCCCAGATAAGGGCGGAAGTGATCTCAAAGGTGAATTGCGCCAAGCAGGGCGGGGGCTACATGTATCATATTGATCACTCCGTGCCACCGACGATCAGTCTTGATAATTACCGATTATTAAACCGATTGCTTAAGGAAAACGGCAAATATTGAAAACCCGTTACAAAACTAACGGCCTGCAGGTCTTTGGCTGACACGGTGATCAGTCTTAATTCAGCTCACTAAAAATATTCTTAACCGTATTATAAAAAATATCTTCCCATCCCGGATCCAGCAGGCATTCCGTAACTTCATAACCACCGCGACGATAATATGATGCGGGAGGGGCATAATGAAGATAACCATTTGATATCGAAGTAATATAAGTATGCTTAAATGGGGACATTTTTTTCACATTAAATCCTACTTCCACAAGAATTTCCATTGGGGCTGTTATAAAAACACATGCGCCTATTTTTATTCCCTGAATTTCCGCGGGAATTGTGGGTGCGCCAATTTCATCAATAATTTCCTGATGTCTTTTCAGCATGGAGATCTTTAGCTCGTTTCTCGTCATTTTTTCCATTGTTCTAATGCGGTCAAGATACTTCTTGATCTCCAGTCGGTTGCGATCGTCCTCTTCTTTAATGCTATGATCCCCGCATTCGGCCGCCTGCATATAGCGCAATGACAAATGGGACGGATAATCCGGATTTAATGAATATTTAAGATAAAGCGGCAGAAATTCCTTGAAACTCAACAAGTGCGCATAGGCGGTATTCAAGGATGCCGTCAGCGCGGCCTGTTCCTGTTTTAATGCGGCGATGTAATTCGGGATATCCGTCCTGAAAGGAAACGCGATATTTTTGACGACCATCCTGATCTTCGCCGGGCCGGTAATTATTTTCTGGTAGCCTCTCAAGATGCTCTGCCCCAATTTGGTCCCGAAATCAACTGTGCGGCGGCGATTATTTAAATCCTCTCCGAATATTTCAAAAACATCGCCTCCGGCGCCCTGCAGAAAGAAGGCCATCGTCTCTCCTCCAAGATTATTCTCCAGATATTTCAGCGTGACACCGACATGATCGGCGGTTATATGCCCCGAGTTCCCTTTAGGCGAGCCAAGCAAAAGATGACAGCCAAAATTATATACTACCGCAAAGGGACTGCCATCCAGACGATCTATTCGGAGGATGCCTATTTCAGGATCAACAGGCCGCAGTCCTGCAATTTCATTTTCGGGAGGGTAAGGGCTCTGGGTATGGTCTGTCCCATTTTTCATCATGATGGTTCTGTTGACGGTAATTTTATCTTCATAGCCGGAACCAGTTCCAATTGTGACGGGGACCATGTTTTGCAGTGCCTTTTTAAGCGCTTCAAGAATTCTATTAATTTGAGCGGCATCATCACAAAGCAGACGTGGCGCCTGATGTGTATGCGACGCGCTGACACACACATTACAACCGGGAATGTTGAATTTTTTTTCAATTTGTTTGCGCAAATCAGGCATGAAATTGTCGGCGCTGTCACTTAAGATGTTTTGGCTGATGGTTCTGGCGCCTATCGCGGTGACATCCATGGTTATCCAGACAACTTTCTCGGAACCGTCATCCAAAACCAG
>JBDRJR010000145.1:0-13204 GCA_043814705.1 Verrucomicrobiota bacterium | reverse complement strand
CGGAGCGTGAAGCGCTATACTCGTGTATGCGCGAACGCGACAACGGCGCAGATGAGCTGAAATCGCCGCAGTATTTTCCGAACCGAATTCGAACCACATGGAACAATAACAGACGAAGAAGTAGACAATCATCATAGGAGCGTTACAAATCATGCAAACAAACAACAAGCCGGCGTTGCAGGGCGGGGATAAGGTTCGCACAGCGCCGTGGCCGGCGGTCGGCCGCCGCTTCGGCAAAGAGGAACTCAAACAGTTGCGCGAGGCTCTGGCGCAAAACACACTGTTCTATCATCACGGCCGGAAAACCCGGCTGATGTGCGCCAAAATGGCCAAACTTTGCGGCGCCAGGTTTGTGACGCCCTGCAGTTCCGGCTCCGCCGCCCTGCATGGCGCCGTGAAGGCCGCCGGCATTGGGCCGGGCGACGAAGTCATCACCGCACCCATCACCGACGCCGGCACGATTCTGGCAATTGTCTATGAAGGTGCCATTCCGGTCTTTGCCGACGTGGATGCCGCCAGTTATAATATCACGGCCGAGACGATTGAACGCCGCCTTACGCCACAAACGCGGGCGGTCATTGTGGTCCATCTGCAGGGCAATCCGGCGGACATCAAGCCCATTGTAAAATTGTGCCGGCAGAAAAAGCTGAAGCTGATCGAAGACTGCGCCCAGGCCTGGGGCGCGAAAGTGGCCGGACGATGGGTCGGCACATTCGGGGATTTGGGCTGTTTTTCATTAAATGATTTCAAACATATCGGATGCGGGGACGGCGGCCTGATCGTCACCAACAATCCCAAGCTTTATCACACCACCTGCTTAGCCATTGATAAATGCTATGACCGTTTGAAAGGGATTCGCGCGCTCGACTTCTGCGCGCCCAACTACCGCATTACCGAATTGCAAAGCGCGGTGGCCATTGCCCAGCTTGACAAGGTGAAAGCCCTGGTGGCCAAACGCAACCGGCTGGGACAACGTCTGGCCGCCGGCTTAAAAAAAATACCGGGGCTGACGCCTTCCAGGACGGTGCCGGGCGCTTTTGCAACCTGGTGGTTTTATCTTATCGGTTATGACGAAAAGGCGGTCGGCATGGAGATCGGCGCATTCTGTAAAGCGGTGAATGCCGAAGGTATCCCCCTGACAGCCGGTTACGTGGAGCCGGTGTATCTGACCTATCCGTATCTGCGGAACGGCACGGCCTTCAATCATTCCCAATGGCCGTTCAACCAGGCCAAAGTCAAGCCCCGCTATGACGCGGGCTTGTGTCCCGTGGCCGAACGCGTGGCGACGCAATGTCTGCGTTTCCCCATGAACGAATGGCTTTCGGAAAAGGAAATTGACGACACCTTAAAGGCGCTGGCCAAAACGGCCCGGTTCTATGCCGGCAGGCGGAAGTTTTAATTACATTATTACGAAAAACCAGTTATCCCCATGTTGACCAAATCGCATTACCCGCCCATAAACGCTCCCTTTGCCCTGGAAAACGAGATGGAGCGTCTTTTTCCCGAGAGTGAAGCGTTCCGCGGCAGTCGCCTACGTCCCGAGCGCGAAGCGCCTCGGGACTACGAAGGCCAAGAGCATGCGGAACCCTCCGACTTGTCCGCCGACTTGTCCGGCGACTTGTCCGGCGACTTGTCCGGCGAAGCCTTGGCGAAGACGGAAGCCTTGGCGAAGACGGAAGCTATTCAAGCGAAGGGGGAAGCCAAAGTGCCCGCATCACCCACGGCCATCCGGCCATTGTATCTTGATCTCGCCGAAAGCATCATTGAGCAGGCCTGTAATTGGATTGACGCAAACGGCATCGTTTGCGATCCGGTGGAAGGCGGCGACAAGCGTTGGATGGGCGGGACGTCCTCGCGTTTTGCCTGTCCGGCCGCGATCCTTATTCGCGAACGGAATCGCCGCGATCTTCTGCCCCTGGCTATCAGGGCCCTCGATCAGGTGACGAACGGCATCCTGAAGAATGCGGCGGAAGGAAGGGCGTTTCTTGCCGGTGTCCTGGACCTGACCATGAAAGAGATTGTCACCGCCTACGAAATTCTGCGTGAACACACGGACACCGCCCGGTCCGAAAAATGGCGCAAGGCCATAGTGGCCATTGACGCGGAAAAAACATACGTGTCCGGAAAGGTTCTGAAAGATGGCGGCCGGTTGAACAATTACGGTGTTTCGGCCTGTGTGGGCGAGTGGATGCGTATCCGGGACGGCCTGGCAGACACAAGGGATTATGTTGACCAATACCTTGAATTGGAGTTGGTCCATTTTACCGGGATGGGCATGTATCGCGATCCCGGCGATCCAATGCTTTACGACCTGATGGTGCGCCAGAACCTGACGGAACTGATGCACAATGGCTACGATGGCCGACTGAAAGACACTATCGCTGAAATTCTACGCCGGTCTGGATTCGTAACACTTTTTTCTCTTTCTCCATGCGGATATGCCCCATTCGGAGGACGCTCAAACGGTCAGTTGCACAATGAGGCCATGCTTGCCTATATTCTGGAGCATCAGGCAAATTGCAGTCGGGCGATCGGACGCCTGGATATGGCCGGCGCCTTCCGCAAAGGCGCGTTGCGCGCAACCAGGGCGGTGGAGTTCCATGCAAAATCAAAACCGTTGCGTTTCATCAAGAACCTGTTCGATCCCGAGACCAAGCACGGCAAGGACATCGGTTACGGGGAATACGCCAATTACGCGCTCCTGGCCGCCTCGCTTTTTGCCCGCACCGCGCTCCTGGCCGATGATGACATTCCGACGGCCGACAGCTTTTCCCCCAACGGATGTGCCTTTGATCTCTGGCCGGCGTTTCACAAGGTTTTCGCGTCCCGTGGTGATTACCACCTGGAAATAGATACTCGCGCCCAGACAACCTATGATGCAAGCGGGTTGGGCCGGTTCCACCGCAAAAACGCCCCGCCGGAGCTGGGTCTTTCCATGGGAATTGCGGCGCATCCGAAATATATCTTGCACGGGGCCGCGGCCGGCCGCGCGGCCGCCATCGGCCCCTGCTGGAAAATTGGACCGCAATGGAGATCGCTGGCCGGGATAAGCGGGGAAATTGAGGATGTGGTTTTTGCCAAAAGCCCCGCCGCGCCGGATGAAACGACATGGTCACTTCGCTGGGCTTTTGCCTCGCTTGCGCAATTATCCGTGGAATCACTGTTCCAGGCATACCGTTTGACGAAGAGCGGCCTTGAGATTCAGGCAACGATTAACGGCGTCTATGACCTTTTCGGTTTTGAAATTCCCTGCCTGGTAACGGACGGCGCAAAACAGGCGCAAACGCAAACTTCCGGCCATGGCCTCGTGGTTGAATTTGCCGGCTGGCGGCTGTGTTTTGAATCGCACGATGCGGTTTTTGAAGGGATGAGCGATGAGATACACGCCAACCGCTATGCGCATTATCGCATTGCGCGTTTCACAACGGAAGCGCCGGAAATTTCCGCGCGCTTATGGCTGGAAATTAATTGAGCGCTGAAGGGCTAAACTTCAACAGCGGATCATGCGCAGGAATTGACGGACACGCGTTTCGATATCGGCGCGCCGGATAGTTTGCAGTTTTTCCAACCCGAAGGACTCCACCGCAAAAGACGCCACACAGGCGCCATAGACCATGGCGCGCCGGACTGTTCCCGGCGTAATCCGTCGTGTGCGCGCCAGCACCCCTATCAGTCCGCCGGCAAAGGCATCCCCGGCGCCGGTCGGATCGTGAACCTCGTCCACCGGGTAAGCCGGAACCAGGGCCAGGCCGTGCTTGGAAAACAGCAAACTGCCGTGTTCGCCTTTTTTAATGACAACATACCGCGGTCCCATGGCCAGCACGCGCCGCGCCGCCTGCACCAGGTGCTCCTCGCCCGTCAATTCACGGGCCTCCGAATCATTAATCAGGAGCATATCCACCCGGCGGATTACTTTTAAAAGCGCGCGGCGCGCCGTTTTGAGCCATAAATCCATGGTATCGGCGGCTACAAAACGTGGCGCGCACATTTGCGCAAGTACCCGGAGCTGAAGCTCCGGCGCAATATTGGCCAGGAAAAGAAACGGACTTGCGCGGTAAGCCGGCGGAAGGTCGGGCGTAAAATCGGCAAAAACATTGAGGTCCGTGGAAAGCGTGCGCCGGTTGTTCAGGTTGCGTTCATAAACGCCCGACCAGCGAAAGGTTTTACCATCGGCCGCCTGCAAGCCCCGCTGGTCAATGTGGAATTTATCGAATACCGCGCGGTAACGCGCCGGAAAATCACGGCCAACCACGCCTACCAGTCCCGCGCGCGCAAAAAACGACGCCGCCGCGCACGCGTAGCTGACTGAGCCTCCCAGAATATTACGGCGCGCGGCCGCCGGAGTTTTGATGGTATCCAAAGCGATGGAACCCACCACAATCAGGCTGACCGCTTCACCCTTCTTCGCCAGGAAGCCCCGCGGCTTGCCGCAGGGAGGATCCTCCGTCGCCGAAGCGGCTATGGAGGACAAGATGGCGTTCCTGGCTCGCTCTGATGCTTCGGAACGAGCTTCGCAGGGTTCCGCAAGGATACCCCGTCCGGCAACTGCCGGACCGCGGGGTGCTTCACTTCCGTGGCGTGATTTCATAACATGACACTCCCCATCCTGGCAGGCTTTATCGCGCGCCGCTTTTACATGACCAAACGTTTTCATACGCACGCATTGTGGGGCGCGTGGGCGCAAAAGTCAAATATTTTGTCCATTGCACAATTTGCCGGTCATGATATCATATGAGTTGAATTTGGTTGAATTTTATCGGCTTGGCATGAGCCATTTCGGCTCATATCGGACATTAATTTAACGGACGCAAGCTCGTTCTCCGGCTTTCAACAGGTTTAAGGCCGTGTGTGCATCGAACAATTTCCATCAATAATGAAAAGGCTCTGATATGACGGGCGTGGATAAATCAGGAATTGAGGCGGAACGAGTTTCACAAATTGCCTGCGCTGACTGCCGGAAACTGTTAGATGTTTCGCATCTGCCTTCCTTTTCGGAAGTTAAATGCCCCGCATGCGGCATGGTCCAGATCGTTCCCGCGCGGTTCGGCGGATTCTGGCTGATTGGTCGGCTCGGCTTCGGCGGGATGGGCGTGGTTTACCATGCCATGGACAAGGACTTGGGTCGGCACGTGGCATTGAAAGTCATGAAAAAGGAACTGGGCGCCAACCGTGAATTTGTCGAATCCTTCAAGCATGAAGCCCAGGCCGCCGCCGCCCTGAACCACCCAAATGTCGTGCAGATATATTCGTTTGGTCAGGTGGAGAGCCAGTTCTATATCGCCATGGAGTTGGTCAGCGGCGGGCGTTTGGACGAAATGATTGCCGACGGCGTGGCTCTGGAAGAAACCCGGTCCCTTGAAATCCATTTGCAGGTGGTCGCCGGCCTACGGGCCGCCAGCGATGTCGGCCTGGTGCATGGCGACATCAAGCCGGCCAACATTCTGTTCGGGCAGAACGGGGAAGCCAAGGTCCTGGATTTTGGTTTGGCCAGTTTTATTGGCCAGCAACAGCAGGGCGGCCCCGTCTGGGGCACGCCCTACTACATTGCCCCCGAAAAAGCACGGGGCAAGCGCGTGGATTTCCGATCGGATATTTACAGCCTGGGCGCCACACTCTTTCATGTCTTGACTGGTCAGCCCCCATTTGACGGCGTTACCTCCACCGACGTGGTTATGGCGCGTCTTAATCAGCCGGCGCCCAACCTGCTGGATATGAATTCTGATTTGCACCCCGAAACGGCCTCCCTGGTCGCTCGTATGCTGGAAGTGGACCCAACCATGCGGCACCCTTCGTATCCCGCTCTGCAGATTGACATGGAGGCGGCATGTGATGCATCCCGGAAACCACTTAGAAAAAGCGCCGTTTCCAAGAAGGTAATGCTTGATGTCACAATCCCTCGACCGCCCATGTTTAGCCGGAAGTTTTTGGTTCGCGCCGGCATAGGGCTGGCAGTGGTCGTCGTTGTGGCCGCCATCGCGGGGGGCGGATATGCCTACCACCGGCATCAACTGCGTATTGCGGCCGAAGCCGCGGCACGTCAGCAAATGTCCGAAGCAACGGCAAAAGGCGAAGCCACTTTTGGCCGCATTAATGCGCTGGCCGGCGCCATTGCCCAGCTGGATGATGGGGTGCAATCTTTGGCCGAACGCATTAATAAAATTGCCGCGGCAAATTCGAATCTTAACGTCGCCGCGGCGCGTGCGGCGCTGAAAATTGACCAAGCCCGCGACATTCTCAATGACGCGGAAGACACCAAGGCAATGGCCGATATCGCGAACCAGCAATTGCAGACGGCCACGAACTATGCCGCCATTCAGGAACCAACCCGGCAGTTGGAAACCTATTTCAACTCCCTGATTGAGGGGAACAATGTGATTCAAGAATGCAAGGCCGACGCCGAGCAGGTCATGACTGAAGCCGGCGCGATTCTTGCCCAGGCCGCCGCCGCCGCCAGACAAGCACGGGAAGCCGCGGCACGGGAAGCCGCCCGGGCAAAGGCCGCCAAGGCCGCGCAAGAACTGGCCAAAAAACAGGCAATGGAAGCCGAACGCCTGCGTCCCAAAATGATCCAATTGGAACTGGACATGGTAGACCGGGCCCGCGGCGCCAATAGCCCGTTGATCGTCCAGCGTAAATTCGAAAATGCCGCACAGAGCATCGTTAAGATCAAAGATAATCTGACCCAGCCGGAAACGCAGTCATATTTCAATAATGTTCAAGAAGCCTATGCGGCCATGGCCAAGCTGAAAGCATTCGTTATCGACGCCATTCAAAAAAAGCCCTATCGCAAAGGATGGGCCACCAGCGGCACACCCCGTGACATTATCAGAGCCAATGCCGCACAGGGACTGACTATTGCCCTCGGGACGGCCGGATCCATCAATGTTGCCTGGGATCAAGTATCCGTGGCACAACTGGTACAAATTGCAAACTACTATCTGGGAACAGCCGATCTGACGGACGCGGCGCGCGGCGAGATGATGTTGGCCATGGCCTTGTTCTGTTACGAAAGCGGAGTTTTCAAAACGGCAGATACTTGTGCCACAGCCGCCTGCCAGATTAATCCGGATCTGAAACCAGATATTCTGCGGCTCATGCCGGGATTTGCGGAAGAATAGAGTCATAAACACTTGCCATTTATTGGTGGAGGTGCGGATTGAATCTGATTGAAGAAGGCACGGAACTTAAATTGGATTTTGCCAAGCTGGAGCGGGCGGTGACGGCCGGTGCCGGGATTTTGCCGGTTGCCATTCAGCACGCTGACACGGGCGAGGTGATTTTGCTGGCCTACACCAATGCACAGGCATTTCATCTGGCAATGAAAGCGCGCCGGCTCATTCTTTGGAGCACATCCCGCAACGAGCTTTGGGAAAAAGGCAAGACATCCGGGGAAATTTTCGAGCTGGTGGAAGCACGGGTTAACTGTGAACAGAATGCCCTGCTCTACCGTGTTCGTCCGCGGCGCAACGGTATCTGCCATACCCGCAATCGCAGTGATCAACCGCGCAACTGTTTTTATCGCCGTATTTGCCCCGACACGCTGGCTCTGGAAAATCTGGACCCATAGCCGGCGGGCAACTGGTTTTTGGATTTGAAAAATATATTATTTTTTTGATTGACGCGCACGGCAATTTTTAGGATATTAGTCATGTGTTAAACCCATGGAGTGCCTTCATGGGAAGCAAGGCGGGGCAAATATGTCAGGCCTGGGTGATGTACACTCAGGGAAACGTAGCGGTAAACCACAACAGAAGGAGGACAGTGTAATGGCCAAGTCAAAAACAAAGAGCGAGATCATTGCAGGAATTGCCGAAGCAACGGAAATCACCAAGAAACAGGCGGGGATTGCCTTGGAAGAGCTCGTGCAGATGGCCTATAAGGGCGCCAAGGACAAGTTTGTAATTCCCGGTTTAGGCAAACTCGTTCTTGTCCAACGCAAGGCGCGTATTGGCCGTAATCCGGCGACCGGCGCAACCATTAATATTCCGGCAAAGAAAGTGGTTAAGTTCCGCGTGGCAAAAGCGGCCAAGGAAGCCATTCTGAAGTAAGCAATTGGGGATTGATGAAAAAAGGCCGGGGTTCAACAACCCCGGCCTTTTTTTTACATCCAACCTGTTATGCTTTCTTGCCATGAAACAACCTTTCTGGAAAATGCACGGCGCCGGCAATGATTTCATTCTCCTGGATGATCGCCCCGCGCGCTTTCCGTGCGCGGATGCGGCGCTGATTCGCCGCCTCTGTGACCGGCACGCCGGCATTGGAAGCGAAGGGCTTTTACTGGTTCAGCCTTCCATGCGCGGAAATTTCCGCATGCGGTTTTTTAACCCGGACGGCGTCGAAGCCGGTATGTGCGGAAACGGCGCCCGCTGTATCGCGCGGCTGGCACACGATCTGGGCGCCGCGCCCTCCTCCATGCACATCGAAACCATCGCAGGCACGCTGGCGGCCGATGTCTTATCGGACGCCGTGCGTTTGCAGTTACCCGCCCCCACGGATTGCCGATGCCATCAGACCCTGGCGCTGAGCGACCGAACCATCCGGTACCATGCCATTCATACGGGTGTACCTCACGTCGTGGTTGAAACACAGGCATTAGACGGCATGGATGTTTGCCGCATTGGCGCCGGCATACGCCATCACGCCGCCTTTGCGCCCCAGGGCACCAATGTTAATTTTATGACCGTCACCGGAACGCATGCCCTGTGCGTTCGCACCTATGAGCGCGGTGTGGAAGCCGAAACACCGGCCTGCGGCACCGGCATCACGGCCTGCGCCCTGATTGCCGGGTATCTGGGCCGCGTCACGCCGCCCGTGCATGTGACATGTAAGCACGGCGATGTGCTGGAAGTCAATTATCGGCTGATCAGCGACGGGGTTGAAGACGTCACACTGCTGGGCCCTGTCGTTTATGTTTTTGAAGGCACGGTGGAAGTCTGAGATCAGAGGTTAGAGGTCAAAAGTCAGAAGTCAGAGGTCAGAAAAATGCGGAAAATGAATCATTCTGCATTCTTCATTCTGCATTCTGCATTTCTGGTGAGCGCCGCTTCATAAACCGCACGCAGGGATACGCCGGCGCTCGCGGCCGCGCGCAGACAATCATCATATTCCGGCGACACGGTAATATCGGCACCCTGCCAACGGCCGATTTTTACACGTATGCGGCCAAATGGCGTTTCCACTGATTCATGACGGCGCTCCAGCAATGTGCGTTGAACCGAATGCTCGCGAATGCCGAAGGTTGTGCTTTCACGAAAAATCAGATCCAGCATGGCCAACCGTTGTTCTGGCCGGCACAAAACGGTGAACAAAATACCAGGCCGCTGTTTTTTCATCTGCGTCGGCGTCAGGAATACATCCAGTGCGCCGGCGTCCAGAAGCCGGTTCAGCAAGGCGCCGGCCAGCTCGGGCGTCAGATCGTCCAGATTGCATTCCAAAACCAAACAGGCATCCTGAACTGAATCCGCGCTGATTTCCATCAGCATCGCCCGCAAAAGATTGGGACGCCCCTTGAGCGCGCGGTGTCCAAATGCCTGCCCAATTTTCAGAATACGACTGCCGGGCGGAAACGCTCCCTGCGTTTTCAAGGTCGTCAGGAGCGCGGCCCCCGTGGGCGTGACCAGTTCGAAAGGTTCATCCGCCGGCGCCACGGGAAATCCTTTCAACAATTCCACCGTGGCCGGCGCGGGAACAGGCAAAATACCATGCGCGCATTCGACCGTGCCATGGCCCAGCGGCAAGGGACTGACCGAAACATTCGTTACGCCCAGCATTTCCAATCCAAGGCATGCGCCAACAATATCAATGATGGCATCCACGGCGCCCACCTCATGGAAATGCACCTGGTCGGGAGTTGTTCCATGCACATGCGCTTCCGCTTCCGCCAGGCGCTGAAAAACCCGCACGCTGGCCGCCTTAACCGCAGGCGGCAGATCACTACCCTCAATCAAGGTTTGAATATCACGCAAGCCGCGATGCGGCGCATGGGTATGGATAGGTCCGGCCTCTGCATGGGCATGCTCATAAGAATCTGTACGCACATGAACGCGCGTGCCGTGCAAGCCCCGGTCGCTGATGGAATTCGCTTCAATCTCAAAGGAACCGATCGGCAGACCGGCCAGCTGACGCTGTAAGTCGGCACGACTGACGCCAAGATCCAAAAGGGCCGCCAGAATCATATCGCCGCTGGCGCCGCCTACACTGTCAAAATGAATATGTTTCATGATTTACACACGATCACAAACCCAGTCTATGCAAAGTTTGCGGTGTTTAGCAAAGTCAGCATGTTTTATTTCTCTGTTTTCTGTTTTGCGTCTTTCATCCTGCATTCTTCATTTCTTCCCGCTCCGCCGCCCGGTTGATCAGCGCGGCGGCAACACCGGCGCCGAAGCCATTGTCAATATTGACCACCGTTATGCCCGGCGCACAGGAATTGAGCATTGCCAGCAGGGCGGCCAAGCCTTTAAAATTGGCGCCATACCCAATGCTCGTAGGAACGGCTATAATCGGGCGGTCAATCAGTCCGCCGATAACTGACGGCAATGCGCCTTCCATACCGGCGACGATAACAACGGCGCGGGAATGCTGAAGAGTTTCAAGATGGTTGAAGATCCGATGCAGTCCCGCCACGCCGACGTCATAGATGCGTTCCAGGCGCGCGCCCATGACTTCGGCTGTCAGGGCCGCTTCCTCGGCCACGGGAATATCGGATGTGCCGGCACAGACGACCGCCACTTGCCCGACGGGTGGACCAGGCGCGACCACCCGGAGGGTTATGGCTTTGGGCAACTCGTGATAAACAGCCTGGGCATGCGCCTGGCGCACCACGGCATATTGTTCAGGTGTAGCACGCGTGGCGAGCACGTTTTGCCCTTCGGCGATCAGCGCGGACATTATACAAACAATTTGATCGGCGGTTTTGCCGGGGCAAAAGATGACTTCCGCCAGGCCGCGCCGGCGCAGGCGGCCCAGATCCACGCGGGCAAAGCCCAGATTGGTTTCCGCGCGCGCGGCCAAGAGTGTTTCCGCCTCCGCCGCGGACAACTCGCCGCGCGCCACGCGCTGGAACAATTCACCCAGACTGAAGTCCATGTGTCCTCCAGCCTGGGGTTATTCTGTAAAATCCGGGACCTTCACAGCCTTGCCGGTTTCGATTGCTTGGCGGGCCGCGGTCATCATGGCCAGCCCCTCGAACGTTGTCAACATATCCACCGGCACTGTCCCGCCCTCGAAAAACGTCTTGATCAGGCGCAAAATATCGCGATAGGCATAGGCGTTATTGCAAACAAACGGAACAACTTGTGATTCCTTGTTCACCAACCCCTGTATGCGCCCGCCATATATCCACATGCCGCGAATCGTTTCCACCACGCCCTCGCGGCCTGCGCCATAATCCGTCACGGCGATGATACTGTTCTTGGTTTCCAAAGCATGAACCGACAGCGCTCCTGGCCCCATAATGCGCTGAAGCATTTCGAATGTATGCACGCCATACCACACGAGTGAATCGCCGGCAGGCGCATCACCCAGTGCGCCGAAAACATGCGCGCGCTTGACCTCCATAAAACGGGATCGCGTCCCGTCCAACTCGGGACAAAATGGAATGGAGGAACCTGACCAAACCCGCGTATGATGAGCGCGCATCAGCCGGATTATGGCGCGCCCATCGGCCAGGGAAGCCGCCAACGGCTTGTCGAGAAACACCGGTTTACCCAAAGCGGCCACCTTTTTGAAATAGTCAAGGTGATAGGCGCCGTCATTGATTTCCAGCATGATGGCATCGCAATCCGCCACGGCCTCTTCGAACCGGGTTGTCACACGCACCCCCCAGGACTCCAGCTGGCTTTGCCTTTGGTCCAAGCCTTTTTTATCCTGAAAGGGTGTTTCAAAACGCAGGCAAGTCACTGCGCGCAAACCGGGCACGGATTGGTCCGGCGCACAGGCCGGATCCTGCATGCGCCGCGGAAACTCTATGCTATGACTAGTATCCAATCCGATAATCGCAACTTTGATCATGACCGGCTTCCTTTCTTATGGTATGTTTACGTGTAATTCGTTAAAGTTTTGTTCTGAATTGCGATGCGCGGAATAATTTCCGGATTGCGGCAATTCTTCAGTATACCCCGGTTAAAGTCAATATGGAAAACGAACCGATATTCACGATTCATGGCACCCGCGGCACAACGGCGGTTTCCGGCCGCGCATTCAACCGATACGGCGGCGCAACAACCTGCTTTAGTCTGGCCACCCGGCAAGGGATTTTGATTGTTGACGCCGGCACTGGAATTATCGCGCTGGGGGATCAATTAATGCACCAGAACGACCTCCCGCCGATTACAATACTTTTTACCCATTTTCATCTGGACCATGTAATCGGCCTGCCCCTTTTTAAGCCCCTCTACCGGCGGGGTGCTTCAATTACACTCATGGCCGACCCGCGCCGGAAAGAGAATTGGCCGGATTGTTTGCAGAAGCTCGTTGCCCCGCCGTTTTGGCCGCTCGCCTTGCGGCGTTTCGACGCCACCATTCGACTGCAACCACTACCCCGGCACAAACGCCGTATGAAGGTATACGGCGTCGAGATCGCCTGGCATCCGCTCCGGCATCCCCAGCAATGCCTGGCTTACCGTTTTGAAACCAAACACCGCACTTGCGTTTTCGCCACCGACCACGAACTCGACGCTGTCGCCACAAACGGGAACTTAAACAATTTTTGCCGTGGGGTATCGGTGCTGATTGCCGACGCGCAATATACGCTTGCCGAATATGCTGACCATCATGGCTGGGGACACGGCACTTGGGCCGCCTGCGCGCGTCTGGCCGCCACCGCCGGCGTGGGCAAGTTGATCCTTACGCATCACGACCGTCTCCGGACTGATGCACAGATTGCCCGCCTGGTTCGCCAGGCACGGCGTATATTTCCCGCCACGCACGCGGCACGCTCCGGCATGCGGGTATAACACAAAAACATTCATGGTCAATCCCATGCGAACATGGAATCATCAATATATGTTCAACCGGGCAAACATGAATGCGGAATCGTCGCACCTTACGATGTGATTTCGATTCACTGGCGTCCCACAGGGACGCCATGGGCTGTGGACTGTAGGCTGTGGGTCGGAACAGAATAAACACAGATGGGAAAAACCGGAACTGCGGTTTTGATAATGGTCCTTCATAGCCCTCGGTTTTATTGGGGTTTTCCCAC
>JBDRJR010000144.1:0-34602 GCA_043814705.1 Verrucomicrobiota bacterium | reverse complement strand
AGAAGGGAGTTTTATGTCTCCCGCCTTCTCCAGTAACAAAGTGTTTTGGCAAATTTGAGAACAACGTTTCGTTGCCGCAAATTTGCCAAAATCTCTTTTTGCTTTAGCTCTGTGTCTCATCTTTCTCTGTGGTTGATTTTTCTGGGTTGCGGGCATAAGCCCGCGTTAGTAAGGAATGGTGACTACTCAGGTGTTCGGTGTTCGGAGGAGCATGACCGATGAACCAGGAAGCAACAGCCAAGACTTATTTGGAGTGCATTCGAATGCTAAATGGACTCAAGAAGTCGTTTGAACGGCACCTTCATGCCGTTGGGCCGTCGTTGAGTCAGCCGGCAAGTATGGTTAGCCGAACACTGAACCCCGAACACTGAACACCTCCCCAGTACAAGGAATGAACAATATGCCGGCGTGGAATGAATTAACCGTGCATGCGGCCAAAGCGCGCCTTGATCAGGGTAAGGGCACCTCCCGTGAATTAGTCGAAACGCTTTTAGGCGCGATTCGAGCGCGGGACAAGCAGATCCGGGGTTATCTGGAGGTGGATGAAGCCGATGTGCTTCGGCAGGCCGACGCTGCCGATGAACTCCGCAAGAAGGGACATCAAGGCAGACTCCTGGGCATACCGATTGCGGTCAAGGATCTGCTCAATGTCCAGGGCCAATCTTGCCGTTGTGCTTCCCGCATTCTGGAGGGATATAGTTCACCTTATGATGCCACCGCTATTGCCCGATTGCGCGCTGAAGGCGCCCTGTTCGTGGGGCGGACGAACATGGACGAGTTTGCCATGGGGTCCACTACTGAAAATTCGGCATTTCAGATTACACGTAATCCCTGGAATTTGGGTCATGTGCCTGGCGGATCGAGCGGCGGATCTGCGGCGGTTGTTGCCGCTGATGAGGCCATGGCGGCGTTAGGCACTGATACGGGCGGATCTGTGCGCCAGCCGGCGTCATTTTGCGGCTGTGTCGGGCTTAAGCCGACCTATGGCCGGGTCTCGCGCTATGGGCTTACGGCGTTTGCTTCGTCATTGGACCAGATCGGGCCCATGACCAAGGATGTCCGTGACGCCGCCTTATTGCTACAAGTCATGGCCGGCCATGACGCAATGGATTCCACGTCCCTGCCGGCGTCGGTGCCCGATTATGCGGCGGCTTTGCGTAAGGATATGAGGGGAATGAAGCTGGGACTTCCGAAAGAGTATTTCATTGCCGGTATGGACCGGGAAGTGGAACAGATTATCCATCAAGCCATTCGCCATTGCGAGAGTTTAGGCGCGACAATCGCGGATGTCAGCTTGCCGATGACGCCCTACGCCATTGCCGTCTATTACATCATTGCCTGCGCGGAAGCTTCGGCCAACCTGGCGCGCTTTGACGGTGTCCGTTATGGACTGCGGGTCAAGGACGCCGCGGATCCCATTGCAATGTACAAGCGCACCCGCGCGGCCGGGTTCGGGACGGAAGTCAAGCGTCGTATCATCCTGGGCACCTATGTGCTCAGCAGTGGATATTACGATGCTTATTATGTCCGTGCCCAGAAAGTCCGTGCCCTGATCAGCGCGGATTTTGAAAAAGTGTTTCAATCGTGCGATGCGTTACTAACGCCGGTGGCCCCGACAGCGGCATATCGGCTTGGTGAAAAAACCGCCGATCCGCTCCAAATGTACCTGAGCGATATTTTTACGGCATCGGCGAACCTGGCCGGCATCTGTGCGTTGTCGGTGCCCTGCGGCTTCACGCGTGCCAATCTGCCGGTGGGTTTCCATATTGTTGGGCCGGCCCTTGGTGAAGAAACGATTTTACGAGCGGGTTTTGCTTATGAACAGACCACCGAATGGCGGCGGCGGAAGCCGGATAGGCTGAAGACTGTAGGCTGAGGGCTGTAGGCTATAATCAGATAAAAAACGCCTGTTGACTCTGGTTTTTTTATGGGACACCTGAACTTCATGGAGAATCTGATCCGAGAGCGATATTGTGTCAGAGAGGTATATTGGGACTACAGTCTACAGCCTTCAGCCTACAGCCTTTTTTTATCATGAATTACCTTGCCACCATCGGCCTGGAAGTGCATGTCCAGTTGCAGACGCGGACCAAGATGTTCTGCGCCTGCCGGACCGATTTTGGCGCGGCGCCCAATACGCAGGTTTGCCCGGTCTGTTTAGGATATCCCGGGGCCTTGCCGGTCATCAACCAGGAAGCCATCCGCCTGACGGTCATGACGGGGCTCATGGTAGGCGCGCGCATCAGTCCGTGGAGCAAGTTTGACCGCAAAAACTATTTTTACCCGGACATGCCGAAAAATTATCAGATTACCCAGTTCGACCAGCCTTTGTGCTTAGGCGGCGCGGTGGAGATTAATTGCCAGGGTCAATCCCGGGCGGTCCGTCTGACCCGCATTCATTTGGAAGAGGACGTTGCCAAGAACATGCACGTCCGCGACCAGAGCCGGGTGGATTTCAACCGTGCGGGTCATCCGCTTATGGAAATCGTAACCGAGCCCGACCTGCATTCGCCGGAAGAGGCCTTTGCCTTTCTGTTGGCGCTCAAGCAGATTTTGGTTTACGGCAGTATAAGCCCGTGTAATCTGGAAGAGGGCAATTTGCGTTGTGACGTCAACTGCAGTGTGCGGCTGGAAGGGCAAAATAAGCTTGGAACGAAGACCGAGATCAAGAACATGAACACTTTCAAGGGCGTGTATCAGGCCCTCACGTATGAGCTCCGGCGGCAGATTTCCGCGCTCGCCGCCGGCGAGGAAATCGTGCAGGAAACGCGTCGCTTTGACACCGACCGTGGGGTGACCGAACCCATGCGCACCAAAGAGGATGCCCACGACTATCGCTATTTTCCCGATCCCGACCTGATGCCGGTGGCGCTTTCAGCCGAACAGATCAAGGCGTGGGCGAGTCTGTTGCCGGAATTGCCGCGTCAGCGTTGCGAGCGGCTGGAACGTGAATACGCGATTCCGGCCTATGATGCCAAAGTGCTTTCCGCGGATAAGCATGTGGCGGATTTCTTCGAGGAGACGGCCCGCGGCGCTTCCAATCCTAAAACGGTTTCCAACTGGATTATGACTGAAATGATGCATCTTATGGCGGCGCAGGAACTTGAGGTTCGACAGGTCAAGATCACACCCCGGGCGCTGGTCAGCTTGATCAAATTAGTCGAGGCGCATGTGATCAATGCCGCCGGCGCCAAGACCATCTTTGCGCTTCTGTTCGATAAGGGCGGCGATCCCGCCGAGTTGGTTGGTCAACTGGGTCTGGCACAGGTGAGCGACACGGGGATGTTGGATGCCTTGGTGCGGCAGGCGATTGACGGTAATCCCAAGTCGGTGTCCGATTACCGCTCCGGCAAGGAAGCCGCGTTCAAGTTCCTGATGGGTCAAGTCATGCGGCTTAGTCAAGGCAAAGCCAATCCGCAGATTGTGCAGGACTTGCTGAAAAAGCAATTAGGTGTATAATGCCGGATGAAAACAGGGATGAATGAAATTGGAAATTCGAAATTAGGAAAGAACGGTTTCAATCGGCGCAAATTTCCAATTTCGAATTTCTAATTTCAGCATTATGTAAACGCGCCAAATTTTATATCGAACGTACGCCATGACTGCCAATGATGATTATATCGTAGAAATCCTCAAGGATGTCGGGCTAATCAAGCTTGAGCAGATTGAGGAAGCGAAAGCCGCGGCCGGCAACCGGCACCAGAGTATTTTGGACGTGATGATCGAGCAGGAGGTCGTTTCCAAGATGGAGGTGCTAAAGACCGTGGCCATGCAATTGGGCATGGATGTCATTGTGCTGGCCGACCATGAAATCCCCCAGGAAGTGATCCAGCAGGTACCGGCGGCCATTGCCCGCCGGTATAAGGTGGTGCCCGTCTTTGACAGCGAAAATACGCTCAGTGTGGCCCTGAGCGACCCCCTGAATATCGAGACCTTAGACAGCCTGCGCTATATGCTCAAGCGTAACGTGGATGGCGTCGTGGCCGCGGACGAGGAAATCAGCGAGGCACTGGATAAGTATTACGGACGCGCCGAAAAATCCATGGAGGAAATCCTGGATCAGAATCGTGGTGAATCCTCGGATGTTCAGGTGCGCATGGACGATACGGCGGATGAAACGGCGGCCGCTGATGTGGATACGCCGATCATCAAGCTGGTCAGTCTGATCATCATAGAGGCCCAGCGCAGTCGGGCGTCCGATATTCACGTCGAGCCGCTTGAAACGCGTTTTCGCATTCGCTATCGGATTGACGGTGTCTTGCGCGAAGTGGAACCACCCCCCAAGCGCCTGCAGGCCGTGATCCTGAGCCGTATCAAACTCATGGCGGGCATGAAATTATCCGAAAAACGGGTTCCGCAGGACGGCCGTATTCAAATCAACGTGGCCGGTGAAGACCTGGATTTACGCGTGTCCACCGTGCCGTCCTCTCACGGCGAGAGCATTGTCATGCGTATTCTCAATAAGCAGAGCCTCCTGCTCGGCCTGCCAAAACTGGGATTGTTTGCCGACGATCAGCAGATCTTTGAGCGGTTGATCAGCATGCCTGACGGCATTCTCCTGCTGACCGGTCCGACCGGGTCCGGCAAAACCACGACGCTTTACGCCTGCCTCAATCACCTGAACCGGCCCGATCGCAAGATTATCACGGTGGAGGATCCGGTCGAATACCGGATTTCCGGCATTAACCAGGTGCAGGTGCGCGAAGACATCGGGCTTACCTTCCCGGCGGTTCTGCGCTCCATTCTGCGTCAGGCGCCCAACATCATCATGGTGGGTGAAATTCGCGACTTCGAGACGGCGGAAATTGCCGTTAACGCTTCGCTGACCGGTCACTTGGTGTTCAGCACTCTGCACACGAACGATGCCCCCAGCGCCATCCCGCGGCTTATGGATATCGGTGTCAAGCCGTTCCTGCTGGCGTCTTCCATCCGGGCGACGATTGCCCAGCGCTTGGTGCGCGTGATTTGCGATAAGTGCGCGGCGCCCTACACGCCCACTGAGCGCGAGATCGGTCTGCTGGGCAGTGCCGCCGGCCAGTTCAAGGACGTTAAACTGCTCAAGGGCAAGGGCTGTGCCGCCTGCGCGCAGACGGGCTATCGTGGGCGCAAGGGCCTTTATGAAATTTTCGTGATTAATGATGAAGTGCGCGAAATGATCTATAATAAAATCCCGCTGGTTGAACTGCGCGCCCGGGCGCGGGAGTTGGGCATGCGGACCCTGCGCGAGGATGGACTGCGCAAGGTGGTGTCCGGCATTACGACCCTGGAGGAAGTGCTCTGCGCAACGATGGGAGAATAATTCACTATGACTATGGAACCCAATAAAATTGGCATGAACGAACTGCTGGAATCCGAGTTGGGCGAAGGCGCCTCCGACCTGCACCTGACCGTCGGCCTGCCGCCCATGTTGCGCATTAACGGCGGATTGCAACCGCTGGATTGCGGTCCGCTGACGCCGGGGGATACCGAGCGGCTGATGAAAAGCATTACTTCGGAAAGCTACCAGCAGAAAATCCGCGAGATCGGCGGATGCGATTTCGGGTTCAGTTTCGGCGCCAAGGCGCGCTTCCGTGTCAGCGTCTTCAAACAGAAAGGCCATGTTGGCATGGCGCTCCGGTTGATTCCTAACAAACTGGTCACCCTGGATGAGATTGGGCTTCCGGCGCAGGTTAAGGACTTATTATACCGTCCGCGCGGCTTGATCCTGGTAACCGGCCCAACCGGGAGCGGCAAGACCACGACCCTGGCCAGCATGATCAACCTGATCAACATCGAGCGGGACTGCCATATTGTCACCATCGAGGACCCGATTGAATATTACCACGAGCACAAGCGTTCAATCATCACCCAGCGCGAGATCGGTGTGGACGTGCCCAATTTCAAGGAAGCCTTACGCCGGGCGTTGCGCCAGGATCCGGACGTCATTCTCGTTGGTGAAATGCGTGACCTGGAAACCATGGAAGCGGCCATTACGGCCGCGGAAACCGGCCATCTTGTGATGGCCACCCTGCATACTACCGGCGCCGCGCGCACGGTGGACCGCATTGTGGATGCGTTTTCGACGAACCAGCAGGAGCAAATCCGCACGCAGTTGGCCTCCAGCGTTATTGCGGTGGTCTCGCAATTGCTCATCGTGCGGCAGGATCGTCCCGGCCGCGTGGCGGCCTTCGAGATCATGATTACAACCCCTTCGATTCAAAACCTGATCCGGGACAACAAGAGCTTCCGGATCACCTCTGACATTCAAACCGGCGCCAAGTGGGGGATGATTACTCTGGATGCCCACCTGATGTTTCTCTATGAAAAGGGCATTATCAGCTATGAACACTTGATTACCAAGGCCCAGGACCCGGATGCCATTGTCGCAAAAATCAGGATGGGCACCGTTAAACACAAATAAGGATTTTAGTATGGCGGAAGCAACACGCATTGATCCTCTGATACAGCTTCTCAAAGACAGCAAGGTGGTCAATGCCACCCAGGTTGATGAGATTCTGGAGGAACAGAAGCGCACAGGGAACGCCGCGCGCAAGGTGATCATGGACATGGGCATCGTCAAGGAGGACGATCTGCTGGTCATGATCGCCAGCCACTTGGGCACCTCGGTCATCAACCTGGCGGAGCGCGAGATATCCGATGAAGTGATCAAGGCCATCCCTGCCAGTGTTGCACGCATGTACGGCGTGGTGCCGATCAGTCTGGATGCCAGCGGCGTTGTGCTGGCCACGTCCCAACTGCTGGAGCCGGCGGTGGTGGATGAGATCCGGTTCGTGCTGACCCGCGACCTCACCTTTGTGCTGGCCCGCGAAGAGGATGTAAAAGCCAAGATCAATAAGTTTTACGGGGAAGACAGCGATTCCATGAACGATATGCTCAATAAATTGGAATCAGATATGGATGTGGGCGAAGTCGTGGAGCTGACCGAGGGCAAGGAGGATGAAAAGGGCCTCGAACAGGCCGCCAACGCCACCCCCGTCGTGCGTTTCGTCAACCTGGTGCTTTACGAGGCCGTTCAGGCAAAGGCCTCGGACGTGCATTTCGAGCCGTTCGAGCAGGAGTTTAAAATCCGCTACCGGGTTGATGGCGCGCTCTATGAAATGTCGCCGCCCCCCCGGCGTCTGGCGCTCCCGGTCATCTCGCGCATCAAGGTCATGTCCGGCCTGAATATTGCCGAGCGGCGCCTGCCCCAGGATGGACGTCTGCAGATGAACATGCTCGGGCGCCAGATTGATTTTCGCGTATCAACCCTGCCGACCCAGTTTGGCGAAAGCGTTGTATTGCGTATTCTCGACCGTTCCACCGTGTCGCTGGAACTGGAAAACCTGGGGATGCCCACCGAAGTCTATGATACCTTCAGCCAGGACATCCAGAAACCCAACGGCATTATCATCGTCACCGGCCCGACGGGCTCCGGTAAAACGACGACGCTTTATTCCGCCTTGCGGCGCATTAACACCGTTGACATGAAACTGCTGACCGTGGAGGATCCGGTGGAATACGACATCGAGGGCATCATCCAGGTGCAGGCCAATGAGGCCATCGATGTGACGTTTCAGCGTTGTTTGCGCGCCTTCCTCCGCCAGGATCCGGACATTATCATGGTTGGTGAAATCCGTGACTTGGAGACGGCCCAGATTGCCATCCAGTCGTCGCTGACCGGCCACTTGGTGCTCAGCACCCTGCATACCAATGACGCCGCCGGCGCCGTGACCCGTCTGATTGACATGAATGTTGAGCCGTTCCTGATTTCTTCCACGCTGGAGTCTGTGCTGGCCCAGCGCCTTGTCCGCACCATCTGCCAGAAATGCAAGACGCCCTTGCAACCTGATAAGACCCTCTTGGATCGCCTCGATCTGACTGAGGAAGCCGTGGCCGGACGGTCATTTTACTACGGCAAAGGCTGTTCGGAATGCCACGAAACTGGATATCGCGGCCGTAAATCACTTGTGGAATACATGACGGTGACGGAGCCCATCCGTGAGTTAATTAACGAACGCAAACCAACCCTGACCATTCGTGCTAAAGCCGTTGAACTGGGCATGCGTCTCTTGCGTGATGACGGCATCCGTAATGTCCTGGACGGCTATACCACGGCCGAGGAAGTGCTCCGCTATACTTGAGGACAGAGACCCAGAGGCCAGAGCCACAGATGTCAGATATCAGACTGGAACTCTGATCTCTGGCACTCTGATGCTCTTGATTAAATATGCCTGCTGTCGTCGGCGTCCTTGGCGGTATAGCCCGAATCCTGCCGCTGGAAGTTGACTTCATTTTTCTTGCGATAGGCTTCGAAAATATCTTCCGCGGACATGTCCAGCACCTGGGCCAATGAGACCAGGAAATGGAACAGGTCGGCGACTTCCACGCGCGCGTTCTGCTTATCAAACTTCTGGTACTTGGCCCACCATTTCCACGGCACGCTGTCGGTCAGCTCCGCCACCTCCTGCGTCATGGCCCGGCAGTAGTTGAGGACCCATTCCGGTTTGCGCTCTTCCGGCATGTGCAGGGTGTTTACGCCGATGCGTTGGTTCAATTCGCCCTGCATCCGGAAAATCTCGGCCAGCATGTCTTTGTCCGGCATGGTCTGTCCTTTCTGTTAGTGTCCCATGTCTTAACGGCTGCCAACTGCAATAACGGAGCATACCTTAGCGGGTTGACGCCCGATTGACAAGCGGGCTTTCGAAAGATTATCATATTTGGTTATGTGCGGATGGGTTGGTGTTCAAATTCCCAGGGTGAAACCCTGGGGCTTTTGGGGTCATTATGCAAAGTCAGGGAATTTTTATCACCGGCACAGATACGGGGGTTGGCAAGACCTTTGTGAGCGCCGCTCTGCTTGCAGTGTTACGTTCGCGCGGCGTAGATGCCGTGCCGATGAAACCGGTCCAGACCGGCGCCAAGCAAGCAAACGGCCGGTGGCGTTCGCCCGACCTGGATTTCTGCCTGGCCCGCGCCGGTCTGAAGCCGCGCTTTTCGGAATATTCCCGGATGGCGCCCTGCTGTTTTGCCAAGGCGTGTTCGCCGCATCTGGCGGCGGCCGCGGCTGGAGGCCGCATCAGTTTCCGGCGCATTAAAATCTGTCTACGTTTGTTGCAGGCGCGCCATGCGCTGGTTATTGTGGAAGGCGCCGGGGGTGTCTGTGTGCCGGTCCGGGGGCGGCAGACAATGCTGGATTTGATGGCTGTGCTGGATTTGCCCGTGGTGGTCGTGGCCCGCCCGGGTTTGGGAACCATTAACCACACCTTGCTGACCATTAACGCCCTGCGGCACTCACGGATTCGCGTGCTGGGCGTGGTCTTTAATGCAACTGTTCCGGGCCGCCCAGACTATATTGAGCGGGACAATATCAAAACCATTGCACGGCTGGGAATTGTGCGTGTACTTGGTCATGTACCGTTTATTCCAAATCTTGCGACGCTGTCAGCCGCTCAATTCTGCCGTATGGCGACCGCCGGTTTGCCATCTGCTACGGCTTGGCTTAAATGGATGGAAGCGCCATGAACACAGAACATTATCGTTCACTTGATCGCCGCCATCTCTGGCATCCCTATTCACGGCATTCGGCCATGCGGGATAACGCGTTCCCGGTCATGGTGCATGGCGAGGGCATTTATCTTTTTGACAGTGACGGCCGCCGTTATCTGGATGCGATTGCATCCTGGTGGGCCTGCAACCTGGGCCATAGCCATCCCCGTCTGGTGAAAGCGATGACCGACCAGGCCCAGCGTCTGCAACACAGTATCTTGGGCAATCTTTCGCATCCCGGCGCAATTGAGCTGGCCGCGCGCTTAGTGGAACTGTTTCCGGGTCAGCGCCAGCGCGTATTTTTTTCGGGCGATGGCGCCAGTGCCGTGGAAGCGGCGCTCAAAATGGCCGTTCAGTACTGGCACAATCTGGGTCAGCCTGAGCGGTGCGGTTTTGTATCGCTGGAAAATGCCTACCATGGTGATACGCTGGGCGCTGTCTCAGTTGGTTATGTGCCGGAATTCCATGCGCCGTTTCAGCCCTTGCTGTTTCCGGTGTTCCGTGCCGAGGCGCCTTGTTGCGGGACCTGCGTGCACGGCTTGCGACCGGATTCCTGTGCGCAGGAATGCGTTGCATCCATGGCAGACATTCTGAAAAAACATGCGGCCAAAATTGCGGCCGTGATTGTTGAGTCAATGTGTCAGGGCGCCGCCGGCATGCGGATTTATGCCCCAGCCTGTCTGGCGAAAATGGCGGCGCTATGCCGGGAACACGATGTCCTGCTGATTGCCGATGAAATTGCCATGGGGTTCGGCCGCACCGGCCGTATGTTTGCCTTTGAACACGCCGGAATTGATCCCGATATCGTGTGCCTGGGCAAGGGCTTGGCCGGCGGCTACCTGCCCATGAGCGCGACGATCGTGCGGGAGACGCTTTATGAAACCTTTGCCGACTGCAAAGTTGACCGAACCTTCTATCACGGGCACACGTTTGCGGGCAATCCCATAGCGGCGGCAGTGGCGCTCGAAACCCTGCGGATTTACACGGAAGACCGGATTGTGGAACGCGTTCGGGAAGCAGGGGCGCGGTTTCAGGAAGCCCTGACGCCGATCCGCGCCCTGGAAGGCGTGCGGGATGTCCGTGGTTTGGGGCTTCTGGCCGCTGTCGAGTTGGCCGATAGCAAGGAACAATCGGGTTCGGCACGAGCCCGGCGAATGGCAGAATGGCTGTTACAGCAAGGAGTTCTGATCCGGCCGCTGGGATCGGTCGTGTATCTCATGCCGCCGCTGATTACGCCGGATGACGTGCTGGATCAGCTTGTCTGTCAGGTGCGGGCGGCCCTTGTGCAATGTGCGACGGCCTAACTTATTGGGAATGTACAATATGAAAATCGGCATTGCATGCGGCGGGACAGGCGGGCATATTTTCCCCGGTTTGGCGGTGGCCGAAGTCTTGCGCCGGCGCGGACATACGGTAGTCCTGTGGCTGGCGGGCAAGCCGGGCGAAGACCTGGCCCTGGCCGGATGGGATGGGGCGGTGGTGACGGTTCATGCCCGCGGCGTGTCGTCACATGCTCCGCGGGCGATGATGGCCACCTGCTTCCGCCTGGTTCGGGCGGTTCTGGAATGTCGCCGGTCGTTACAGCGTTTTTCCCCGGACGTGCTTTTGGCCATGGGCAGTTATGCTTCGGTAGGTCCGGTGCTGGCCGCGCGCTGGCTCGGGATTCCCGTCGTCCTGCACGAGGCCAACGTCATTCCCGGACGAGCCATCCGGTTCCTGAGCCGCTGGGCTGGGGCCGTAGCCGTGGGATTCGAAGAAACGCGCCAGCATATCACTCATCCCAGGCTCGTGGTAACCGGGATGCCCGTGCGGCGGAGCGTGGAGCGTGGAGCGTGGAGCGTGGGATGACGGATGACGGACGACAGAGGACCGACGACAGACAACAGACGACAGACGACGGAGGGCAGTCGGCGGATATTGGGCCGCAATCGGAAATCAGAAATCAGAAATCAGAAATTAACGCATTGGGCGCTCTCGCGCCCAATGCGTTCACCCTCCTGGTCATGGGAGGCAGTCGTGGGGCGCACCGGCTGAATGAGATTGTTTCCCAGGCGATTCTCCGTCTGCATCTCGAAGGAAATTCGCTCCAGGTGATTCACCTCGCCGGCCCGGCGGATGAGGAATCCATTCGGCAGGTCTATCGGCAGGCCGGTATGCCGGTCACCGCCGGTGTGCCGCACGCGGTGTTCGGGTTCTTGCACGATATGCCGCGCGCTTATCAGATGGCTTCGCTGGCCATTTGCCGGAGCGGCGCTTCCACGTGCGCGGAATTGGCGTTTTATGGGATGCCGGCCCTGCTGGTGCCTTATCCGTTTGCCATTCATCAGCACCAGGCGGCCAATGCCGATGCCCTCGCGTCGTCCGGCGCCGCTGATATTTGCGATGAACAAATTCTGACCGTGGACTGGCTGGTTGGCTATGTGGCCGGTCTGATGCGTGACGGTGCGCGTCTGGCGCGCATGCGGAACGCCGCGCTTCGACGCGTCACCAACAATTCGGCCGCCGCCCTGGCCGATTTGGTGGAACAGGAAGCACGTAAAGCGTGGAGCGTTGAGCGTGGAGTGTGAAAGAGCGCCCAGCTTATGAAAAATGATTTTAACGACGTATGCCGGCTGTTAGCCGGCAAGCCTGGCCACGTGCATTTTGTCGGCGTCTGCGGGGTGGGGATGGCCGGGCTGGCTTTTCACCTGAAGCACAAGGGCTGGCGCGTTTCCGGATGCGATCTGCAAAGGCAGACCGTGGCGGCGTGGCTGGAATCAGCCGGCATTGAAGTCCGGCGTGGGCACGATCCCGCGCACCTGTCCGGCGTTGATTGGGTTGTGCGCACGACGGCTGTCCGGTCGGACCACCCGGAAATTGTCGCGGCGTCGGTGCTGAATCTTCCTGTATTTCAACGCGGCGTTGTGCTCGCCGCGCTTCTGTCCGGATTCGTTTCAATCATTGTCAGCGGTACACACGGTAAAACCACGACCACGGCCATGCTTACGCAGATTCTTTTGGCCGCCGGCCGTGATCCCTCCTATTGTATTGGCGGCGAATCAACATTTGGCGGTGAATTGACGCCCCGACCTTCCGGAAAATTGGAACGTGTGGCCGGCACCCCGGCTGTGGCCGGCGTTGGGGACGGCGATTGCCTGGTGGTGGAGGCCGACGAGAGTGACGGTACTTTAGCTTGTTACGCAAGCGATATTGCCGTGGTGACGAATATCGAGTTTGATCATGCCGAGCATTTTGCCGATCTTGCCGCCCTGCGCGAGTGTTTCGCCAATATGCTCCGCCAGGTTCGACGGGGTATTATTTACTGCGCCGACGATCCGGAAGCGCTTCTGCTTTGCCACGGCCTGGTTCGGGCGGTTTCTTATGGATTGGCATCCACGGCCGAATGGCGTGCCGCGGCGATCAAGGAAACTGCGGATGAAATTTCATTTCAGGTCTGGCGCGGCGCTGAAAAAATTGGCGGCATCTGCCTGCCGGCGCCGGGACGCCACAATTTGTTGAATGCCCTGGCGGCCTGTGCGGCGGCTTCCGCTTGCGGTGTCGGATTTGATGATATGCGCTTGGGTTTGCAGGACTTCCAGCCGGTGCGTCGGCGCTTCGAGCGGGTGATTGCAAAGGACGACGTGCTGGTGATTTCCGATTATGCGCATCATCCGACCGAGATTGCGGCCACTTTGCGTAATCTCCCGGGACTCCAGCGGAAACGCTGGATGGTCGTATTTCAGCCGCATCGGTTCAGCCGCACACTGGCTTTGGCTGACGATTTTGCCGCTGTATTGGCGGGCGTAAAAAAACTGGTTCTTACGCCGGTCTATGCCGCCTCGGAATCGTCAATGGCGGGCGGCACGCATTGGGATCTCTATGCGCAGATCAGACAGATCGGACCGATCCGAGCATTCACTGCAACCTCGCTGGTCCAGGTCTGGGGCTATGTGCGCGCCACGCTCCGGCCTGGCGATGGATTGCTGATTATGGGTGCGGGCGATGTGGAGCAAATTGCGCGTTGGGCGCGCGCGGAACTGGCTGAATGCGGTCTGGCCGCCTTGAATCCGGCGCATGCCTGGGCCGTGGCCCTCGAAAACATGCAATGGAAATCGGCGGTTTTTAAGCGACAGGTATCACTGGCCGCCAGAACTACCTTGCGCGTGGGTGGCAGTGCTGATATTTTGGCCGAATTGGACGATGAAAAAGATTTGACAAAATTGATCCGATGGACTCATAAACACCAGGTTCCTGTTATCCTGTTGGGCGCGGGTAGTAATGTGCTGGTCAGCGATCTGGGTGTGCGCGGGGTGGTCGTGCGCCTGGTTGGCCGGTCTTTCCGGCAAATCCGAGTGGTCGTCGGCGCCGGTGCGTCCGTCCGTCGTCCGTCGTCCGTCGTCTGCCGTCCGGCATTCCAGGTGATCGTCGGCGCGGGCGTTTCGTTGCACGAACTGACCAGTTTCCTGGCCGAGCATGGTTTGGCGGGGTTGGAATTTTTAACTGGCATTCCTGGTACCGTTGGCGGAGCTCTGCGGATGAATGCTGGTGCTTGGGGTGAGAACATTGGCGCGCGGGTGGCTTGGGTTCGTTTTCTCAATCCCGATGGTTCAGGACAGGCGGCGGAATCAGCCGCCTTGGGATTTGGCTATCGCCATTGCGCGGGATTGGCCCGGCAGTGCCGGGCTGTTGACGGCAAAATTGTGCTTGAGGCGGCGTTTAACATGATGCCGTCAAATCAGCAGGCAGTGCGCGCTCGCATGAACGAAATACTCAAGCGGCGCGCCTGGCTGTGTGCTTGGCCCTCAGCCGGATCAGTGTTCCGAAATCCCTTGCCATCACCGGACAGGCCGGAAGGCGGCTTTGCCGGACACCTTCTGGAACAGGCCGGGATGAAAGGGCGCCGGATCGGCGGCGCTCGGGTGTTGAAGGAACATGCCAATATGATTGTCACGGAACCAGGTGCTTGTGCTTCGGATATCCGCGCGCTTATGGAAATCATGCGGCAAGCTGTGCGGGAACGTTCGGGAATCGAATTAACCGGGGAGATCGTGTGTCTTGAGTAATAAAACATTTCGGCATGTTGCCGTGTTAATGGGCGGGCCTTCCTTGGAACGGGAGGTTTCATTGCGATCAGGTCGGGCGGTGACGGAGGGTCTGCGTCAGGCCGGTTACGAAGTGTCGGAAGTGGATGTTAAGGGTCGGGATTTTGATCTGCCGCCGCAGGTGGAAGCCGTGTTTATTGCCTTGCATGGTGAATTTGGCGAAGACGGGCAGGTGCAGGATATTTTGACGCGCAAAAAAGTGCCTTATGCCGGATCGAGGCCGGAGGCCAGCCGGATAGCGTTTGACAAAGTCCGTTCCAAACAGATTTTGATGCGTCACGGTATTTCGACGCCGGTATTTGAAGTCCTGCGGCCCGGCCAGGCGCGCACACTGCCTTTGCCGGTCGTAGTCAAGCCGGTGCGGCAGGGCTCGAGTTTCGGATGTCACAAGGTGATGGCGGAAGCCGACTGGCCGGAAGCCCTTGCCGACGCCATGACCTATAACGGTGAAGCGCTGGTGGAAGCTTATATTGACGGCAAGGAATTGACCGTTGGGATTGTGGATGGCGAAATTTTGCCGGTGATTGAAATCCGCGCGCCCGACAACAACTACGATTACCGGGCCAAATACACCAAAGGCGTCACGGAATACCTGGTGCCCGCGCCGATAGATGCCGCCGCTACGCGCCTTTGCCAGGACTTGGGCGCCCGGACGTTCCGCGCGCTTGCCGGGCGCGGTATGGGGCGCGTAGATTTGCGGATGAGTCCCGATGGCCGTATGTTCGTCCTGGAATTGAACACGATTCCCGGTTTCACCGAAACCAGCCTTTTGCCCAAAGCCGCTCGTGTGGCAGGCTATGCATTTCCCGCCCTGTGCGACCGCATCCTGCGCACGGCGGCCGTGGATTAGCAAGTTCTACCATCAGGAACAGATATATTGCGCATAAAATTCGGGTAATAAATATAGGAGGAGGGCATTATGGGCTGGGTCAAGGAATTCAAACAGTTCGCCATGAAGGGGAATGTGATGGATATGGCGATAGGTATCATCATCGGGGCCGCCTTCGGCAAAATCGTGTCCTCGCTGGTCGCCGATATTCTTATGCCGCCTATCGGGAAAATGATGGGCAATGTGGATTTTTCCAATTTGTTCATCGTGCTGGGCGCCGGCACTTATCCTTCGCTGGCCGCCGCCAAAGCCGCCGGCGCCGCGACGCTCAACTATGGGATCTTTGTCAACACCGTCATTGATTTTGTGATCGTGGCTTTTGCCATCTTTATGCTTGTGAAAGGCGTGAATACCATGCGCCGCAATATGGAAGCCAAAGTTGCGCCGCCTGTTCCCGTGACGCCCCCTGCACCTTCCGCGGAAGAAAAATTACTGGCTGAAATCCGGGATCTGCTGAAACGTAAAGCGGTTTGACCTCCCCGCCGCCGGGCCTAATTTAATGCTAAGGAATTTTCCGCCATTGGCGAGTCCGGCAACAGCCGGACAAAGTTTGGATGGGAACGCCGCCCGGAGGTCGGCGTCCACCTTGGGCGGCGATATCTTCAGGTGGATCGCGACCTCCGGGCGCGATGAGTTGCCGCTTACGGCGGACAAAGTTGCCATCCGGCAGGCGCCGGACACAAAAAGCACAAAAAAGAGCATTAATTTATCATATTTGTGAATCTTGTGCATTTTTGTGGCTGATCGTTTTGTCAAAGTTGCCCGGCAACTGCCGGGCCTAATTCAAGCCCGCCTGATTCACCAGCATAAGAATACCGCGTCGAATGAACATGACCGCGATAGCGGCTAACAGCAGGCCGGCAATTTTTGAAAACGCCTTGGAGCCGGCCTTGCCCAAAATCCTCCCGATCCAGCGGGATTGCCAGAAGGCAATTCCCGCCAGGATGATGTTGGCCACCGTTGCCAGGATCGTCATCCACAAGCCGTACTGGGCTTGCAGAACGAGCGTGGCGGCAAGCACGCCCGGCCCCACAATCAGGGGCACGCCCAGGGGCACGGCGCCCAATGTATCATGATCATGGATCTGTCGTTCCGATCCGTCCGAAGTGACCAATTCCTTGAGCGAGAGGATAAAAAGCAATCCCCCACCGGCAATCAGGAAATCGCCGACCGAAATACCCATGTAATGCAGAAGGGATTTGCCGACAATCACAAAAATGATCGCCACTACGAGGGCGGTGATGACAGACTGAATAATGATTTTATTCAGGCGCGCCGGGGGTACACCCTCTGTCAGGCCGACAAAGATGGGCAGATTCCCGATCGCGTCTACCGCGGTAAAGAGCGGAATAAAGCAAAGGAAAAAATCCATACAACCTCCTATGCCGGCTTGCCAACAAACACAAACATTCGGAATTTGGGGCATGACCGCTAATATGTCCAGCTGTTTTTTACTGGGCGTGGTTCGTGCTTTGCACTTGACGGAGTGAAACGTAAAATCCATATTGATTCTATCCGCATGGGGAATGGGACGGCAATCCAAGCGCCGTTGATGGTGGTATATACCAAGCGAAAGGAAACTTTTTTATGTGGTGGAAACACGCCGGCGAACCGAGACGCAAACGGTGGGCTCGCCCACCTCGGGATGACCGGCCGGAGTCGTTTTTGCATTTCAGCGCCCGTGATCGCGCCGGGCGCCATGTGTGGAGTCGCCGCCTGATAATGACGGCGGTCATGTTGTCCAGCTTGACCGCGTGCGCTATTTTGATCTGGGTGGTAACCCAGTCTTTGGGACGACTGCTATTCCGGCAAAATGATCTTTTCCGTGTTCGGGACATTAGGATTGAATGTAACGGTGACATTATCACGCCCAGGCATATTATGGAATATGCCCGTCTGGCGGAGATGAAACACCTGTTTGCCGCGAATATTGGTGAAATTCGGGATCAGTTGCTACTGAAAGTGCCGCGGCTTAAGGCGGTAGAAATCAAACGGCGCCTGCCGGGCGAGTTGACTATCCGTGTCCGGGAGCGCGTGTCCATGGCGCAACTGGCGGTGAATCATTATTATCTTACACTTGACCGCGAAGGCTATGTGCTGGGAAAGATGACTGGTTCGAAAACCCTGCCGATCCTTGCCGGCTATGACATGCCGGGAATCCGGCCGGGCGTGCAATTGAACGCGGCGGGTATTCGGAATGCCTTGGAGGTCCTCGATGTTTGTCAGACGACACCGATTGGCCAGCGCGTCCGAATCACGTCCATTGATGTACGCAATGCGCAATCGTTAGATCTCCGACTGGCGAATGGTGAGCGGGTCCTGTTGGCATGGGTCCACATGGGCGAGCCTTCCTCGCTGGCGCGCCAACACCTGGAACAAAAACTGGTGCGGCTGTCCGAAAGCCTTAAATCGGCCGCCCATCGGAGTAAGCGCATTGCCTGGATTGATATGACGTTGGAAAACAATTTTCCAGCCCAGGAATACTGAAGAATTGCGGATTGCTGATTTTTGATTTCGGATTTAAAAATCGGCATTCCTTTAATTTGTGATTGAAAAATCCGCAATCAACAATCCGAAATCAGAAATTGTTAAAATCAAAAATCCGAAATAGAACGAGGATAAACATGGCGTCTGAACCGATTGTGGCGGTTGAAATTGGGACCTCAAAAGTCTGCGCGTTGGTTGGGGAAGTGCGCGAAGACGGTCATATCATGGTCACCGGTATTGGACACTGCTCGTCTTGTGGCGTGCGCAAGGGCGTCATCATGGACATGGAAAAGGCCAGCGCCTGTGTTCAGGCGGCCATCCAGGGCGCTGAGCAGAGCGGTCATGTTGAAATCGGTAAAGTTTTCCTGGTGATTTCGGGCGATCATATTCACAGTATGACCAGTCAGGGCAGTACTCCGGTAATGAACGTTAAAACGGGGGTGACGCAAGACGACATTACGCAGGTCATGGACATTGCCCGGGCCGTCAATCTGCCGCATGACCGTGAACTGGTGCACTCTATTCCGCGGAAATACATGGTGGATGACCAACTGGTCGTTAACAACCCGGAAGGCATGCGTGGCGCCAAGTTGTCGCTGGATATGCTGATTGTGCATGGTGCGCGGAATGTGCTGACCAATGCTGTCCAAGCCGTGCGCAACGTTGGCTTGGATGTAATGGATGTGGCCTTCAGCGGTTTGTGCGCGGCCATGGCGACGCTGACGCCGGAACAAAAGGAATGCGGTGTGGCACTCCTGGACCTGGGTGCTGGAACAACGAATTACTTGGTGTATTCCGGCGGCACAATTGCCCTGGCGGGTGTGCTGGCGGTGGGCGGCGATCATATTACCAACGATATTTCCATTGGTTTTTCCGTTTCATTGAAACGCGCGGAAATGCTTAAACAGGAAGCCGGTTCGGTTATCCCGGATTCCGGCATGCATTTCCAGCGGATTGCAATTCCGGCGGAGGTTGGTTTTTCCGCTTGTTCGGTGTCCGTTTCTGACTTGAGCGCCGTTATTCAGGCGCGGATGGATGAGACGTTTGAACTGGTGGCGGATCTTTTCAGGAAGCAGGGTCTCATACAGCAACTGGGTGCCGGTCTGGTCCTGACGGGCGGAGGCGTCCACCTGAAGGGTGTTGTTCCATTGGCTGAGCAGGTATTTGATTTGCCCTGTGTGATCGGCATGCCCGTGAATTACAGCGGAATGGCAACAGCTAACGAGGGTCCCGAATATGCCGTGCCGATGGGTATGTTGCGTTATGCCGTGCGCAGTGGTGGGTATCGCCAAACGGAGCCAATCGGTTGGGGCGGTTTTTTAGGCAAGTTGTGGGGGCGGTCATGAAAACAGCCGGCAACAATTACCCGTCGCCCCGTGCTCCCGTAACGCTCCGGCGGAGCGGGGAGACGGTCGGGGAGAAGGGCCTGACGCGATTAACCTTGCCGCGAACGCTGGTGGTGGGGTTGGGCAATGGCGGATGCAAAACTGTGACCGTTATGAAGCGGCAATGGAAAGAAGGGCCGCGTGTGGTGGCGGTCAACACTGATGGCCGCAGTTTGGCGGAAGCCGACGACCTTGCCGGCCTGCATATCGGTGTGCGCGTCATCAAGGGACTGGGCACGGGAGGTGAGCCGCGCATGGGTCAGCGCGCGGCAGAATCAGATATCGAGGCGATTCGCGGGTTGTTCCAGGACGTGGAAATGGTTTTCCTTGTGGTCTGTCTCGGAGGTGGTACGGGTACCGGCGCGGCCCCTTTGCTTGTCGAAGAGGCGCGCAAGTCCGGCGCGTTGACGCTTGTGTTTGCCTCCCTGCCGTTTGAATTTGAAGGCAAACGCCGGATGGAACATGCCCGACGGGGGTTGATTGCGCTACAAGCGGGCGCCGATGCCGTTATTTGCCTGCCTAATCAGCGGTTGTTGGGGCTTGTTGAGGATAAGACGAACATTGTTGAGGCGTTCCAACAAACGGACGATATGCTGGCGCGCGGCTTGCAGGCGGTTTGGCGCGTGATCAGCCGCCACGGTGTCATTAATCTTGATTTTGAGGATGTGTGCGCGCTGTTACATAAGGGGAATGGGCGCTGTGTGTTTGCCTGCGCCGAAGGAACAGGTCCGGATAAGGTCAACCAGGTGCTGAAGACTGTGCGCCATCATGCCCTCTTGAACCAGGGCGCGGTGCTGGTTGCGGCCGAAGCTTTCCTGGTGAGCGTGATGGGAGGCAATGATCTTTCGTTAAAAGAAGTGGATCAGTTGATGGCCGGTATTGCCCAGATCGGCCGCACGGAAGCGCTGATAATGACGGGTGTCTGTTGTGAGCGCGAATGGCAGGATCGTCTGTTTGTTGTCTTGCTGGTTGTGGAAAAGGACGGGGCGGATGGTTTTGTGTTCAACGCTCCCCAACGCGACGATGAGCCGGACGGTGGCATTATCAGCGCGGCGCAGGTTGGAGAAACGGCTACGGAGTCCGTTGCCCGTGGAAAAATCGTACAAGTGGGGCTGTTTGATAAAGTCAGTCAGGGACGATTTAAAGATGTGGAAGCCACGGTGGTGGAAGGCAGGAACTTGGATATTCCAACATTCAAGCGGCGCGGCATTATGATTCAAAAAGTTCTGCGTAATCATGCCGGCTGAGCGGAAATGCTTGATGGAAAATGGTCGATGGAGAATGATCGGCAAAGAATAGTAAATGGTCGATGTTGCGAAAAATGACGCTTGCATTGTTTCCGTTCTCTTCATAAACCATGTTCCATCAACCATCAACCATTGAACATTGACCATTCCCGTTATGGAACTTTCCATCATCATTCCGGCCTATAACGAAGAAGCCCGCTTGGGGCGCATGCTGGACCAATATCTGCCGTTTTTTAACGCGCGGTATGCCGATGGCTACGAGATCCTGGTCGTGGTCAACGGCTCGCGCGATCGCACGGAAGAAATCGTCCGTGAGTATGCCCGCGCACACAAACCTGTCCGGGTCATTGTGGATGCACGTCCGATTGGCAAGGGTGGGGCGGTCATGCTGGGCTTTGCCGGCGCACAGGGTCGCCTGGTGGGTTTTGTGGATGCCGATGGCGCGACGCCGCCGGATGCGTTCCAGGAACTCACGGAACACATTGGCACGGCGGGCGCTATCATTGCTTCGCGCTGGATGCCGGGTGCGCGGATCAGTGTCCGCCAACCTTTCAAACGTCGCCTGATTTCGCGGTTGTTCAATGCCATGGTGCGGTTGATGTTCGGTTTGCAGATTTCGGATACCCAGTGTGGCGCCAAGTTGCTGACGCGAGATGCGATGCGAGCCATTCTGCCGCATATCGGCATAACCCGATGGGCCTTTGATGTGGATCTCTTGTTTCAACTGCGGCGCGCCGGGTTTGACATTACAGAAATTCCGACCACGTGGCGGGATGTTTCCGGGTCGCGTTTGCGCATGGGCAAGGCCTCGGCCGACATGTTTGTAGCCATGGTGCGTCTGCGTCTGATCTATTCCCCCTTCCGGTGGGTGGTGACTTTGTATGACCGGACACTGTCACGCTATATGCATGGATAGGAATTTAAATCCGTAGCGGTTCTCGCTTGCTTGCAACGCTATCCATGGTGTTGCAGGCGGGCGAACCGCCGCCATGCCTGTTGTAGCAACCGTTCGATAAAACGGCAAAGATGCCAAACCTGATTTAATGGGCGCCTATGCAACTTAAAGGCAAAACAGCGCTGGTGACCGGCGGCGCCCGGCGGATCGGAGCGGCGCTTTGCAAAGCGTTGGCGGCGGAAGGGTGTCGGGTTGTGATTCATTATAACCGTTCGGCTCATCCGGCGGAGATGCTGGTCGCGCGCCTGCGCCGGAACGGCGCGCAGGTTTGGTCGGTGGCCGGTGATTTGCAGACCGGTGATGACCGGATGCCGCCTTCCGCCGATCAAGTTGTGCGCCAAGCCGCGGCCGTTGCCGGCAAGCTGGATATTCTCATCAACAATGCCGCCGTATTTGATAAACAAAAGTTGTTACAGGCCACTGCGGCGGCGATCCGCGCGGAATGGGAAGTCAACCTGCTGGCCCCGTTCCTGCTCATGCAGGCGTTTGCCCGGCGCGTTAAACGCGGGCGCATCATCAATCTGCTGGATTGCCGCATTGCCTCTCAGCAGTCGGATGCCGTGCCTTACAGCTTAGCCAAAAAATCCCTGGCCGACCTGACGCGATTAGCCGCATTGGAGCTGGCTCCGGGGATTACCGTGAATGGGGTGGCGCCGGGCCCCGTGTTAACTGCGGATACAATCGGCGCGGTCCGCGAGAGCGCAGGACCGTTACCTTTGAAACTTCGACCAGGTGTTCAGGATGTGGTCAAAGCCGTGCTTTTCCTGCTGAAGTCGGATGCTATCACCGGTCAGATTGTCTTTGTGGACAGCGGCCGGCACCTGCTGGGGTAAGGACGGATACCAGACGACGGACGACAAAAGTGACCGTAAGACGATGGAGAGAGATCATAAAAATCAGTAATCCGAAATCAGAAATCAGCAATTGGATGGACCAGATTCACATTCGGCAATTGAAGCTGAACACCGTGATCGGCGTTCATCCGCATGAACGGAAAACCCCGCAAGCGGTGATTGTGGATCTTGTCCTGCACACGGATTTGCAAGCGGCCGGACGGAGCGACCAGTTAACGGACACAATAGATTATGCGGCGTTGGCCGCGCGCGTTCGGAAAGCGGCGGCCAAGAGCCGTTTCACGCTTCTTGAAGCCCTGGCCGAGCACATTGCCGACGTCTGCCTGCGCGAGCCGCGCATTAAGGCGCTGGATGTCACGGTGGCCAAGCCCGGCGCCCTGCCGGGCATCGGTGTGGCGGTGACGATATATCGTTCCCGCCGATAGTTGGATCTGTGGGCTAAGGTGTTTTATTTCCGGCCGAGTAATCCCGCGACAATTACCCCCGCCCGTAATGAATGGTGAATAACGAGAAATATTCGTCGGCATAGCAAGGGGAATCGCACCGGCATATAAATTCAGGGGCGAGTGTTTGCTCGAACAGGGTGTGCCATTGTGTGCGGAGCATGTGATAATCGTTGCGTTCACCCCGCCGCTGGGTGAGGAGCGACACGGCTTCCGTCATCAGGAACCGGTCCACGCAGGCTTGCGCAATTTCGATGGGGGCGTCATGCGAAAAGACGAAATCAATCAGCCGTCCATAGGATTGATAGACCGATACCGCCAGCTCGGGGGTTTGCAGTTCCGGTAAATCGTTATTGGCATCCAGTTCAAAAAGCACCAGGTGATCAATCCACGGTTTAAGTTCTTTCAGATGAATGACCTTTTGTTCATAAGGCATATGATGATACGAAAGCGAGCACATGGCTATATCGCAAGGGGTGTTCAGTTTGCCCGCAACCTGTTCGATCCGGTGATTCAGGGTCGTGATGCGTGAAGACGGGATTGTCTTGCCCACGGTTGCTTTGGCCAGCGCAAGCATGGCGGGCGAGGGATCCACCAGCAGGATTTCGCCAATTTCCCCGATTTTACCGGTGGTCTGGAGGTGCTTTAACAGGGCGGCGGTCAACCCGCCGTCGCCACAGCCGATATCCATGAGCCGGAAGGGGTGCTTGATTTTTGGAAGCGTATGTCCGCATTGCGCCAGGAAGCGCGCGCGTGATTCCTGCATGATCGGCACGCTGGTAAAGTGCACGTAGGGGCGGGGATCGGCGAAGACCTGCTCCGGCATTTCCAGACGGTCATGGTGGCGCTGGAGAAAACCGGTGAGATAGGTGTTTAAAAACAGCCCATCTTCCTCAATCAGTGTGCCGCTGGTGATCCACGCTTTACCCAGCTTGTCCTGCCCGGCGGCAGTGAGCAGGGCGCCGATATAGAAATGGAACATCGGCAGAAGATTGGCGCGGATGTCGCCGCTGAAATCGGCGCTTGCCAAGCCGCGCTTGGCAATGTCACGGCCGAATTCAGACCACAGTGTTTTTTCCCGGCTGGATAGAAACAGCATTTATGATTTCTCCGCATTTATTTTCACTGACGATCTTGCCGGTCTTTGCCCGGATTACCGGATAATTCAGAATTAAAATGTGCTTATTTCTTCAATGTATGACCTGGCGGGGGTGGCAGTCAAGCGGATGTTTCTGCCGTATTATACTTGAACGCGTTAGGAAATGTGTTATGACCTGACATCAGGACTTTAAAGAATCCAAGGAGCTGAACAATATGAATAAATCGGGACAGCCAATTTTGCGCGTGGGTATCGCGGGACAAGGTCGAAGCGGCTATAATATTCACGCGTTATGGTTGCAGCAGGCCGGCCGGCAATTCCGGATCGTGGCTGTGGCGGACCAACTGCCGGAACGGCGTCAGGACGCGCAACGCGAATTCGGCGCACACGCCTATGCCGATTATTCCACAATGATCCGGAAAGGCGGCTTTGACCTTTTCGTGAATGCCTTGCCCACGCCTCTGCACGCTCCGGCCACGATCGCGGCTTTGAAAGCCGGCTTGCATGTCGTCAGTGAAAAACCGTTTGCCGGTACGGTCAATGATGTTGACCGCATGGCCGCCGCCGCGCGGCGATCTAATTGCCTGTTGGCGCCTTTCCAGAACAACCGGCTTCAACCGTTTTTCGATAAAATCCAGGAGATCATTCAATCCGGTGTGTTGGGTGAAATCGTGCATATCCGCAGTGATTGGGGCGGGTTCGGGCGGCGCTGGGATTGGCAGACTCTTAAACGCAACTTTGGCGGCGTTCTGTTCAATACGGGGCCGCATGCCCTTGACCAGGCGCTCGCGCTCATCGGTTGGGATAAAAACCCGCGGGTCTTTTGCCGGATGACTTGCCACCATGAACTTGGCGGCGATGCCGATGATTTTTGCAGTTTGACCCTGCACGGGAAAGGTATGCCCGCGGTGGACATCCTGTTGACTTCCTTCAAGGCCTATGCCTCCCGCTATCTATACACGATTGGCGGCACCCGTGGCACGCTGGTCGCAAATCATGATGAAGTCCGCTGGAAATATTTCGACGCCGCCCAGGCCCCCCGTCAAAAATTTTGGGAAAAATGGTCGGTCAATCGCGCGTATCCCCACGAACATTTGCCCTGGGTTGAAAAGCAATGGAAGCTGGCCAGGGCTAAAAAAACGTTTTCCACGGGCTATACACTGCGTTCATACCAAAGCGGTACCCAGCGCTTCTACGACAACATCTATAACGTGCTGGTCAAAGGCGCCAACCTGCTCATTACCGTCCCGCAAGTTCGCAAGCAGATTGCCGTGATCGAAGCCTGTCGGCGGCAGAACGGGGTTTGAAGCGCGTGTGCTGACCGCCGACTTTCGTGTTGAAGTGGTTTTTCGCACAGGGGGGCGCATTGGCGCAGGTGGGGCGCAAAGCGTTGAGCGCTGAATATCATTTGTATTTCATTCGCAATGGATCTGCGAACAAGCGGGAGAAACGATCCAACCTGAAACCTGGTTGTCAGGAAACTTTTTGTGGAAATAACGCTTAATTACGGTAAAACCGGATTGCCGCTGAATTTGCCGGATGACTGGGCGATCACGGTTATCCGAAAAAAACTGATGCCGGTCCTGCCGGATCCGCTGTGTGCCGTGCGCCGGGCGCTTGAATCGCCCGTAGCCGCACGGCCGCTTGGCACGGAAGCACGCGGTTATCGCTCGGCGTGTATCGTGATTTGCGACATTACCCGTCCCGTGCCCAATGGCCTGCTTTTGCCGCCGCTGACGGCAACGCTGATCCAAGCCGGTATTCCGCCGGATCGAATCACGATCCTGGTGGCCACCGGCCTGCACCGGCCCAATGAAGGCGAAGAACTGCGCGAACTGGTCGGAAATGATGCCGTCCTGAAAACCATGCGGGTAGTCAATCATGATGCCCGGTGCGATGCGGATCATGTTACGCTGGGTACCACGACGCAGGACGTTCCCGTCAAAATTGACCGGCGGTTTCTGGAGGCTGATTTGCGGATCGTGACCGGCCTGGTTGAGCCGCATTTCATGGCCGGCTACTCGGGCGGCCGCAAAGTCATTGCGCCCGGCATTGCCCACCGCGACACCATTGCCCACCTGCACAGCGCCCGACTGCTGGAGCATCCGCGCGCCGCCAATTGTGTGCTCATCGGCAATCCGGTGCACGAGGCGCAACTGGAAATCGCGGCCATGATCGGCCGCGTGTGGGCGGTAAATGTCGTGATTGATGAACAGCGGCGGCTGGCGTTTGTCAATTTCGGCGAGATGGTCCAAAGCCATGCGGCGGCCGTGAACTATATGCGGGAATACGCCGAAATCCCGGTCAATCGGAAATTCCAGACGGTGGTTACGAGTTCAGCCGGCTATCCGCTGGACAAGACCTATTACCAGACCATAAAAGGCATGGTCGGCGCCCTGAATATTCTGGCGCCGGGCGGAAGTTTGTTTATTGCCTCCGAGTGTTCGGAGGGACTGGGTTCGTCTGAATTTGCGGTGTCCCAGAAGCGGCTGGTGGCCGGTACTACCGGCCAGTTTTTAACTGCGCTTCTGGCCAAACCGGCCGCGGCGATTGACGAATGGGAAACCGAGATGCTGATTAAGGCGATGAAAGCCGGTTCCATTCATCTCTATGCGCCCGGTCTTTCGCAGGCGGATTTGGCCATAACGGGAGTCGAACCGACAACCTGTCTGACGGAGGCCATCCGGCGCCAAGTGGCCGCGTGCGGAGACCACTATGTGGCGATCATTCCGGAAGGCCCATATGTGATTCCGATGCATGGAACGCAAGGCGTTGCCTTCGATTCGCAATAAGTTCTGTTTGCGAACTTGTTGCGGGGCAAAAAATTAATTTAGCAACCTCAGTTACGTGGTGGAAGACGTGGCATAACAGGATTGGGCATCGTGCGTTAGGTGTAGCCGCCGTTCTATCGAACCGTATCTAAACCACCAGATGGCTGAGGCCTTACTTAATTTACATTGTGTTGTTTATCGTTTTACGCTATATAGTTACTGGTAAGCAACAATAAGTGCTGGATTGCAGGCATTTGAAAACGGGCTGTGTAAAAAGGAGTTTGGGCGCTGATGGTTTCGAAGTTTAATGTATGGATCATGACGGCGGCGCTGGCGGTTGGGTTGCTGGCGGGTTGCACCTCGCAGGTGCACGAGCAGGACGCGCAGGAATTCAATTATCCGGCCATTCGCAAGGCGCGCGCCAAACTACGCGAAGGCGACAAACAGTCCGCCTTGGCGCTTCTTAATCGGGCGATCGATGAAAAACCAAAACTGGCCCAGGCCCATTTGGAAGCCGCGCAATTGTACGATAATTATGACCATAATTACGTGCGCGCCATTTTTCATTACGAGCGTTACCTGGAGTTGCGGCCGCAGACCGAAAAAAGAGAGATGATTGAGGGCTTTATTCGCAAGGCCAAGATAGCCTTCGCCGCATCCGTGGTTGAACAGACCCCCGGACTGGATAAGAAAGTGCAGGCGCTCCAGGAAGACAACGATCGGCTGAAAAGAGATTTGCGGCAAGTTCGCGAAAATCTGGCCCGACGCATTGCCGCGCCGGCGATGCAGTCCCCGGCGGCGGATGGTCCGCCGATTGTCCAGCCGGCGATTGCCGGATCAGCCATGGGCCCGGCGACGGATGCCGCGCCGGCTTCGGTGAATAAAACGGCCGGCACACAATATCGTGTCCAGCGCGGCGACACTCTTTCGACCGTGGCCGCCCGGGTGTATCATAATCCGCGCAAGTGGAAATTGATTTACGATGCCAATCGGGAGACGTTGGGCGGGTCGCAAAAACTGAAGACCGGCCAGATGCTTGTCATACCAAAGTAAGATAGAGGCTGTAGGCTGTAGGCTGAAGGCTGTAGGCTGAAGGCTGAAGGCTGTGGGCTGTAGCTCAAGAGAAAAGCGTTGAGCGATTAGAGATATTATTGCCAAAACGCAAAGCGGAAGAGAATAAATTGGAGTCATTTTGCATTCTTCATTCTGCATTTAAAAAGAGGAGACACACATGAGCAATACGGATTTTATTGATGACGATCTGATCCAGCGGCGCGATGCCGTTAAGGAAGTTAACATGGGGCCGGCGCATAAGGGCTCAGCCGCCAGCGATATGCCGCGATCGGAACCGGTGCCTACCGGTAATTTGAACCTGACGCCGTTGACCAGGCGTAATGAAGAAATCAACAGCCAGGTGGCAACCAAGCTGGATGAGCTGGAACGATTGCGCACGAAGCAGGAAGCCTTGGAACGGGAAAAGAACTCCCTGGAAAATTTGCGCAACAACCAGGAAAAATACGAGGCTGGCAAACGCGAGATGATCGATCATCTGGAAAAAAGCCTCGTCGCATTGGAGCGCGAGGAAATCAGCCTGAATCAACGGCTGGAACTGCTGGCTGAGACGGAACGGCGCTTCAAGGCGATGTTGAATGATATGCGTGGATTCAACGAGGAGCAGTGGGCGACCGATACCGAGGGTTTGCGCGAAGAATTGAGCAAGGCTCTGGTGATAATTGACAATACGCGCAAGGAATACAACAAAGCCTATGCCCGGATTGAGGCCATGCGCGAGAGTCACAATATCGGCATGGTTGTCAGGCCGGTCATGCAGGATGAGTCGGCCGGATTGGCCCGTTATCCGCGCGGGTTTGGGGATTGGGTGAAAGTGGGCATGGCCTTCAGCCTGCCTCTGATTATTATGCTCATTGTCTTAATCGGGGTATTAATCGCAAAGTTGTATTAGAGGATCAGTGTGGTTTGTCCTGTCGGCTGTATGGGTCCTATTCGGGAAGGTTCCTTATGCTGTTCGGAAAGAAAAAGAAAAACGTCATTGACCGGCGAATCAAGGAGCTCCGCAAAGAAATGGAGCGTGTCCGGGGCGAAATCAAGACCGCCTCGCGGCCGGGAGCGGCGCAATCCACCATGCCGACACCGCGTATTTGCGCGACATCGGCGCCGGTGTTTGGCGCAAAACCGCCGCCGGATCGGACGGAGAATGATTTGTTTACACAGGCGGCACGGCATTCGGAGACCGGCGGCGCCGAGGCGGCGGGGCGTCCGTTCGCGGGCGATAGCGGCGCTCCTTCGCTCTTTGATCAGCCGGCGGCCAGTTCGTCCCGACTCGCAGAGGTTGGGATGCGCGAAAAATTCGCCAATTATTTCATGGCGGGTCATTTTCAGAATTTGCGGCCTTTGCGCCAGGAAAGCCGGATTATTAGAAACAAGGCCATTGTAATGGTGGTCCTGGTGCTGGCGCTCATTTTGTGGCTGGTGTATTATTTACAAACGCATTGATTAAACAATCATCGGAGGAGTCCGAGAATGAAAACCGGAATACTGTTCGGTTGCATGGTGATGGCGGCGGCAATAGCGGCTGTTGGCGCAGAGCCGATGCGGGTGGCCTTGCTGGATTTTGACAACCATGCCAGTGTCTCCGCGGATGCGGCCGTGGTGGGCGGCGTAACGCCCAAAACACTGGCCGACAAGGGAGTTTTTGCATTGGGCGCCGTGCTGGCGAATGACCCGGCTTACGTGCTCATTGATCGCCGGGATTTTATCGCCCAGATTCAGGCGCTTTCCTTGACCGACAACGACAAAAAGACCTCGGTCAAGCCGTCCTTCCTGCGAGCGGCCCAGGCGGTGAATGCGGACGTGGTCCTGCGCGGTAACCTGTTGAGCTATTCACCCGGCAAGGAAGTGATCAATCAGGGCGGATTAAAGACGGAATTCCAAACCCTTGCTTTGCGTGTGGCCCTGCAGGCGTTGGACACCAGCGATGGCACAGTCATTGCCATGGTGGAAGGTGTTGCCAACCGGAGCTTCCGGCAATCGGACGTGCATCAAACGGTGGTAGGCGAGGATGAACTTGTCCAGTTACTGCAGTCGGCCCTGACCAAGGCCGTGCCGGGCATGAACGAAAAACTGCAGGCGCGCCTGGCCCAGCAGAACAGCCGGCCGAAAGTCAAGCTTTCGGTGAAGGCCGGCGCGGCGGATCCGGCCATGGTGGAGATTGACGGCATGTTGATCGGTACGACGCCCCTGGCAAATTTTCAGGTGTTCGCCGGCGACCATGTGATTACAATCGGCAAAGCCGGTTACCAGGACATTAGCAAGCAGATCCTGCTCAAGACCGATACGACTATCGAGGTCCCGCTTTTCCGCACCAAGCTGAGCGCCGAGGAAATGAAAGACGTGCTGGATAAAGCGCGCGTCAACGTCATCGCCGGCACCGGCGGCGTTGAGCCCGCCTGGATTATCAATACGATTGATACGGGAAAATGATAGTCCGTTCGTAGTTCCTTGTTCTTGGTTCTTCGTTTGGGAACATCAGAAAAGCGCGGGGACGCATGCTGAATTAACGAAGAACAAAGAACCAGAAACCAAGAACTAAGAACGGGTTATTACCACCCCACGTCCCGGCAAAAGGAAATAAAAATGTTGCCATGCCGGGAAAGGGGGGTGGTGATGACTTTCTTACCCAGTATGGCGCCGGCGGCGCTCTTGAAGACCACGGAATAACTTTTCAGGTCGACGGGGCAGGGGACGCGGGCTATTTCCAACCACAAGGGCAAAGTTTCCCAACAGCGGGTGTCCGGCGCCTCCATTGCGAACAACGCCAGAAAAACCAGCGCGCCCAGGACGTCGTTTTGTTGCTTCATGGTTTCCGCGATCGCGACTTTTGTGGCGATGCGCGTGGCGTCCTTGGCTAATTGCATGGCCGCCAGTCGGTGCTGGCTGGCCATCATCAGGTCAGCCGTATTGGCAAACGGATAACTGCGGCCCAGGTATTCGTCATTGCAGTAGATTTCCGCATAGGGCGGAAACTGGGAATAAAAATCACCATGGAGCTCACCCGCCGGCATGCGGCCCATGGCGATGAAACAAACCAGCTCCGCCGGTTCGGTCCGTAACGCGGCTTTGGCCATGGTTGCCGTGGAACAGACTGTATTAGTCGTGGGCAGGATATCGCCTGAAAGCGCGTCAATCAGGATGTTGTCCTGCAGTAACCGACTGGCGGCGCGATACTGGATGGCGGCATTGCCCTCGTCGGCGATCAATTCCAGGCAGAACCCGGCCATGTAACGACCGTAGGCGATATCCGGGAACCCGTCCAGGTTCTCAAGTTTCTTGATGATGTTGCGGGCGCAGATGGCGGCGTAATCCCAGTTTGAGTCCGCGAGGTAATTTTTGGCCAGGAACGCATACATCAACGTGCGCTCGAACGGCATGCCGCGGAAGGAAAGCATGCGGTCATTCACAATCAAACTGGAGGCGCCCTGGGACACGCTGTAGGCATCCAGCTTGGCGTCCAGATCCCCCGCCCGTCGCCAGTCCGTTGCGCTCTCCTTGTATTGGCCGAGGTTCTGGCGGATCATGCCGCGCTCCATCAGGAACAGGATCTCGTCCTTGTTGTCCTTGGGAATAGAGGCCAGATTGGTGTTGGCCTGCTCAAACTTGCCCGCATAGAAATTAGCGCGTGCCGTTTGAAGTGGCGGTGATGCACAGCCGGCCATGAATCCGGCCAGGCACACTGCCAACCCGGCGCCGCATCGGAGGAGCGGGAGCATTCCCGGAAACACCTGATGCATATTACCATCCAATGAGCGGCTCTCTGGCCGTGCGCGCGAATTCTTCTTGCGTGGACCAGGCGATGATCCCGGTTTCGAGATCGGTGATTTCGATGGTTAACTGGTAATACACCAGTTCCGTCTTGGAGACCCGGACCTGTTTCCCTGTTTGCTTTTGCATTTCAATCAGCGCACCGGTCAGCATATATTGCGCCCCCAACTGTTTGCCGACAGCCGTACGGGTTTCATCGGTGGCGTTCTGGGCCTGGAAGCCCTGTTCCTTCATCAACTCCTGGCGGCGGCTTTCATTGACAAACTGGATTTTGTTGTTGCTCTTCTGCATCAGAATATTACGCAGGCGATCGGTCATGGCCTGGGTATCCACAAAGGTGGTTGTGCGGGGTTGGACGCCATAGATGATCATAATCAGATTGCCGGGCTGGTTTTTGATGAAATCGCTCGCGGCGATGCTGGTGGCCACTTTTTCACTCAGGTTGCGCAGGTCCTTGGCGCCGTAGGTGGCATCGAAGTCCGGCATATTTGAGACATCCTTGTCCTCCACTTTTACCCGGAACATGGCGCATCCGGTCAGTGCCAGCAGACAACCGATGGCCACCCCTGACACTAATACTTGCGAAATGGTTTTCATTGCTTTACTCCTTTCAGGTATGATTGGGCATAAACCGTCCTCTTATGAATTATCATGTCCATTTTGGGCGCGACCGTCAATGCTAAAAACAACCGGTGAGCCAGAATCACCAGCATGGCCGGAGGCTATTTAACGAGTTGCACAAGTTGGCCGTTCCCGGCGGATTTGATCAGCCAACTGCTTGAAACCCGCATAGGTATGTTCGTAAAACATCTGCCAACCCTGGCAGAGATGGCTGATTTGCCGGGTGTCATTTTCCGTGCTCAAACGAAACTTGGGACAATCACCCTGACAAAACCGGCGCCATTTACAGGCTTTGCAGGCTTCATTGTGATTGCCTTTCCGCCGGCTGAATTGGCGATAAAGCGGCAATACCCGCAGACCGTGCCATGACAGGTTCCCAATATTGCCCAGCCGCCAGCGGGGTTCGACAAAAAAATCGCATGGATAGACATCCCCGTTGTGTTCCACTACAAAATACGTGTCGCAGGCCAGCCGTATCTGGCAATCCGTATATCGCTGGTCTACCATCAGATTAAGGATGGAATCGAACAGCCGCACGGATACGCGCCGCGTGTCATGCTTGATCCACAGGTCATACATTCGGCATAAAAACTCGCCCCAGGATTCCCCGTCAATACTGAAAGGCAACACCTTGCCGCGCGCGTCTGTTTCAACGCAGGGAATGTATTGCTGGAACATAAAGCCTTCGTCGCACAAATAGCGATAGACCTCGGCTGCCCGTCGGATATTTGCCTGCGTCACCAATGTCAGAATATTAAAATCCACGTTGTGCCGCCGCAGGCACTCGATCCCGCGCCATACCGCGGAAAATGATCCGTCACCGGCTGAGTTGACGCGATACCGGTCATGAATGGACGGCGGGCCATCCAGGCTGATGCCTGCCAGGAAGTGATAGCTGGCAAAATGTTCCGCCAGTTTGTCCGTGATCAAAGCGCCATTGGTCTGCAAGCTGTTTTGTACTGCGGCGCCGGTGCGGCCGTAGCGAGCCTGCAGATGGGTAACCTGCTGAAAAAATTCCAGCCCCATCAATAACGGTTCACCGCCCTGCCAGGCAAAGGCATACACGGGCTGGCTGGTTGCCATGTAACTGGAAATCAGTTTTTCCAGCATGGGAATTGTCATGCGGTGAACTGTCGTGGCGGGAAATAACGCCAGACGGCTTCTGTAAAAACAATATTCACACTGCAAATTGCAGTCCGGTCCCGCCGGCTTAATGAGAAGCGAAAATGGTTTGTTAAGCGCCATGATAGAGGTTGTTTTTTTTCCGCGAAAGTGATAAATAAAACGATAAGTTATTTAAAAATCAGCATAAACCGGCAACCGGCTGTTGCAAGCGCAAAATTAGCATTGGTTTTTAAAGATGGCGCGGGATCATTGCGCGCAGACTGTGGGGGTGGATATGAAAAAAGCGCTTTTCTGGCGAACAACCGAATCGGGTAAAATTCAATGCGAGCTTTGTCCGCATCACTGCGTGATCGCCGAAAAAAAGGCTGGTTTATGCGGCGTGCGGCGGGTGGACGATGGCGGCCTGGCGGCGGCGGGATACGGGTTGATCTCGTCCCGGCATAACGATCCGATCGAGAAAAAACCGCTGTTCCATTTTCATCCCGGGAGCACAATTTTCAGCATCGGCGGCTGGGGCTGTAACTTTGCCTGTCGGTTCTGCCAGAATTGGCAGATTTCCCAGACTGTCACTGACCAATCGCCGTCTTTACAGCCGGACGAGGTAGTTCAGGCTGCCCGGGATCAGCATTCCCCTGGTATTGCCTATACCTATAACGAGCCGCTGATCAATTATGAGTTTGTTCAGGATTGCGCGCGATCGGCACGTGCGGCGGGTTTGTTCAATGTGCTGGTGACTAACGGGTTTATCGAGGAAAAGCCCGCGGCGGAACTGTTGCCGCTGATTGATGCGCTGAACATTGACATCAAGAGCATGGACGAGTTTTTTTATAAACAGCAGTGCCGCGGCGCCTTGGCGCCGGTGCTCCGGTTTGCGCGGCAGGCGGTGACGGCAGGTCGTCATGTGGAAATCACCAATCTGCTGATCCCAGGATTGAATGACAACGAAGAGCAGGTCGGCCGGGTCTCAGCCTGGGTGGCGGAGAATCTGGGGCGTGAGACGCCGCTCCATTTGAGCGCCTACCACCCGGACTACAAAATGGATGTCCCATCCACGCCGCCGGCCGTGCTGGAGCGCGCCTTTGCCCGTTGTAAGCGTGACCTGGCCTACGTCTACATGGGCAATGTGCTGTCGAATGAAGGGCAAAATACGCTCTGCCCAAAGTGTGGCCAGGAGCTTATTGTCCGGCAGGGATACGCCGTGCGTGTTGTCGGCATCATCAATGGCGCTTGCCGCCGGTGCGGCCGTCCCGCCGACGTGGTGATGTGAGAGACAGAAGGAAA
>JBDRJR010000143.1:0-13341 GCA_043814705.1 Verrucomicrobiota bacterium | reverse complement strand
CACTGGCGTCCCACAGGGACGCCATGGGCTGTGGACTGTAGGCTGTAGGCTGTGGGTCGGAACAGAATAAACACAGATGGGAAAAACCGGAACTGCGGTTTTGATAATGGTCCTTCATAGCCCTCGGTTTTATTGGGGTTTCCCCACAGTCAATAGCTCCACAGCCCTCAGCCAAAGCATCCTTCTATGGGATGCTACTGGATGCTGATCATAAACATTGCGGTTGGACAGGCAAGCCTAAACGCATGAACGGAAGACCGGCTGTCGGGCTATAGGCTGAAAACTGAAGGATACAATCCCGCGGCAGTAAATATTTTTACCGTCATCTGTCGCCCGTCATCCGGCCCTCAGGCCAAAGCCCGGAACTGTTGTTTCAACTGCCGTGATGATTTGAATGCCGGCGCTATTTTCTTGCGACGCGAACATTTTTCATTCTGAATTTATCCAGATACGCCCAAGCCAGCACCGCCAATAGAATCACACCGCTGGCGGTGTTAACGAATTCCGGCAACATGGCATGCCCATTGTGATGATGCCCGGCCAGACCGGCCGCCCGGAAAACATAGTCCACCAGCAAGCCGAAGGCTATCGCGCAAACCGCCACCGACAGGAGATAAATCACGGCCGTTTTCTTTCCCAACACGTTCCAGATTATGGCCAGCGTCGCCGCATTGGTGGCGGGGCCGGTCATCAGGAAAACCAGCGCCGCGCCCGGTGAAACGCCTTTCATCATCAGCGCGGCGGCCACCGGCACCGAGCCGGTCGCGCATACATACAACGGAATACCGACGGCCATCATGATCAGCATGCCGACAAACCCCGTGCCGAATATGCCGGTAAAGAGATCGTCCGGCACAAACGCGGCGATGACCCCGGAAATGATCAACCCCGCCAACAGCGCCTTGCCGATATCCTGAGGCAACGTCACAAACCCGTAACGCAGAGCCTGCGCCAGCCGGTTCGGCCGTTGCGCGGATGGCGCACAACACACTTCCGCGCAAGGGGCCGGCGGATGCATATCGGCGGCGGCATTGGCATGATCCTCGCCGGCCAGGGCGTTCACCAGCCAGCCTCCCATCAGCCCTGTAACGAAGGCCGCCACGATCCGAATGAGCGCGAACAAACCGCCCATGAGACTGTAGGTAACCACAACACTGTCAATTCCCGTCTGAGGCGTTGACAAAAGGAAAGCCGTCGTGGCGCCGCGGCTGGCACCATGCCGACGCAAGGAAGCGGCCACGGGAATCACGCCGCAGGAGCACAGCGGCAAGGGCACACCCAGAAGTGACGCCTTGATAACCGGCCACATCCCCCGGCCACCCAGATGCCGTTCCACTATTTGCGGGCTGATGAACAACGCGAGCAGACCCGCCGCCAGGAATCCGAACAGCAGGTAAGGCGCCATCGCGCACAATGTGCCCCAGATGGCTGACAGTAAAACCACCATGGTTTGTTGCCACATAACTGCAGGCTGAAGGCTGTAGGCTGGAGACGGTAGGCTTGTCCGTCCCTCCTTCAGTCCACAGCCTTCCTACAGTCTTCCGTCTTAAAATCAGGCCTTGGCCACTTTGCCGGACTTGATACAGGCGGCACAAACTTTACGGACGGCAATCCCGCCGTTCTCCATGATCCGGATTTTCTGGAGATTGGGCAAAAAGCGGCGGCGGGTAATACCGGTCGTGTGCAGGCCGATTCCGCCTTTGGCCTTCGGCAGTCCGCGCCGGGTAATAATATTGCCCTTGCGTACGCCCTTGCCGCAGATATCACAAACGCGTGCCATAATGAACTCCCTGAATATGAGTTTTAATACATGGTTCGTTTTTCATTCCAACATCCGAAATGCCGAACACTCTTTTGGAAATTGAAATTGGCAAACAGCGTCACTATGGGCAAGTTCACGGCGCTACTCAAGCATAAAGTTGCCCGGATTTTGGGATTGCACCGGCGGGAACTTCTGTTATGGTTTAGCCCGCATATTTCACAAGAACGGCGTTCGTGTTCGTATGCGCCCATCGTCTATCGGTCAGGACACCAGGTTTTCATCCTGGGAAGCGGAGTTCGACTCTCCGTGGGCGCGCTCGGCGGCCGTCTTTTTTCCCGCCGGAAACGTAACCACGAACATGGTTCCGGCGCCGGGGATTAGTTCAATCGCTCCGCCCAATTGCTCCACAAAGGTCATCACCAACTGCAAGCCCAGCGAGGCGGTGTTGCGAAAATCCACTTTGAGCGGGAATCCCACGCCGTTGTCGCCAACCTCCAGCCGGTACAGGTCATTCGCGGCGGCCTGGAGCCGGATACGGATCTCGCCCCGCCGGTTATCCGGAAAGGCATATTTCAAGGAATTGGACACCAGCTCGTTGATGATCAGGCTACATGGAATTGCCTGGTCAATGTGCAGGGCAACGTTATCCACGGCAACATCCATGGTCACTGAACCGGAATCCACCAGAAACATCCGGAACAGGTGGCTGATCAAGCTCTGGATATAATCTTTAATATCCACCTCGGCCAGGCTCCGGGACTGATATAGTTTCTCGTGCACGATGGCAATGGATCTGATCCGGTTCTGGCATTCCCGGATTACGGCGGCGGCCTGAGAATCCCGGACATGACCCAATTGCAGTTTCAACAGGCTGGAAATGACCTGCAGGTTGTTTTTCACGCGGTGATGGATTTCCTTGAGCAGGACCTCCTTGTCGCGGTTTGCGCTGATCAGCTCCTGTTCCCGTGAACGCAACTGCTGATTGGCCTGTTCCAGGGACTGCACGGCTATTTTCCGATCCGTGATATCAATAATCACTCCAATTACGGCGTGTCCTTCGGCGAATTGCACCGCCCGGGAATGCAACAGCACCCATTTGGTTTCGCCCGTTTTGGAAAGGAACCGGCAATCATGGAATGGCATAATGTCGTCGGTCCGGCCAAGCTGTTGTTTCCGAATCTGATCCAGGAAACAATCGCGGTCAGCCGGTTCGACAATGCGTCCGAATTCTTCAAACCCCCAGGCTTTGATCTCATCGCGGGTATAACCGGTAATCTTGGTCCAACCATCGTTGACAAACACGAGCTTGCCATCCTTGATCATATGGATGCCGACCAGTGACTGTTCCGAAATGGTTCGATATTTGTCTTCGCTCTCGCGCAGAGCCAGTTCTGCGCGCATTTTATCAATCGCCGTGCCGATTTGCCGGCCGACCACCATCAACAATTCTTGCTCTTCGCTGGAAAACGCGTGGGGCGCATCATGTGCCAGAACCAGGGCGCCAACCACCGCATCCTTGGCGGTCAGGGGAATACGGGCCACGGCTTGAATATTCCATTTGCGCGCCCGCTCTGGAGCCACCCGGTTGTAATCATCCGTGAAAATCCCCTGGCCCTGCCCAAAAAGCCCCTGATATTGCGGTTCGTTCAGATGCAAGCGCTTCAAACTGCGCACATAATCGTTTGGCAATCCTTGAACTGAAACCAGGGTGGCCGTTGCGCTTTGGGCATCCACAATATAAATCCCGGCCCCTTTGAATTGCACCAGGTCCAGCGATGCGTCCAACACTTCATCGAGCAGGGTGGTCAAATCCGTCGCCCGGTTGACCGCCACAATGACCTTGTTCACGATCTCCAACTTGCGGGCATGCTCCTTGATCTGCAATTCGGCCAATTTACGGTCGGTGATGTCGGTTACCAGGCCGTCGTACGCCACCAGGCGCCCGTCGCCATCCTGATGCGGAACAGGGGTATTCCGAAGCCAACGAATCTTCCCGTTCTTGTGAGTGATCCGGTGTTCCAGAGGCTGGATGGTCTGGCCTTGCAAGAGCTGGTCCGCCTGGTCCAAAACCAATTTGCGATCGTCTTCATAAACCATTTTAAACCAGAGATTGGGATCGGCTTCATATTCCGCCGAAGTATAACCCGTAACGGTCACACACGCCGGCCCATGCGACGTTGAAACGACCCGCCCGTTTTCCACCTTGACGGTATAAATATAATCGGTTGCCGACTCTACGAGGCGCCGATAGCGAACCTCGCTTTCCTTAAGCGCCAATTCCGCCTGCCGACCTTCCGTAATATCCGTAAGAATGGCCATCTTGGACACGGTGTTGTCGGCATGGATGATCGGCATACTGGCCGCGCGATAGATGCGGCCATCGTGCGGGTTGGTAATCTCGTGACGCACGCTTTGTCCGCGCTGGACTTGTTGCATCACACACCAGGGGCAAACTTGCATAAGCTCAAAGAATACACGATGGCATGACTCACCGGCGGCATCCCGGCCCACCTTGCGGATCATGGCCGGATTCATATATTCAATATGGTAATCCGACGAACAGATATAAACCAGGTCGCTCATGGCCTCCATCATGGACCGGTATTTCTGCTCGCTTTCCTGTAGCTGACGTTCGATCCATTGCTTGTCTAATGCCAGCTTGACCGTCGCCAGGACCTCGTTGTCGTCCAGTGGAATGCGGATGAACCCAACGGGTTCAATGGCCTTGGCCTTCTGCAAAGCTTCGATATCGGCAGAATCTATCAGAAAAATGATGGGGATCCGCCACTGTTGATGGATTGCGGCCGCCGCCTGAATGCCTTGCCAGGCCTCTCCCAGCCGCACATCTATCAGCATCAGATCGGGTTTGAGACTTTCCGCCAGGCGTCCGGCGTCGCTGGCGTCGGCCGCGACGCCGGCCGTGGCATAGCCCAGCAGTTCCAGCAGGGACTGCAGTTTGACCACCAGGTCCGGATTACGGACAGCAATAAGAATACGGGCAGTGCTCATAAGATCAGGTCCCGCAACTAAGCGCAACTAAGGGTCAGTCCTTCGAATAGCGAATAAGAACCCACGGCAAGAATCATTTACCCAACCGGGAATCCAACGCTTTTGCTATATCCACCAATTTGACGTCCGTGGCCATGGCGTTCGCTGCTTGTTTCATCTGGTAACTGACGACCGAACTGGCATTTAACCCCAATATTCTTGCACAGTCACGCCGAGTCAGGCCAGCATATTTAACCAGCATGTGTGCCGCAACTCCTTTCCATATCCAGTTACGCCGGCGAATCCCCAGTTCCGAAACTGTTACCTTGGCAGACTTTGCCACCTCTTTCAAGACAGTCGCAGGATCTTGCCTGCAAGCCTTTGCCTCGCGAAATGATACGTCTTGCGGACGATGGCGGGCGGTTAGCATCTCCGCATGTAGCTCCTCGATCCACTCGCGAAAATCATCGTTTCCAATGCACCTACATGAGGCGCGCAACACCGATTGAAACGCGTCGTCAGTCTCAACCAGCCCCGTTTCTACAAATCGCCGGTAGCGTTCAGCCTGGGCCTTTTTTCTACCACCCATTAACGTCAGCATAGGCTCATAAGCCACCCATTCCAAGCGTCTGGCCTGTCCAATATAACTTCGGTAACTGCTCCACGGATAGGCCCGTAGATCTCGAACACGTTCAACCAGCGGCCGGTTGTCGCGTTGCCCCGCGCGCACGGGGTTGAGGTGAACATAGCGACTTAATCTCAGAAGGTAATCATCGCCGCCCACCAAACGCGCATGGAATCGACCTTGTGTCAGGTGCCCACAACGTTGATGACGCAAATTAAAGGTTACGGTATGCCCGGTCAACACCGACTGCATGAAACGGCTTAAATTAGCGTACGGCGTTTCCAAAACAAGATGGAAATGATTATCCATCATGCAAAACAAAAAAATGCGGACTGTGTATTGCTTGACACTATCGGCCAGACGCGCATAGAGCAGATAGCGATCCTTGTTGTCCAGGAATATGTTTTGCTTGGCGTTTCCACGCACCGTCACATGGTAAATCGCCCCGGGATATTCAATTCTCAATGGCCGCGCCATGATGGCTCTTTCTTATTCGCTATTCGAAGGACTGACCCCTGTGACCTCTACACGATCCACCAGCAGGGGAATTTTGGCGGCTGACCAGAGCGCGTCACTGAGGACAAACTGGTTCAAGCCCGGTTTAAGCGGGACACGCTCGATACGCCACTCGGCTAACTGCAGGTTCTGGAAATCGGCCTGACCGAGCATGCCGCACCGCACGCGCTTGCCGCCATTGGCGGCCATGCCGCGAATGCGAAGCGTGACCGTATTGGTTTGCGGAGTGAGATTATATACATCCAGCGCGGCCTTGTCTTCCAAAATCCGCCAGTCGCGGAAATCTTTAAACTGTTGCCATAGTTTGACATAGCCCCAGGAAGAATCATAGAACACCAGTGTGGTCTTGCCCTGCTCACGCGCATGCCGGATCACGTCAGCACGGGTATTGTAAAAAACGGTGGTAATCAGCCGATTGGTGGTGGGATCGTAAAAATCATCACGATACGCCACCCCGATTTTTGCCAGTTTGATTCCCGCCTTGTTGGTGAACGCGACCTGTCGTGCAAAGAAAACATTGGAGACCACGCCCATCCGATTCCGTTCGCTGTTACTGTATTCCAAGTAGGCCGCATCGGGAAAATGATTAAAAAACTCCTTGGCGGTGGCCGGCCAGTTATAGCGTTCAAAGACATCTTGCGGTTCTGCCGGCACCGTAAAGGTGAAATAAATATTGGTCGAATTATGCACACGCAGTTCATTCCACGGATCAAACCAGCGCTCGACAAGCACGAGGTTTCGCGGGGGCAGATGCGTATCGCACCAGCGCGCAACCTCCTTGAATGGCGTCGGTTTGCCGGTAAGCTGGGTGCAAAACCAGGCTGGCTGAAGACTCAATGCCACGGCCGTCCCGGCCAACGCATACGCCGGAACCCGCCGCCAGGCCGGGGATTTGATCGTTCGGCGCACAAAGGGAATGGCGGACACATGCCAGACGCCATACGCCAGCAAACTTAAATACAAGGGCAGTTCATAGGCCACATGTCGTTGGCCATAAGTAGCCGCCGTAGCTATGACCGAAAGGTAATAAATCAGGAATCCGCCCAATAAAAAAATGGTTAGAATCCAAGCCCGGCGATACCGCACCCGGTTCAACATCAACCCCGTAATTGTCAGTCCGCCCGTAACCACCAGGAAGCTGGCGCGTAACGGTGTCGCGCCCCACGCGGCGCTTTTCAGCAGAAGCCATAGAAATGAAACCAGGGGTGTCTGCAGCTCGCCAAAAATATGTTTGACATTTTCTTTCGATTCGGAACTTAACGCATCGTTCAGGAAGTATGGCAAACCCCACGCCACGAACACCAACGGCAGGCCGATTAAAACAGTAACGGCCAGCCACCACCAGAAATCCGGCCGTGCGCGCGGCGCGCGCCACGCCCGACGCCCCAAAATCCACCCCAGGAACGGGGTAAATAAGACCCCGACCCACCAGCCGGACACATGGCTGTAAGTCATGAGCAAAAAGCCGGTCTGGGTCAGCAGATGGAAATGAAATGGAAAGGCCGCGTGCTGGTTGCGGCGGCGATAAACCCACAGGCAGGCCCATGCCTGCAACGTCACGCCCAACAGCATCGCGGAATAAAAGTAGGCCTCACGGCTCATTTGGATATGGAACGGATTGACCGCCAGCCACAATGCCAGCACCAGTCCAAAGACGCGCCCGGCCATTTGACGTCCCAGCAGATACATACTCCCTACCATCAAAATACCAAAGACCGCGTTCGGCAAACGGATCATGAAAGCCGTGGGGGTGAGATGCAGGACGTCAATGAAACACTTGGTGATGGCCACCGAAAACGGCATCTGGGACGACGTGCCGCCCATCAATTCCATCCATTGCGTGAAAATCGCCCAGGCGCCCAGCGGCCGGTGGCAGAAATCAAAAAAGTGCATAGTGTCCGCGCGAAATGACGGCACCCCCAGATGATAGAGGCGCAATCCCGCCGCCAGCGCCATAATCATGACCAGCGCCAACCCCATCCATTTCTTTCGCACCGCAACAATATTCTTCATACGCACATCACCGATGGACAACGTTAAGCAGTTTTCAGATCGGGAAGCTTCCTTACGTGTCTTTGCGCCTTCCATGACAGATTTTTGTATCTTGATTCTGGCCAATCTATTTAACCATCAGGTAACGAACCATCCGACGCACAACATGAAACAGATAGCGTGGATTCAAAAGTGACCGCAGGAGAATGATACCGCGCGGCCAACGGAACAAATCGCGCATTGCTTTTTGCAATATCGCCTTGCGGAACCGGAGCAACGCCCGCCGGATGTCGTCGGCATCCATGTGCGCGGTGCGGATCAACACAGCTTCCGACGAGAAAAGGTCGAAGTTTTCGCTCAGTTTATGTCCGTTGGCCGTAATCATACGATCAAATTCGGTATCCGGGAACGGGATGGCCGGCCCCACGCCCGTGGCCAGCGGATCCAGTTCACGCCATAAGCGAATTGATTCTTCGACCGTTTCCTCGGTTTCACCAGGCAGTCCGATCATAAAGGACGCCTTGGTCTCCAAACCCGCCGCATGCGTAAGGCGGAAGGCACGTCGGATTTCTTCAAGGGTCAAGCCTTTGCCCATGGCATCCAACATGGCCTGATTGCCGTTTTCCACACCATAAAAAATCAGCCAGAATCCGGCCGTTTTGGCCATTTTCAATAACCCGGCATCTATGAGATTGTGATTGGCGCGGAACGACGTAGTAAAAACAAGTTTGCGGTTCAGCTTTCGATCGATGATTAACTGCATCACGTGTTCGGCCCAATCCCGTTTCAGGTTAAAGGTGTCATCCTGAAAAAATATTTCCCGGATGCCGTATTCCGCATGCAACCATTCAACCTCGCGCACGATGAGTTCCGGCCGACGAAAGCGCACGCCATTACCAAACACCGACTTGTTGCAGAACGTGCATTGGAAAGGACATCCGCGCGATGCCATGATAAACATTTGCGGATGTGCGCGATGCGGATCAGCGCCTGGAAAACGCGACAGTTCGATCAAATCCAGGCGCGGCAGTGGAATAAAATCCAAATCAAGTGGTTGGGAACGGACAACCTGACTTTGGCCGGGCCGGCACAAACCGGGAATCTGATCGGGGGGCACGCCGGCCAGCAATTCCAAGAGCGCTTGTTCACCCTCGCCAAATACCGCATAATCAATATGCGGAAAAAACTTGAATATGCGTTCGCGCAGGGCCGAGGAATGCGGCCCGCCCACCATGATCGGCAACGCCGCATGCCAGCGTTTAAGCGCCGCGCTGACCTCCCGCACCGAGCGGGTTTGGTATGTGTTCATGGTCAGTCCCACCAGATCGGGAACAAAGCGTTCCACCACTGTCCGGAGACAATTCACACTGATATGATCTGCGGTCATATGCACCAGATGCACTGTATGGCCGCGCTCACGCAACAGACTGCCGAGCAGAATCAAGGCACCGGATGGAAAATGTTCATAAGGCTTGCCGTCATTTTCCTCCGGGGAAATCAATAGCACCCGTTTAGACACCGTAGTTTTCACCGGCGCCATAAGAACAGACTGTGGAGTAATTGTCATAATGAGATTTCCCGGTCTTCAGACACCGGACAGGATCGCGCCATCATATAATTCACAGGTGCATTCCTGCGTCAGATACACCTGGGTATCGAACAGGTATTTTTTCACAATGTTGCTGAAAAGCGCCACCTCGTCCTTGCCGTTGGAATACTGGAGATAACGCCGGGCTAATTCAAGTCCGTCACCCGGCAACAAACCGCAGAACGCGCTGATCCGGCGCAGGCGCTGACGATCCTGTTCATCCGGTGTCACATCCGGGATCCGGTTTTCGAAACGACCGATCCGTTCGTGAAGGCGCCGGCCTTCCGGCGCCGGATGCCGTGCCGCGTAAGCGCACATATCATCATTCAGCGCCGCCACTGAAAACACCGGGCATTTTCGAAGATGGCGTTCAACAAAACGCTCGGCATCCGGCAGACAACTCAGGTGGGACAGGATATGGAACATATAACGCAACTGTGTGTTCTGATCGCGATAGCGATCTTGATCCACAGGTTCCAGCCAGACGTTCGGATTATCCTTGATCTGTTCAAGTTCCGGTCCGGTATGCCGCCGCAGGTGGCGCAGGACCGAACGCTCGTGATATCCGGCCTCCGGATTTTCGGCGTCCGCCGCCGCGACGAATCCGTAACGCACACAGTAGTCACTCATGCGGGTGCCCAGGTAAGGAATCAGCGTCGTGGCCCAGGACATATTTGGCAAGCCGCCGCTGGCTCGGCGCAAATTCATGTTCAGACTTAGAATTTCGAGGTCCGCATCCAGATTTATTTTAGTCGGCCGCGTCGTGGCGCCATAGGGCAATCCTGTAATCTGTTCGGTGCGCAACCGAAAGCCCATTACCGCCAGGCGCTTGACACTGTCAAAGATCAATTCCGAGGGCATGACCCGGTTGAGCACTTCCTTGCGTAAAGTAGGATCGGCCGCTTCAATCGCCATGGTCAAACCCGTGAAACCGATTTCACGCAGGCAGTCCAGGACGGCCCGCCCGCGATCCTTGGCGGGGTCAATCATTTCGAAGCGCGTTTGCCCGTGGAAAGGAATACCTAGACGATAAATATGTTGAAATTGCCGGAGAAAGGCGAAATGATGCGCAATGCCAAGTGTATCATCCTGCCAGTATAACATGCGTGTTTCGGGCGCGAGCTCCATTAGCGCGCGAATTTCCGCCAGCACATCTTCCGGCGTTCGCATGTTGCGCGGAAACAGACGGCCGGACGGCCCCAGCGCCTGTTGCAGCATACGCAACTGTTCGACTTCCAGTTGATTGGCAAGACTGGCGATACTGCTTGAGTTATAACAATAGGTACAGGCAAAGGGACATCCCGTCATACTGATCAAATTCTTAATCGGATTATAGCGGTGCTCCGGATAGTCACTGTAAAATTGGCGCCGTTCCGGCTGTGGAAACGTTAAAATGCGGCGTGGCAGAACAATACCCGGCGCCACTGTCCGGCGCAAAATACGCGTCAAAGCGTCGAACCCTTCGCTGACCACCACATAATCAGCATGCGCCAACGACTGGGCGGGAAAATAGGTGGCATGCGGACCACCGATAATACGGGCAATCCCGGGAAAATCCTTTTTCAATCGCTTGAAATAGGCATAGAGGGGCCTATGATTGCCGGTATAAAGCGTATAGCCAACCATAGCCGGGCGTAACTCGGCCACCGCCGCATGAAATTCGGAAAAGTCGTTGTTCCGCACCAGGCGGATATGGGGTTCCCAGCCCAGATCGCGGGCCAATCCGGCCAGATAAAACAAACCCAGCGGTTCAATGGAAGAATAAGTAGCCCCAAGTAACAACCGGGGCAAAGCCGCGTGGCGGACACATGGCGTCGAATTCATTGCAGATGCGTTCTCGTGCTGGCGCATGGTTCCGTACTGGACACAGCGGCGTGTTTGACTATCTCCAATTCATAATAAATATTGCTGGCCGGCAGATAAAAGAAAAAAAATCGCTCATAAAGGCGTGGAAACAGGTTGATCAACGCCATCGGAATCCAGAAAGGCACATTGGCAACATGATATTTCCAGCCGGGAAGACGGGAAAACATCAGGATCAGGCGACGGCGAATCAGAAATCGCATCGGTTCATTCATATGCGTAACGTATCGGCCGTCGGCATCATGACGCGCATCCCAATTATCGAATGCATCGTAGGTGAAACGATGTTTATGGGTCAGGTCTTTGAAACTCAAAAAAGAGGCGAAATACGGCACTCGAATCTGCAGGCGCGCCTGCGGCCGACTAACACGCCAGATTTCACGCAATACACCGATCAAATCATCGGTGTGTTCCAGGAAATGATTGGCCAGCACCAACTCAAAGGTGTTATCGGCCCACGGCCACGGCAGACGATTCAGATCGTAAACCAGATCAACCCCCGGCCCCTTCACAAAATCCACATTGAGAAAACCGGACCGGATATCAACACCACATCCCAGATTCAACATAGTCAGATCTTGTGACGCCATAATGTTATTCCACGCTCCTTTTTTAGATTCTATAGGTCGCTTCGGCATATCTGTCAAGCATGGAATCAACGCGGCCCGCGACTTCTTCAAAGGTAATGGCCTCCATGCAGGGCAAACCGGCGCGTTGCCGATCGCTGTCAGCCCCCCAATTCATGTAACCGCATCCCGGGCAGGTCGTGTCAACAGCTTCCGCTCTGGGACCGATGGGTCCCCAGCGTTTCGAGCTGGAATGCCCATGCAAACTCAACACCGGCGCCTCCAGCGCCGCCGCGATATGGGTAATACTCGTGTCAATGGACACCACAATCCGTGCTGAACGCAACAATTGGATGAGATCGTGGAGCTCACAGCCGGCGACACTTTCCATACATACACCGGACCAACGACAGTTGGCAATAAAAGCGGTTGCGCGCGGCACATCGTTGCGACTGCCAGTCAGATAAACCTGAAGATTGCGTTCATTAAGCCGCCGTGCCAGGGCTTGCCAGCGCTCCATGGGCCACTCCTTCAAACACGCCCATTTGGCGCTCCCCGACCATAAATGTAATACGGCATACGGCATAACGGGATGAAAACGGGGTAGACGTAAACGGGCGGTGTCCGTCAACTCAATACAAGGTAATTGTCCCGTCGGCAGATTCAGCGGTTGCAACAATGAGCGGTAGTTATCCAGCTCGTGCCGGTCGAAGCGCAACGGCCGCCGGCAATCATACGCATAATGCCGGAACTGGCCCGGTGTCTGGAACCCGATGGTCCAACGCGCTTTGCAAAAAAACGCCAACAAGGCTTCGATCCTCGACCACTCGCCCAGGTCAATGCATATATCCGGCGCCAGCCGGCGTAATTCACGCAGGGTTTCAAACGGACGGCTCACATTCAGGCAGACGAACTGATCGAACGTGGATAAGAGCGACGCCAGCGGATAATTAAACGGCCCACAGAGCAAAATCAACCGCGCGCGCGGCCAGGCGGCGCGCAAGTCACGGGCCACACCGGTCACCAAGACCAAATCGCCCAGACCATCGAATTTGATCATTAAAACGGAACGCACATCTTGCGGGACCGTCCGCCGACGGCGAAACACACAACCCAATATAAACAAAAAGCCTCCGCCGATCCACCGATCCAGAAACCGTGCGAATGCAAAATAATCCTTGGTTTTGAGTTGCAGGGGCACCGTGTTGTTCATGTATTTGCAACCATTTTCCGCACACGTCGTTTGTTCCGCACATTGCGGTTTATGAAATGAAATCACTGGCGTCCCACAGGGACGCCATGGACTGTAGGCTGTAGGCTGTAGGCTGTGGGTCGGAACAGAATAAACACAGATGGGAAAAACCGGAACTGCGGTTTTGATAATGGTCCTTCATAGCCCTCGGTTTTATTGGGGTTTTCCCACAGTCAATAGCCCACAGCC
>JBDRJR010000142.1:0-27540 GCA_043814705.1 Verrucomicrobiota bacterium | reverse complement strand
GCCCAGCAGGCGCGCCGCTTGCGTGAATATGGCTGGCGGGAGCGTTGCATAAGTGAAATACCGGGCGGCAACAGCCGTTTGGATGAGTTACAGGCAGCTATCCTGCGGGTAAAATTGCGTTATCTGGACGAAGACAATGCGCGCCGGATTCAACTGGCGCAACTCTATTGCAAGGGCCTATCCAGCGTCGATCTTACATTACCGTCCGTCGCATCAAAGGCCCAGCACGTATATCATCTTTTTGTCGTCCGCTCCCGTGTTCGGGATGAATTGCGCGCAACACTGCAACGCAAGGGTATTGGAACATTGATTCATTATCCCGTGCCGATTCATCTCCAGCCGGCTTACCGGGGACGAATAACGATTTGCGGCAGTCTTGCCGAAAGCGAGCTGGCGGCGCGTGAAGTCGTCAGCTTGCCTTTATACCCCGAATTACCGGAGCCAGCCGTTCAGACTGTTTGTGACGCAATAGCACAATTCTTCCTGGATGCAAGTTGATGCATTACTTTTGCACTTACTTTGACAGCAATTTTTTGTATCGGGGATTGGCCTTATACAAATCCCTGCGTGAAAACGCCGGCGACTTTGTGCTTTGGATACTGTGCTTTGACGACGTTACCTTCAAATTGTTAAACGCTCTTAATTTGCCTGGAATCCGGACTATTTGCCTGGCGGATTTTGAAACCGCCTGCCCGAGCTTGGTAGAGGTCAAGGCCGGACGGTCAACCATTGAGTATTACTTTACAACAACTCCATTTTTGCCGCTTTATATCTTGAACAATCATCCGGAAACAGACCGGCTCATATACCTGGATGCCGATCTCTTTTTCTACGATTCGGTGCAAAGTGTTTATAACGAATGGAGTGACGGGTCTGTCTATATCGTCCCGCATCGGTTTCATCCCGATCTTCGGGAGCGCGGAGAACTGGTGGGGGGGCGTTACAACGTGGGGCTGGTCGGATTTCGCAACGATAGCACAGGCCATGCTTGTTTGAAACGCTGGGGAGCGCAGTGCCTGGAGTGGTGCTTTTTGCGGAATGAACCCGGCCGGCTTGGCGACCAGAAATACCTGGACGAATGGCCGGAACGTTATCCCGGGGTAGTGGAATCAAAGAATATTGGAATTGGCGTCGGCGGATGGAACATTTGGGATTATCGGATTAAAATGCGGGGGGGGCGCATCTTTATTGAAGACCGGCCCTTAATTATGTTGCATCTAAATTTTGTAAATCTGTTAGGACCGCATCTTTTTGCGGCGTGTCCAAAATGGTACTTGCGAACGGTTTGTTATCCCTATGCAGTTGCATTGGGATGGGCCATTGGACAAGTGAAACGTGAATTTCCGGAATTCCGCCCGCGCTACGAGCGTCTTTCTGCGCTTATGTGGATTCGCCATGCGATCAAGGGCGGGTTAATTTTCATCCGTTAAACAGATCCCGAAAACAAATGAAATATGCCTATGGTATATTCTGGTTTAAAAAACGTGGCATATGAAAAAAGTAATTGTTCGTATCAAGGGCGGTCTCGGCAACCAGCTTTTCTGCTATGCCGCGGCACGGCGCCTGGCGTTGGTGAATAAGGCCGAGTTGGTGATTGACAACGTTACCGGTTTTGTGCGTGATCGGCAGTACCGGCGGCAATATGCGTTGGATCGCTTCCATATACCGGTCCGCAAGGCGACGCCCGCTGAACGGATGGAGCCGTTGGAACGGTATCGCCGGGGTCTGGCAAAGTTAATAGCCTGCCACAGACCTTTCCCGCAACGGCATTATGTTGAGCAGGAGGGTAATGACTTTAACGCGCGACTGCTGAATTTCAAAGTAAATGGGACAGTGTATCTGGATGGCTACTGGCAGGATGAAAAATACTTTAAGGATGTGGAACAAACAATCCGCCGGGATTTTCAGATTACACCACCCAATGATCTAACCAACCGGAACATGGCCGAGCATATCCGCCGATGTAATGCCATTGCCGTGCATGTTCGCTGGTTTGACCTGCCCGGCACTCGAAATCCGCAACATAATACGCCGGCAAGTTATTACGGTCGCGCGGTTGCCGAAATGGAACAACGCGTGAGCAACCCCCATTTTTTCCTTTTCTCTGATGATCCCGTTTCTGCAAGGCGTCTCCTGGGATTGCCGGAAGAACGTGTAACTTGTATAGATCACAACCACGGTGATGAAAATGCCTATGCCGACCTCTGGCTGATGACCACTTGCAAGCATTTAATAATAGCCAACAGCAGTTTCAGCTGGTGGGGAGCGTGGCTCTCGGCAAGTCCTGACAGAACTGTTATTGCCCCGATATCTGGCTTTGACAGCACGGGCACAATTCCTTCAGCGTGGATGTTGATCTAAGCATTTGCTTGCATTAGAGTTTGTCGCCGAGGAAGCCCAGCGCTGGCTGGTGGATAATCATATTAAAACGATTTGCATCGATCCTGGCAGTCCGTGGCAAAAGGGGATATCTTAGTCCAAGCCGCTTTGCAGCTAAAAACCGACGGTTTATAACAGGGGTTATTCAGGTACTAACAGGAGAACTTCGGTATGTTTAACAGCAAGATATTTCTGTTCAGGATAAAAAGACAAATTGACAAGCTTACAGGAAAAACCAGGGATGATTTTGACTGGAAACTGTATAATATACTCTATCGCGGCGAAATGAGAGACATGGCCAAAGAACACACCCAGATACTTAAAGAAGGCGATTACACTTTCAAAGACAATAAGCTGTTAAAGAGAAAAGCGGAAATTCTACCCCTCCATCCTAATTGCCGGCTTTTATATGAAACCATTCTACAACTAAATCCCGGAAGTGTTCTGGAATTAGGCTGCGGCGGCGGAGATCATCTCCATAACATCGGTCTTTTGGTTAAAAACATAAAATTATACGGCATGGATCTCTCCGATGAACAGCTTGTCTTGCTCAGGGAACGCCACCCGGACCTTAATGCCGAGATTAACCAGTATGACTGCACGCTTCCTTTCCCGTCCATATTTCCGCCGGTGGATATTGCCTATACCCAGGCGGTTATAATGCATATCCAGACCGGCAACGGGCATATGGTCGCCTTGTCCAATCTCTTCCGCGTGGCCGCCAAACAGGTAGTGCTCATGGAAAACTGGACGAAGCATGAATTTGTGGAAGATATAAAAAAACTGCATGCCTTGAAAGTGATTCCCTGGAAAGAGATATACTTCTATTATCGTGATTCAGAAGAATATAAAACACCCCATCTCATGATAGTGTCCTCCTTTCCTTTACAGCAATATAAACAATTGACCGATTTTGCCGTATTGCGTGAAAGTTAAAACCTTAATTTTGCTTACGTCAAATGCAGGTTAAGCATTTATCGCAATTTTATTGAACATTGAAAACACCGTCCACATGCGAAATGGATGATGCCTTATGGTGCACATAGCCGACAATAATGCAAAAGTCTTTGTTATAATTCCGAACAAAAACGGAATTAAGCATCTTTCCTATTCCCTGCCATCGTTGGAACAAAGCACTTATCTTAACTATCAGGTTTTATTGATAGATGATTGTTCGACGGATGATTCGATAGAATTTGTTGGAACGCATTGTCCGGGCGTCAAGGTTTTAACTAATAATGGGAAAAAAGGATTCGCCGGAGCTGTTAATACGGGAATCATATACGCGCTGAACCAAGGGGCTGACTATATCGCGATTGCAAATAGTGATATAAAGGTGCTTCCCGGTTGGATAGAGCTTGTTATCGGACTGTTCCATAAGCATCCCGATGCCGGGCTGGTTGGGTTAACCGAGATTATTCGGGATGGCAAAGAACCTTTTTTAGAACCCCAAAAGGTGGAATATCGCGAGGTAACAAATCCATGCGGCTGTTTGTATGTCTGTCGCTCTGAGGTATTCAAACATATCGGATTATTTGACGAAGAATATTTCATGTATGGCGAGGACACTGATTTTTTCTGCAGATTAGCCCGCGCCGGATATTCCATTTTGGAAACAAACATGCCCGTGTGGCACTACGGTGAAGGGGCTTCCGAAAATCGGAAGTTTTTTATCACTTGGCTGGCCTATCGTAATACCATAAGGTTCGCGATAAAAAACAAAAGCCTGGTGGGGGTCTTTAAAATACTCTTATCATTATTGAACCAGGGTTGTAATATATTTCGCTGGCGGACGGATGCGCATTTTAAGAGGATCAGGCGTTATAATGTTGTGATTAATTTTATGCTGATCATTGCCAGCTGTTCCTGGAATTTGTTTTACCTGCCTAAGACCCTTTGGTTGAGATTTCATGCAAATAAACTCAGTGGATAGGGGAGTGAATTAACATGTCTGCTACTGTTATGGCGAAGGGGAAAATTCTTTTTGCTATTGAATTTCGAAGTAAGTATTTACTTGCTATATGCAAAGCACTGCAATCATTAGGATGGGAAGTAGAAGAATTTTGCTGGCGGGATTGTATCCCGCAATCGATCTGGGGAAAGATGCAGGATAAGTACCGTTTTGGGCCAGTAATAAAAAGGATGAATGAAGCTTTGATTGAAAAATGCAAATCATTTAAACCGGATGTGGTTTTCATGCATAAAGGAATCCATATTTGGCCGCAAACGATTGCCAAAATGAAGCGCTATAATTGCTTGGTTACTTCAAATTATACTGACAACCCATTTGGCAACTATGATGCAGATTTTGCCGGTAAATATAGAACAGGAGAAAGTATATTATTAAATAAAATACGGCACTACGAAAAAGCTTTTTATTTTAAGCGCCTATGGGGCAATTTCTTAAAAACAATTCCTTTATATGATATCTGTTTTATTCTCCGGAGGAATAATATAAAGAAATACGAAAGTGTAGGAGCAAGAGAGGTCCATCACCTGCGTTCTTTTTACATTCCAGAACAAGATCACCCCGTGGAACTTACAGAAGCCGAGCAAGAAAGACTGGGGTCCGATGTTGTATTTATAGGCCATTATGAACCAGATCATCGAATTGAATGCTTGGAGTCTTTGTTGGACGCAGGTATTCATGTGCGATTGTTTGGGACAGATTGGGATCGTTATTTGACAAAAAAGTTAAAAAGGGCTTTCGGTGCATCAATAAAACCGCTCTATGGTAATGAATATATTCAAGCTTTATGCGCCAGCAAAATGGCGCTTGGCTTTATGTCGAAACTAAACAAGGACACATATACAGTAAGATGTTATGAGATACCCGCCTGTGGCGCTTTGCTTTTGAGCGAGCGAACTAACGAACTAAAGGAACTGTATGAGGAAGATAAGGAAGCGGTATTTTTTTCGGACAAGGATGAATTGGTCCAAAAGGTTATAATGCTCTTGAAACAACCTGAAAAACGGAAAGCAATTGCAAGTTTTGGTCATAAGCGGTGTCTTTCGTCAGGATACGACGTTGTCAGCCGTATGCGTGTATGGGATGACGTCGTTTGCAAAAAATTGAATATCACATAGTGCAATATGAAAACATGGACATGCAAACTTGGCTCAAATATCCGATTATTCTGCTCGTTGGCATGCTGACGGCGTTTGTCCTGACGCCCATAATCCGGCGCCTTGCAATCCGTGGCGGAGTTATTGATCTGCCTGATGAGCGCCGGATTCATAAGTCGCCGATTCCACGTGGCGGCGGCTTGTCAATTTATTTCGGCTTTCATGCCGCCTGCGCGGTTTTATTCCTGGTGCCTTGGAATCCCTTTGTCGGCAAGTTGGATATTCAATGGTGGCAGTCTTTTTTGTTGATTTCCACCTGGCTGGCGCTTGTCGGATTGCTTGACGATGCCCGCGGCCTGCGACCGATTGTTAAATTGCTGGGGCAGATTGTCGCGGCGTCTGCCGCCTATGCAGCTGATATCAGGGCCGGGAATGCATTGGGTTTTTATCTTCCGCCCATTGTGGATTTTGCAACCACGGTTATTTGGATCCTTGTTTTTGTTAATGCCTTCAATCTTATTGACGGGCTTGATGGGCTGGCAACGGGGTTAGCGATCATTGCGGCTATGGGCATTGGCGGGGGATTGCTGTTCCGGCATATGCCGGGCGACGTTTTGGTATGCTTAGGATTCATCGGCGCCTGCCTGGCGTTCCTGCGGTATAATTTTCATCCCGCCAGCGTCTTTTTGGGCGATACCGGCAGCATGTTCATCGGATTAACGCTTGCCTGCATTTCTCTTTCCACGGCATCCAAGGGCGCGGCGCTGGCTTCCGTGGCGGTGCCGCTCCTGGCAATCGGCGTTCCGGTTTTTGACGTTATCCTTGCTGTCTGGCGGAGGATGGCGCGCCGCATTATTGGAGGCGAGACATCCCGGTTTCGTGTTATGAAAGCCGATACCGACCATCTTCATCACCGTTTGGTCAGGTCCGGTTTGTCGCAGAAAAGCGTGGCAACCTGGCTTTACGGATTGGCCGCGATATTGGTAACTCTGGCGCTGGCCGGGATGCTTTACAGGGTGCAAGCCGCGGGAATATTTTTGTTGGCGTTTGCGGCCGGCGCATTTGTCATTGTCAAGCATCTTGCACGGGTTGAACTCTGGGATAGCGGGACCGCGATTCTCCATGGCTTGCGGCGTCCGACTGGCAAAGTTATGGCGGTAATTTCATATCCGGTCATTGATATTTGCATTCTATCCGGTTCCCTTTGGATATCCCTCTGGCTGGTTTCTCAGGATGTCGGCTTGATAACATTAAAGGCTGAATGGCTGGACAATGCCTCCCTCTGGATCGGAGTGCCTTTTATCGCCCTGGTAATCGGACAGACTTACCGCCGGGTCTGGAGCCGGGCAAGATTGAGCGAAATCGTTGAATTGGAGCTGGTGCTTGTCATGGGTATCGTGGCCTGCATGGGGTTGGCAATGATTTTCCTTCAGGAGGGGGGTAAGGCGCTTCTTCTTAAAGCTTTGCTTTTTGCGGGATTCAGCATCAGCGGTGTCGTTATAACCAGGGTGTTTTTGCGTGTGCTTCAGGACGTGCTCGTAATGACTTCGCGTCATCCCATGCTTTCAGGAAGATCTGATTTACGGCCGGCCGTGGTGTATGGTGCGGGTAGCCGCGGCACACTGTATTTGCGCCGGCGCTCCGCTGAATATCCGTTGTCAACGGATAATCACAGAATTATCGGGGTAATCGATGATGACTCCAATCTTCACGGTCGGCTGGTCTACGGCTATAATGTGCTGGGTGGGGTCAAAGACCTGCCGAGAATTGTTGAATTATATCGCGTGCGCGATGTCATCATTGCCGCTGAACTTAAGGAAGAAAACCGCCTTTCCCTTCTTGATTTTGCCCGCAAATTGAACCTGGTTGTCTGGGAATGGACTGTTAGAAAAGACAGGCTAAATCTTGGATAATAGATTCAGAGGAAATATATATGCTTTTAGGTATTGATGCATCCAGTATTCGGTCGGGTGGCGCGCTGTCGCATTTGGCCGGGGTCTTGTGGCATGTCCTACCGCAAAGCCACGGATTCAGCAAAATTGTTGTATGGTGTAATCCTGTGGCGGCCGGATACCTTGAAGCACTCAAGCTTGATGCCATAACCATTATTCCCCAGAAGTCCCTGGATGGATCGCTTTGGCAACTGGCAAAATGGCAATTGTTTGTTCTGCCCCGCCTGATTGCGGGAATAAAACCAGATATTCTCTGGTCGCCCGGCGGGATTCTGTTCGGACGCGTTAGCGTTCCCACCGTGATGATGTCCCAGAATTTACTGCCTTTTGAGCCTTCCGAAATGGCCAGATACGGTTTATCCCTGATTTGGTTCAAGTTTTTATTGCTGCGTTATATTCAACTCAATGCTTTCAAGAAGGCCAAAGGCATAATATTTTTATCTAAACACGCGCGCGACCAGGTGGTTCGGTATATTCCTGAAATAGCGGATAAAACGGTTGTGATTCCGCATGGTATTGATCGCGAGTATTATTGTCCCCCGCGAAAACCGGCATGGCCTTGTGACCGTCCCGTTCGTTTGCTGTATGTCTCATCCCTGCATATGTATAAACACCAGTGGCAGGTTGTGGCGGCCGTGGAGGCTCTGGTCAAACAGAATTATCATGTTGAGCTTGATCTGGCTGGGCCAGCCTATCCGCCCGCATTGCGAAAATTAAACCGGACCTTGGATGCGTTGCCGCGCGTGCGTGCCCATGTGCACTACCACGGTTCTGTTCCGCATGTTAAATTGGCGGCGCTATATCATCAGGCTGATATTTTTGTTTTCGCCTCGACTTGTGAAACAATCTCCTTCATTGTGTTGGAGGCGATGGCCGCGGGCCTGCCGATTGCCTGCAGTAATCGTCAACCCATGCCGGAAGTGCTGGGAGATGCCGGCGTGTATTTCGATCCGGAAAAACCGGAGGAAATTGCCGCCGCCATCAGAGCATTGATTGATCAGCCGGAACGCGCGTTTCAATTGGCGCAAAAGGCCCATGAACGCGCGCAGGCATATTCCTGGGAACGATGCGCGAATGATACATTCGCTTTTATGTCACTGGCGGCCCATAGGGACGCCGAGGACTTTCAAGGTTGTAGCCGGGGGCGTTGACCCCGGATCCGGCCTCGACGAGGCCGGCTACAGGTCGGTTGCCGAAGGACTAACTTAATGCATGGGAGTTACCTCAAGGTTACTCCCTCTCCTGTCCCTCGTGCGAGGGCCGGGCATAATGGATCCCCCTCACCTTAATCCTCTCCCCGGTGAGAGAAAATAAGAGTTGTCCAGCCTTTTGCTGGACCTAAATCAAGCTTGCCATGTTGGGGCTATTGCGTATATATTATCGCCATGAAATCTACGTATTCTGTATCCAAAGCACAAAACCGGTTTCCACGTCTGCTTAGGGAGGCGGCCAAATCCGGCGCCATTGTAATTACGCGACATGACGAGACCGTGGCGTATGTTGTGGGACGCGAACGCATGGAGGCAATTGTGGAGACAATGGATGTCTTGTCCAATCCCATGGCAATGAAAGCTATCCGGGATTACGAAAAAGGGTTAACTTCGTTTTTGCCTCTGGATGTGCTGGATGATAAGAATTGAACTGTCGAAACAAGTGGTCGCCTTCGTGAAGAGTCAGGCGCCTGAACCACGCCGCTGGTTACGCGCGGCACTACGCCGATTGACATTGGAGCAGGGTGACATAAAACCCCTTGAAGGACCGTTGTCCGGCTTTTATCGCTTGCGGGTCCGTGGATACCGCGTGATTTTTGCCTATGCGTGTTCTGTGAAAACCAACCGGACAATCAAATGTGTTTTCGCGGAACGGCGGCATGTTATTTATGAAGTGTTTGCGGAAATGTTGAAAGATCGGTTATTGGAAAAATAATTCTTCAACACTCATATTTTGCAAAACTCATGACTGCACGGCAGGTTATGGCCGTATTTTTCGTGAGTTTTGCAAGTGCTGATATAATTTGAGGGCAACGATCACAAAATCAGATGGTAGCATGAAAATTCAACGGTTAATTGCAAAAGGAGAGTCGGAAGCGCTTGAATTCAAGGTATCCTTTGGCAAGGATGTCATCGAGACACTTGGCGCCTTTGCCAATCATCAGGGAGGAACAGTCCTGGTCGGTGTGGCCGATGACGGCAAGATTATCGGCGTGTCGTGTGGTGAAGAATCCATGCAGATCTGGGTGAATGAGATCAAACAGAACACGATGCCATCCATCATCCCTGATATTGAAATGATTCCTGTCAACGGCAAGAATATTGTTGTTGTTCGTGTGAGCGAGTTCCCGATCAAGCCCGTCGCTTGTCGCGATCGCTATTTCAAGCGGGTTGCCAACAGTAACCACCGGCTGTCGTTAACTGAGATAGCCGCTCTTCACTTGCAATCGCTACAGCTTTCCTGGGATTCCTATCCGGAAGAGCGGGCAACTGTAGATGACATGGATCTCAACAAGATGGCGGCCTTTCTTAAACGAGTGAAGGAAGGAGGGCGCTTCCAGAGCGAGGGAGATTGGCAAGTTGTTTTGGAAAAACTGGGGTATTTACAGAACAGAGTGCCGACTCACGCGGCGATGCTGTTGTTCGGCAAGAACGATCCACCGCATGCATTGCATATTGGCCGCTTCAAGACAGCCTCGATGATCATTGATGACCGGATGATTCGCGGCACTTTGTTCGATGTGGTGGAAGACGCCATGAAATTTATTCTTTCGCACATCAAAGTCGCATTCGAAATCACAGGGAAAATCCAGCGTCAGGAAATTTTTGAGTATCCACCCGCCGCTTTGCGGGAATTGCTGTTAAATGCCGTTGTTCATCGGGACTATACCAGTCCAACGGATATTCAGATAAAGATATTTGATAATGCCATCACTTTTTTCAATCCCGGACGGCTTTATGGTGATCTGACCATCGCAAAGCTTAAAACGGACAGCTACCAGTCACGCACCCGCAACAAGTTGATTGCCGAGGCATTTTACTTGACACGCGACATTGAGAAATATGGCACCGGCTACATCCGTGTGCGCCAAGAGATTGCCATGTATCCTACCATGATCTTCGACTATGAAGAAAGTGGCGACGGTTACTTGGTCCGCGTGAATTATCGTGAACAGAAGACGATAACTACCCCTAAGACTACCCCTAAGACTACCCCTAAGATTACCCCTAAGACTACCCCTAAGACCAGGGAACGACTACTGGCACTGATCAGACATAACCGTCGGGTAACGCGCGAAGAGCTGGCTCAGCAACTGGGTATCAGTATCAACGGCGTGAAGCAGCACATCCTGAAAATGAAGAAAGACGGTGTTCTGGAAAGAATCGGAGGCAATAGAATGGGATCATGGCGAATTAACCGGAAGTGATAGGAACCGGGGCGGCTACGTAGACAACCCTGATCTATGGCCAATGCGGGATATTTACCAAACGCCACGCATTGCCAACCCAAAGAAACGGTGGGAACCACGGATTACAGGATTTGACGGATAATCATAAGCAAGATTTTCATTGCTCCCGTATCGGCTGGTCCATTTTCAGACGGGAAAAATTTTCTATATCAGTGCCTGACATCTGTGATCCGTGGTAATCTTGTTTTTCTTTGCGGTTTTTGGGGTTTAAGGTATTATCATTACCTGCGATCAAAAAATACGTGCATATCGGCACGTAAAACATATTAACCGATAACGGGGAACACTCATGTTTAAAGACAAAACACTGTTGATTACCGGCGGCACCGGCTCTTTCGGAAACGCCGTGCTGGACCGTTTCCTGGCCACGGCAGTCAGGGAGATCCGCATTTTCAGCCGCGACGAAAAGAAGCAGGATGACATGCGGCACAAGTATGGCAGTGCACGGTTAAAATTCCATATCGGCGACGTGCGGGATTTTGACAGCATTAACACCGCAATGCGCGGCGTGGACATTGTCTTCTGTGCCGCGGCGTTGAAGCAGGTGCCGTCCTGTGAATTTTATCCGGTGGAGGCGGTAAAAACCAATGTGCTGGGCACCGAGAACACACTGCAGGCGGCTGTCCAGCAGGGGGTTAAACGCGTCGTTGTGCTCAGCACGGACAAGGCGGTATACCCCATAAATGCCATGGGCATGAGCAAGGCGCTCATGGAAAAGGTGACGGTTGCCATGAGCCGAAACTTGCCGGAAAAAGATACGGTTATGTGCAATACCCGCTACGGGAACGTGATGGCTTCCCGCGGTTCCGTGATTCCGCTCTTTGTCCGCCAGATCAGGAACGGCGAGCCGATCACAATCACCGATCCGGAAATGACACGATTCATGATGTCGCTCCCGGATTCGGTTGAATTGGTCCTCTTTGCCTTCAAGCACGGGCGTCAGGGAGATACCTTCGTTCAGAAAGCGCCGGCCGCCACCATTCTTACCCTGGCGGAGGCTTTAAAAAAAATATTCAAAGCTAATAACAAGATCCATATACTGGGAACACGACATGGCGAAAAGAAACATGAATGCCTGGTGAGCCGCGAAGAAAAGGCGCGCGCCGAGGATATGGGCGATTACTATCGTATCAGGCCGGATAGCCGCGACCTGAATTACAAGAAGTATTTTGCCGAAGGCGAGAAAAATATTTCGGCCGCTGAGGATTATACGTCCGGAAACACGCGTCGTTTGGATGTCAACGGCATGGTGGCGTTGCTGACAAGGCTTGATTTTATCAGGCGCGCCCTGGCTGGCGACACAAATGGAGAAGGGATCTGATGAAACGCAAGATCATGACAATTGTCGGGACGCGGCCGGAAATAATCAAGCTGAGCCGGGTCATTGCTGAATTGCAAAAGCACACCGATCATGTTTTGGTGCATACCGGCCAGAACTTTGATTATGAACTCAACGGGATTTTTTTTAAAGAGATGGGCGTCAAGCGGCCTGACCATTTTCTTGCCGCTGTTGGGGCGACAACGGCAGAAACTATCGGGAACATCATTGCAAAGTCAGATCAGATTATGGCGCGGGAAAATCCGGATGCGATTCTTGTTTACGGCGATACCAACAGTTGCCTTTGCGCGATCTCAGCCAAGCGCCGCAAAATTCCGATTTTCCACATGGAGGCGGGCAACCGCTGTTTCGATTTGCGCGTTCCGGAAGAGATCAACCGTAAAATCGTTGATCACCTGAGCGACATCAACATGGTTCTGACGGAGCATGCGCGGCGTTACCTCATCCGCGAGGGCATTAAGCAGGAGACGATTATCAAAACCGGCTCATCCATGTTGGAGGTGTTGAACCATCATCGTCCGCAGATCGAAGCGTCAAACGTGCTGAAGCGGCTTGGGCTGAAGGTAAAAGAGTTTTTTGTGGTCAGTGCGCACCGGGAAGAGAACGTTGATTCGCCCCGCAATTTTCAGGATTTTCTGGATACCCTCCAGGCGATCCGTGATCAGTATGGTTTTAAAATTATTGTTTCAACGCATCCGCGCACACGCAAGAAGATGGAAGCGCTCGGCATTGATGGATTGGGCGCAAATATTGAATTTCTTAAGCCGTTAGGCTTCCTGGATTATGTCAAATTGCAGATGAATGCCTACTGTGTTGTTTCGGATAGCGGGACCATCACGGAAGAATCCTCTATCCTCGGGTTCCCGGCCATTACGATCCGGCAGGCACATGAACGGCCGGAGGGAATGGACGAGGGCACCTTGATCATGTCGGGATTGAAGAAAGACGATGTTCTCAATTCCATTAACACGGTAATTGTCCAACGCTCTGATTTGGCAGTGTTTCGCATGATTGCAGACTATAACGTTGATAACGTTTCCAGAAAGGTTACGAGGATTATTCTTAGCTACATTGATTATGTCAACCGCACGGTATGGAGCAAGATATAACCATGATAACCGTCCTGATTCTCGGCTCGGCGGGTATGGCTGGTCATGTCATCTCAAAATATCTTTCACAGTTTAAGGAATATCATGTAATTAATTGTGCCCGCAATTCATCGTCCGCCGGGACAATTATTCTTGATGTGACTGATTTTTCAACCGTGCAAAAGACGATCATTGAGGCAAAACCGGGCTTTGTGATCAACTGTGTCGGTCTTTTGATAGAAGCTTCCAAAAAGCGCTTTGACGAGGCCGTTTTAATTAACAGTTATTTCCCTCATTTCCTGGCGCGCATCGGGAAGGAGCAAAACTTCAGATTGATCCACTTGAGTACGGATTGCATTTTTTCCGGAAAGCGCGGCAATTATACCGAGTCTGATACCTGCGACAGTAATGAGCCGTATGCCCGGACTCGAGCTTTGGGTGAGATTAATAGCGCCGATCATCTGACTATTCGCACGTCTTTCATCGGCCCGGAATTGAAGCCCGGCGGAACGGGACTTTTTAATTGGTTCATGCACCAGTCGGGTGTGATCAAAGGCTATTCCCGGGCCTATTGGTCAGGTGTCACGACCATTGAACTGTCGAAATTCATCCATGCCGCGATTAAAGGTAACTTAACAGGATTATACCAGCTCACTGCGCCCGGTAAGATCAGTAAATACGATCTGCTGATGCTTTTTAAGCGGATTTGGCAGAGGGAAGATGTTCAAATTGAACCTTTTGATGGATATTTTTCCGATAAGAGCATGATCAGCACTCGGACAGATTTCCCATGGCGCCTCCCCGCATACCCGGACATGTTTGCCGCCATGAAGCAATGGATGGATGAGCACCCCGCGCTCTATAGGCACTATGCTTAAATGCTTAATTAAGCACTTTGATTCTGCCTTCGAGCAAAGTGGTTATTTCGCGTTCCATTGGCGTGTTTCGCGGGCAGTATGACTGCTTCTTGGAGCATCAGCGTTGAATCATATTCAGGATAGATAGCCGGTAGCCAAAGGTCCACAGCCTACAGCCTCATACAAGTTTCAGGTATGAAGATACTTATTCTTTCCCAATGCTTCTGGCCGGAGGAGTTTCTGATCAATGACTTCGCACTGGGTCTGCGTGATCGCGGGCACGTCGTCGAGGTGCTCACCGGATTGCCTAACTACCCATCCGGCAAATTCTTCCCCGGTTATGGATGGGGCGGTCCTTACCGGGATGACTTCCAAGGTATCCCGGTTTGGCGCAGTCCGTTGATCCCGCGCGGCAATGCATCGGGCTGGCGCCTGGTGATCAATTATTTTTCCTTTGCATTCCTGGCCTGTCTGCGCGGTCTTTTTGCCTGTCGCCGGCCTTTTGATGTCATCCTGGTTTTCGAAGTCTCTCCGGTAACCGTGGGCATACCTGCCCGGGCCATGAAAGCACTGACCGGCGCCAAATTGTTTTTCTGGGTTCAGGACCTGTGGCCTGAGAGTCTTTCGGCAACCGGTGCTGTGCATTCCAGGCTTATCCTCAACTGGGTGGGTAGGCTTACGCGCTGGATCTATCGGGGTTCTGATCGAATTCTTGTGCAGTCCCAGGGCTTCCGCGAGTCGGTTATTAAGTGTGGAGCGGAATGCGCTAAGATAAGATATCTGCCTAATTTTGCCGAACATCTTTATCAACCGGTTGCTTTGCCGGCGGATGCTCCCGAACGTGCCCTGATGCCTACGGGCTTCCGGGTAATGTTCGCGGGTAATATCGGCAAATCCCAGGATTTTGAAACAATTCTGGCGGCCGCGGAGTTGACTCGAACACAACCTGACATTCAATGGGTGGTTTTAGGAGATGGCCGGAATCGCGCATGGGTCGAGGCTGAAATTCAACGACGCCAATTGACCAATGTCCGCCTGCTGGGGCGTTTCCCGAAGGAGCGCATGCCGTCTTTTTTTGCGCTGGCTGATGTCATGCTGGTCTCCTTGAAACGCGAGCCGATTTTTGCGCTTACGATTCCCGCAAAGATTCAATCTTACCTTGCCTGCGGCAAGGCGATCCTTGCTTCGCTTGACGGCGAGGGTGCGCGGATAATTGAGGAAGCTAAAGCCGGCGTGGCCGTTTCCGCCGAGAATCCGCAAAAACTGGCGGATGCGGTTAAGCGTTTGGCGGAACTCGGTTCGGAACCGCTTCAGGCCATGGGCCGCAACGCCCGTCAGTATTATGAAGCACATTTTTCACGGGCGCATTTGCTGGATGACTTTGAGCGATGGCTTCGAGAATAGACTGTCGGGGTTTAGACTGTCGGGGTTTAGACTGTAGGTTGTAGAAAGAGCTCCGCACTTAAAATAACAATTAGCTAATTTTGCCATCTCCGTGTTTACTGCCTCCGTGGTGAGTTTTTCTCTTTCAGCAAGGGGTAACAATATGGTTACAGAAAATATAAGAGCATTGGGGTATAGGGTCAAACCATAAATTAGAACATAACGATTGTGTTCTGTTGCTGGATATGGCAAAAGGGGGACATGCCAAGACATTTAAGAGTTGAATTTCCCGGCGCGATTTATCACGTGACCATACGGGGCAATGCCCGGCAGAAGATTTTTGATGACAATCATGATCGGGAAAGGTTTCTGCAACGGGTGGCAGACAGTGTGGAAACCTACGGGGAACGATTGTATCTGTTTTGTTTGATGAGCAATCATGTTCATCTGGTGGTGGAGACCCCGTCCGCCAACTTGAGAAAATTCATGCAGAGTCTGGAGACGGGCTATACCGTATATTACAATTTGCGACATGACACCTGTGGCCACCTATTTCAGGGACGATATGGAGCGAAACTGGTGGAGGGGGATGAATACCTTTTGAAATTGAGCCGGTATGTCCACTTGAACCCTGTTTTCAGCGCTTAGGGGTCAGTCCTACTAATAGCAAATAAGCTTGCAGTTAAGATAATAGCGTGTTATTTTTTCAACAAATGGCACGGCAACTAAGAATTGAATACCCTGGAGCAATCTACCACGTGACGGTGCGCGGGAACGCGCAACAGAACATATTCCAGGATGACAAGGATCGCTACCTGCTCTATGCGCGCCTGGCAGAGAGCGTTGGTACGTATGCAGTACGGCTGTACCTGTTTTGCCTGATGGACAATCACTTTCACCTTGTGTTGGAAACACCGGGCGCCAATCTGGGCCGGTTCATGCAATCGGTATTGACCGGTTACACCGTGTGCTACAATCTGCGGCACCGTTGCCATGGGCACTTGACGCAAGGCCGATACGGTGCCCGATTGGTGGCGGGCGATGAGTATTTACTGAAACTTAGCCGGTACGTGCATTTGAATCCTGTGAACGTGAAGGATCAGGAGTGTCGCCCCCTGTTGGAACAGGTGGAGTACTTGCGGACATATGCGTGGAGCAGTTACCGTGGTTATATTGGTCAAGCGAAGCGCTTGGAGTGGGTGAACTACGGACCGATGTTGGCTTTGGCTGGTGGGCGTGAAAAGGAAAGGCCGGAGCACTACCAATGTTTTGTTGAGGCGGGGATAGCGGCCGATGACGAGGAATTCGTGGGGGCGCTGAATCGGTCTGCGCGGAGTATCGGAGGAGACGATTTTCGGGAGTGGGTGGACGAACAATATGCGGAGTTGCTTAAGAAGCGCAGGCATCCGGAAGATATCACCTTGCGGCGCGAGGTGGGGCGGCGTCCAGAGCCGGGAATGATTCTGGCGGCAGTGGCAACAGCGGCGGGAACGACGGTGGAAGGATTGAAGGCTCGGCGACGGGACTGCATATGGAAGGGGATAGCCGCAAGGCTTATGGTGACTCAGGCCGGTATAACGCGACGGGAATGCGCGCATTGGCTTGGCGTGCGGGCCGGTTCGGCAGTGGGCTACCAGATCAAGAGGGCAGAAGTCGCGCTTAAAGCCGATGCGCGACTGGCCCGGAGAGTGGCGCGCCTGGAATCGCAATTAAAGGTGGGTCAATGACGCTATTACTTATTAGTAGGACTGACCCCTAGATTGAGGACCCCTAGATTGAGGCGTGACCGGCGCGCGTTATTAGTGACGAAATGCGAGGGGGCCTACTAATAGTAAATAGGCGCACAATATGAGTGTTTGCAAAAGCGCAACCGTTTTGGTTACCGGGGCGAGTGGTGCGGTGGGACCATGTGTCGTTGATGCGTTATGCTCCGCCGGGCATCAGGTGCGCGCCTTCTCGCTTGACGCTCTGCCAGGAGCATTCCCAAGTAGCGTTCAAGCGCTTGTCGGCGATGTTACTGATGCCGGCGCGGTGCATGCGGCGGCGCAAGGAGTGGATGCGGTCGTGCATCTGGCGGCGCTTTTGCATATTGTCAATCCCCCGCTCGAATTGCGTATCCGCCTGCCAAGAAAAGTCGTCTCGTAAAATTAAACAAGTTTTCTATTTACAGAACCATCCCATCTGCTAAAGTCGCGCTATGAATTATGCAGGAGAAAAAGACCGTGTTGTCAGACCGTGTTATGACGATTGCCTGGTTACACTTAGAGAAGCGCTGGCGGTACGTGGTTTTGCCCTCAAGCCCGAAGGCGTAACTTTGGAGAGTGGAGAACGGGATGGGCTGGAAGTGACTGTGGAGCCCGGTAGGGTCAGATTGCGCATTGAGCGAAGATCTAGTGTTCAATCCGTCCTCAACGCCGTGCGTGGCGGCTTATCCACAGACGCAAGCGGTCGGCGCCTGCTGTTTCTCGTACCTCATCTGACATCCGGGATGCTGGATGAATGCCGTAAGGCGGGTGTGTGCGCCGCGGATTTGGATGGGAACATTCTGCTGGCTGCACCCGGGCTTTATGTCGAGCACTACCGCCAGAAACCCCGTACAAGCAGATCCTCGCTTACTGGGTCCGTTTTTACCGCCCGGTCTTCGCGCCTCGTGCGCGCGTTGCTGGCCAAGTACCCATGCGCATGCCGCCAGACTGAGCTCGTGGAGTGGACTGGTGTCAGCCCCGGATACGTCAGCACTCGTATTAAAGCGCTGGAAGGAGATGGCTATGTCCGTCACGATGGGGAGAAAATCTGTCTGACCGAACCGGATCGCCTGCTGACCGACTGGGCCAGAAGCTACCGGTTTGATCGTCATCTGCGCCTCCGCTATGCAATTTCGACGGCATCCTATGAGCAGGGTCTCGATAAAGTGAAGGCGGAGATGGGCCGATTGGGGTTGCGCTATGCGTTCACGGGTTGGTCGGCGGCCTATCTGGCGGCGCCTTTTGGAGAGCCGGAAAACATCATGGCCTACGTGAGCGGGCGCCCCGATCCAAAGCAACTCCGTTTTCTGCATTCTGTGGATGAGGGTGGGGATGTGGTGTTGCTCATTCCCCACGATGAGGGTGTTTTTCAGTTTACCGTTGATTTGCCCGGCAAGCCGTCGTTGGTCTCCTATGCGCAGCTTTATGTAGATTTGACCCGGATGTCGGGTCGGGCGCCTGAACAGGCGGATGTCGTCCGGAAGAAGTGCCTCGCCTTTGTAGAGGAACCGGCATGACGCTCAAACCCCAGGCCATGGCGGGCTATTCACACGGCCGTGCGGCGCTGGCCGAACGCGGTCTTCTTGAAGTGTGGCGTCACTTTGGAAAATTCCGCAAACACATGGTGCTGGTGGGCGGGCTTGTGCCGCGTTATTTGGTCGGTCCTCCCCGGCATCGGGGGCAACTCCGGCATTGCGGATCCTTGGATGTTGATCTTGGGGTCAGTCTCGCCGTGGCTGATGAAAAGACATACGCAAGCATCCGTCAGCGCTTGACGAACTCCATGGGTTTTGTTCCCGGCCAGAACAAAAAAGGCAATCTACAGCGCCACTCGTTTGTGAAGCATACGGAAGACGGAGATGTTTTCATTGACTTCCTCACCGTCAATTATGGCGGCCCTAAAACAAAGATTCGTGCTGTGGAGAAGAACCTGAGCGCCATTCAAACCGATGGCATGGGGCTGGCGCTTGATACTCCGCTCGAAATTGTAATCTCCGGCGAGCTTCTCTCTGGCGGGAAGGTGGAGGAAACAATTCGCGTATGCCGAGCGGTTCCGTTTGTTGTACTCAAGGCTTTGGCTCTGGAAGACCGGGGGGAACGGAAGGATGCTTATGACTTGGTCTATACCCTCCGGTACTACAAGGCAGGGCCGTCTGCGGTAGCGGCGGAGATCACCGAAAACGAACGGACATCGAATGCTTTTGCACATGCGCTGAATGTCCTTGCAAAGCGTTTTAAGACGCCTACGGCCGATGGCTGTGAGAAATATGCCCGCTTTATCGGCGCGGAATTGCAGGCTGATCGCACGGCCGCCTATGCAGCCGTGCAGGAGTTTCTGAAAGGAACCCAAGCAATTGCTCGGTTTTGATATATTTCCGTGGGATGCTGAATGACGGGACGGCAAAAGGTATTAATCCAAAGTGGTATGATAAGATGCGCTAAAATATGAGTATTTTCAAAGGCGCAACTGTTTTGATCACAGGCGCAACCGGCGCAGTGGGGTCGTGTATCGTGCAGGCGTTATGCAAGACGGGGCATACCATCCGCACATTTTCGCTGGATAAGCCGCACGGCGGACGCCAGACCAGGCTTCGCCCAAGGGCTACGCCCTGGCACGCGACAGACTCAGATGGCTGGTGGCTGTGGACCGTTGACTGTAGGCGGAAGGACAGAGGGCGGCCTGCTAACCACGCGCGCGGACACGCTCACGTGCCCGCGTAAAGTCAGGGCCGCGTTGCCCGTTAAAAGCATCGCAAAGCCTGCCGTCCGAGGAACTTGCCGTTCGCCGGATCACGGCCGGACCAATGCGTTCAGACACGGCACGCCGTGTCGCGCGGCTTTGCTGCCATTCTTCCCATGTCCAGTCGGTTTTAAGTTTCGAGATTGAGTTCACGAGTCACTTCCCTCCTGAGTTCATCCAGTTCCTTCGCCACATTAAATGAAGGCAGGCATGCCAGTCGTTTGATTTCATCCCAGTCAACCGGGGTATCCCCACTCACACACACGGCGAGCATCTTCTTCGCCACAGCCCGGGCCGCGGGATCAGGCAGTGGATAAAAAGCAAGCAATGTACGCTCCACGACGGCAAGTTCCGCAGGAACGACACTGATCATCCCATAAGGCGTGGCGATCGTTCGGCAAGGTGTGGCGGATTCATTCTCAAGAAGCCCGAGAATATCCACAAAAAGTCCGGCCACTTTCCAACTTCTGGGCCCTCCCGTGGCGCCGATTTGCCCCATCAGGTCCTGGGCGCGACGCAGTGGAATCGGAACCAACGTCCGCCGGCAGAAATCAATATCGCCGGACATATACAATCCCTCCGTAAAAAACTCAATAGCCGAGCCGCCGACCACAACCAAGTCCCAACCCGCCTCGCGGAACAGGCGCGTGACTAAACCTGCCAGCTTAAGCGCCCGTTCCAACAAATCCGGCGTTGCTTCAATGTCCCGTATATCCTGTATCATCTCATCCATGGCAATAGACTACCACGCAATAAACGATGGATCAAGGGCCCAAATCCGAGCGTAAGCCCACAGGATGAGGGGTTAGTCCTGCAAATAAGCAATATGCTCAGCCGGGCACCAGGTTCGCGCCTTCTCGCTTGACGCTCTGCCAGGAGCATTCCCAAGCAGCGTTCAATCGCTTATCGGCGACGTGACCGATCCATCGGCAGTGCAATCCGCCATGCAGGGTGTGGATGCGGTCGTGCTATAGAATCTGGAATACTGGAAATGAAGGGCATCCGGTTTAGTCTTTGCTCCTGAAATTGCGCGATTGACGCTTGATGTTTATCATCTTAATGTTTGGATTTGGCTCTTGCATATATCCTCATTTTATTTGAGTATTCATGTGCCATGCCAAAGATGAACCATACCAAGACGCTCTGGGAGATTGCCGATTCCCAGGGGGGATATTTTACAGCCAAACAGGCCATCCAAGCCGGGTTTGCCGACAATACGCATCCGTATCATGTTCGGGTCGGTAACTGGCTGCGCGGTTGCCGTGGAGTCTATCGACTGGCGAAATATCCGCGAGGCGATGACGGACAACTCATCCTCTGGTATCTATGGTCACGGAACCGCGCGGATCAACCCCAGGGGGTATATTCACACCTGACCGCACTGCGGATTCACGAACTGTCGGACGCCATGCCGTCTCGTCTGGACATGATTGTGCCTCCGAACTTCCGGCGGAATAGTCCCATACCCCGGGTCCTGACACTGCATTGCGCGCTGCTTAATGAAAGCGATATACAAAGGATGCCCGGTTTTAAAGTGACCACACCGTTCCGCACGGTTCTGGACATTGTCGAGGCCGGAACGGTCTCCAGGGAAATAGTGGGCCAAGCGGTCAGAGAAGCTCGTGAAAGGGGTTTGATAACTCTTGTGGAAAGCACCACCGCGAGAAAGCGCAAGGATATCCCGAGGTGGGCGAGCGAACTGTTCGGCGCGAGGCTCAAATGATTGCGAAACAGTACAAAACAGCAGCCGCATTCCGCACGGGGTTGGAGAACCGATTGCAGAAGTTGGCCGCATCGGAGGCGGTCGATGTGCAACGTTTGCGCCGCCAAGTGGCATTTGACCGTTTTCTATGCCGGCTATTTCAATATTCCGCGAGCGCCTGGGTACTGAAGGGCGGATATGCCATGGAATTGCGCATAAAGGCCGCACGTACCACACGAGATATCGATCTCGGACTGAGGCGGGTACCGGAGTCAAAAGATGCCGCCGCCATGGCTGAGAATACCTTGCTGATGTTACAGAAAGCGGCTGGCATAGATATGCATGATTTCTTTGGGTTTCGAATTGGGGCGGCAATTATGGAGTTGGAAGCCGCGCCGTATTTCGGAATGAGATACCCGGCGGAAGCCATCATGGATGGTCGCACATTCTGCCGGTTCCATGTGGATGTCAGCGCAGGTGATGTATTGCATGAGCAGTATGAGCTTCTAAAAGGGCGCGACTGGTTGGGTTTTGCCGGCGTTGCCCGTGGGGAGTTTCCCTCGATTTCCGAAGAAGAGCAGTTTGCGGAAAAGATGCATGCCTATACACTGCTGCGCGAAGGACGCGATAATTCACGCGTAAAAGATCTTGTGGACATGGTGCTGCTAATTGACAAGGGGAATATGGTTCGCGCTAATGTTGTCCGTGCCATTTACGATACCTACCGAATACGGCGAACCCATGCTGTTCCCAAAGTTTTCCCGACTCCGCCGGCTTCCTGGATGGCGCCTTTTGCTGACTTGGCCAAGGAGTGTGGCATTGACAGGCAAATCAACACGCAGTTTTCAAGAGTCGCACACTACGTAATGCCAATACTGGCTGAACTGTCAGGAAGGGCTTTCCCGCAATGAAACAAGTATTGCGGTATCTCAAAAACGGCGAAATGAAACGGCATGAGGTGCCAGTAATAGGTCCTTTTCCCTCTCTGCTTTTTGAAATGGGTCGACCAAGGGGTCCTAATAATAACGAATAAGCGTGCGATATAAGCACTTACAGCGGAAGCACGGGGAGCGGGGGCCTGCCCGGATGACGGACGGCGGAAGAGAACCCTGCTTCGCTCCATCCGCTGCTCCGGGAGCCATGGATTGGCACGCGGGGAGCTACGCAGGGCAGGCGCCAGACGACGGACGACGTGACAACGGCTTCAAGCCGCCAAACTATTTCATCACCAAGGTGCTGTGCGACGTGAAGATTAATATTGACATAATCATATCGATTGATATGATTGCATTGATTGATTCCGAATAAAAAAGGAGGAGGGGGATTATGGCAACGATTGTTTCCGCCGTATACGCCAGGCGTAATTTTGGGCGACTGCTTAATATCGTCACGCTGACAGGTAAAGATGTGCTGATTGAGCGAGCCGGGAAACGGATTGCCCGATTGACGGATTTGTCGCCTGCAGTCCGGCAACCCGCCGAAAAATTAGATTTACGTAAAATTCGCGGCATGGGCAAGGCGCTGTGGCGCTCGGTCGGCGCGGATGCCTATGTGGAAGGGGAGCGCAAGCAATGGGCGTAAAGCTACAATCAGGGCAAACCGTGTTCATTGACACGGCGCCGTTAATTTATTTTATCGAGGAAAACGACCGCTACATTGAAAATCTGACCGAATTTTTTAATGTGGTGACGAGGCTGGATATTATGCTTGTGACCTCGATGATAACGTATATCGAAATCCTGTCGTTGCCGGAAAAACAGGGACAGGCCAAATTGGCGGCCAGATATCGGGAGTTTTTGACCAATTCGGAGCAACTGAGTATTTATTCTCTTACCGTACCTGTCGCTGAAGCCGCAATTCGATTCCGTGCGCACGAAGGATTGCGGACCCCCGATGCCATTCAATTGGCCACCGCGCTGGTTTGCGGCGCGGATTTTGTGCTGACCAATGACCGGGCATGGCGCAAGATTCATGCGCCCCGGGTCGTTATAATTGACGAACTATAATCCGTTAGGCAATAGGGGTCAGGGCTCGACATTCAACAAATCAAGTAGGGAAAACGAGAGGTCACTCATCAAAGGCGTGGTGTCAATAGGCATAGCGCCCCCCTTCCGCGCGGAACGCGGATTTTTTCTTTTTGATAGCGTTTCGTTTGCCCGCACGTTGAACGGATTCCGTTGCTTGTTCCGTCCGATCCCGATCCCGCTGAAAGCCGGACAAGCTTAATTACGTTCAACCGGAATCAAAACGTTTAACCGTTAGGTTAACTAAAGAACACGGCTTTATTCTTCGATTCCGGCCATTTTCAATATTGCGCGGCATAAGCCCGGTTTCAGGCTTTGATTGCCGTGCACCGGCACGGTTATTATCCAGCGTTCGCCAGGTTTCGAGTAGATATGATGACTGCCTTTTATCCGGCGCAAGGACCACCCCTGATGTTCAAGCAAGCGGCACATGTCCTTTCCAGAATAGGCACGGCTCACACCAGCACCTCATCAAGTTTCACGCTGGTTTCAGGCTTTTTACCTTCCTCCTGCATGACTTCCAGATAGCCTTCAATGGCCTCGCGCATGTTGGCCTTGAGTTCATCAAGCGTTTTGCCCTGCGATACGCAGCCGGGAAGCTCCGGGGCTTCAGCCCAGTATCCGCCGTTAATATCCTCATGTATGACGATCATGTATTTCATAACGGCAGTATAGCCTTTGCTTATGTTTAATGGCAACTGTTTTTTTAGGGAAGCATGGGGTCACTCATCAAAGGCGCGGTGTCAATAGACATAATGCCCCCCCTTCCGCGCGGAGCGCGGATTATTTCTCTTTGATAGCATTTCCAAGACCGGGGGTCTCCAAGACCGGGGGTCAGTCCTAACAATAGCGAATAAGCGCGCGATGTGAGCGCTTCCTCCGACACAGGACGTGGAGCGTAAGGCGTGGAGCGGGGAAGAGGACGCCGGCTTGCCCTGCAAAGTCCCGGTGCGCTTCGCGATCGGGACGAAGCAGGGACGGCGGACGACTGGTCTGAAGCGGGGGAATTGGGCGGCGAGTCAATATAATCCTTCCGTTCGCGGCTCCGCCAGCAATTAGTCCTGATTTATAGTTCTCATTGACAATGAGAGTTAGATATCATATATTCTCATTTACATTGAGCATGGAGGGTTAGATGCAGAATAATTTGTTGAAAGAAATTGTCCTGGAGCAGGAAAAAGACCGTCAGGCTATCGATACCGGTATCCCCAGGGCGTTGCTGAGCGTGGCTTTGCGCCATGCCTCTTTGCCTCACGCGGTGGTGGTTTCTGGGGTGCGTCGCTGCGGCAAGTCGACGTTGTTGGACCAGGTGATCGGCCGGGTCTATCGTAAAGGCGTTTATTACTTGAATTTTGAGGATGAACGTCTCGTGGATTTTGGCGTAGAGGATTTTAATCGCCTCTACGAGGTGTTTCTCGAGTTGTACGGGGAGCGGAAGATATTTTTCTTCGATGAAGTTCAGAACGTTCCTCAATGGGAAATGTTTGTGCGCCGGATGCAGGGCAAGGGGTGTAAATTCTTTATTACTGGCTCCAATGCGTCGTTGCTCAGCAAAGAGTTCGGCGCAAAATTGACCGGCAGGAACGTAAGCGTGGAATTGTTTCCATTCTCGTTCAAGGAGTATCTGGCGTTTCAAGGAGTTTCTTTATCCAGAAACAGTCTGTCTTTGACCACGGAGCGATCCGCCATAAAGAGGCATTTTGATGAATATCTCCGGCATGGCGGGATGCCCGAATATTTGAAGTATCGGGAGGTATCGCTGTTAAAGCGTGTTTACGAGGACATTCTTTATCGGGACATCGTAGCGCGCTATGGCATCAAGCAGGTGAAGCCGTTGCGGGAGCTCGGGCTGTACCTCTTGAGCAATATAGGCGGGACATTTTCTTATAATAATCTGAAGAATGTCCTGGGCGTTGGCAGTATGAATACCATCAAGAGTTACGCGGATTATTTGGAGAACAGCTATTTGATATTTCTTGTCGGCAAGTTTTCCTATTCGCTCAAGGAGCAGTTTGTAGCCCTTAAAAAGATCTATTGCATCGACAATGGGTTGGCGGACTCGGTGGCGTTTCAGTTTTCCAAGAATAGGGGCAAGTTCCTGGAAAATCTGGTGTTCCTCGAGCTCAGGCGTAAGTTTTCGGAGATCTATTATTATAAGACCGCCAACAACTTGGAAGTGGATTTCCTGGTTAAGGTCGGCCGGAAGGATTTGAGGCTGATCCAGGTTGCGGATCATTTGAATCATGAAAAAACCAGACAAAGAGAAATTGCCGCGCTGGTGAAAGCCATGAAGGAGCTAAGGTTGAAAAAAGCGCTTATTTTGACAGAGGATAGCGAAGAAGAGATCGTCATCGGGGGCAAGGTGATTACGGTAAGGTCTGTTTATAAGTGGCTTTTGGATGAGGAAAACGAAACTCCCTGTTAAGTGGCATCCGAATCATGGGATTATTTTAAAAAGATCCAGAGTCACTCAAAATAGCAAATAAGTTTGTAACATGAGTATTTCCAAAGGCGCAACCGTTTTGGTTACCGGGGCGAGTGGCGCGGTGGGGCCGTGTGTCGTGCAGGCTTTGTGTAAGGCGGGCCATACTATCCGTACGTTTTCCATGGATAAGCCGGAGGGCGGAATACAGACGCCGGACGCCGGACGCCGGCTTGCCCTGCAAAGTCCCGGTGCGCTTTGCGATCGGGACGAAGCAGGGACGCCAGACGGCGGCGTTCAAGCACTGGTCGGTGATGTTACTGATCCGGCGGCGGTTCAATCCGCCATGCAGGGCGTGGATGCGGTCGTGCATCTGGCGGCGCTTTTGCATATCGTCAATCCCCCGCCGGAACTGCGCGAGAAATATGAACGGATCAATGTCGGCGGCACTGCTAATGTTGTTGAGGCGGCGATCAAGGCAGGTGTCAAGCGAGTTGTGCTTGCCAGCACGATTGCGGTCTATGGTCCATCGGACGGACAAATTCTCAATGAGGATTCGATTCCCCATCCGGATACCTTTTACGCCCAGACCAAGCTTGCCGCCGAAAAAATAGTCTTGAGTGCCAGAAACGCAGATGGCCGGCCGATTGGGACGGTCCTGCGTTTTGGCGCGGTATATGGCGCGCGCATCAAGGGCAACTACCAGCGGCTTTTGCGGTCGCTGGCGCGGGGCCGATTTATCCCGATCGGCATCGGGCAAAACCGACGCACATTAGTTTATGATAAGGATGTGGCCCGCGCGGTTGCGCTGGCTGTCCGGCATCCGGCGGCGGCCGGTAAAATCTTTAACGTAACCGACGGTCAGTTCCACACGCTGAGTGAGATTATAACGATAATTTGCGCGGCCCTGGGGCGCAAGCCGCCGGGGTTTTTCATACCGGTTGGCCCGGCCCGGATCGCGGCCGGTATGGTTGAGGATGGCCTGCGGCTGATTGGTCGCCGGGCTCCCATCAGCCGGGCAACGCTTGATAAATACACCGAAGATATTGCCGTGGAAGGGCAACGCATCCAGGACGAATTGGGATTTGTGCCGCACTATGATCTGCAAGCCGGCTGGCGCGATGCACGTCAAGCGTGAAGCGTGGAGCATGGAGCCGCTACGGCGGGCAGGCGACAGACGACGGTGACAATAATCAATATTTATACGCTCGAATTGGAGACGCCATGGCGCCCAATCAAGGGTTTATTTCAGTAGCATCCCATAGGATGCTTTGGCTGAGGGCTGTGGGCTATTGACTGTGGGAAAACCCCAATAAAACCGAGGGCTATGAAGGACCATTATCAAAACCGCAGTTCCGGTTTTTCCCATCTGTGTTTATTCTG
>JBDRJR010000141.1:0-4219 GCA_043814705.1 Verrucomicrobiota bacterium | reverse complement strand
TTCATGGCCCTCGGTTTTATTGGGGTTTTCCCACAGTCAATAGCCCACAGCCCTCAGCCAAAGCATCCTATGGGATGCTACTGAATTTATCATATTTGTGAATCTTGTGCATTTTTGTGGCTAATCGTTTTGTCAAAGTTGCCCGGCAACTGCCGGGCCTAATTCATTGCTTGAGTTCAAAATCACGCGAACGTGTCATAAAATATGCGATCCTGGGCGACGCCTTTTTTATGGAGTATCTTTATACAGGCCTGGATCATGGCCGGGCTACCGCAGAGATAAGCTTCCCCGGGATACAGGTTTTCAAGATGCCGGTCCAGCACTTCCGTAATCAGTCCCGTTGCGCCGGTCCACCGGTCCTCCGGCAATGGATTGGAAAGCGCGGGAATGAACCTGAAATCCGGCAAACTTTGCTCCAGCGCCTGCATTTCAGGCATCAGGAAAAGATCGCGCCGGGTGCGCGCGCCGAAAAAATAGCGGACGTTGCGGCGAATCGGCCGCGCCTGCATATCGCCCAGCATGGCTTTCATAGGCGCCATGCCTGATCCGCCGGCAATCATGATGATGGCGCGTTCATTTTCGCGCAGATAAAAATTACCATAGGGACCGTTGAAAACCATGGTGGTATGCGGTTGCAGATGGTTGAAAATATAAGTTGTGCCCACGCCGTTCAGGACTTGACGAATTTCCAGTTCCAGCCGGCCGCGCGCCGCGGGGGGCGAGGCAATGGAATAAGCGCGGTAGATTGTGCGGCGCGACTGTTCGTAGGGCGGTATGCGCAATTGGATATATTGCCCCGCCTTGAAATCCATGACTGGCGGCGATCTGAGCTGGAGCGTAATTTCGCGGATATCCGGCGTTAGATTCCGGAGGGCAATGACTTCAGCCTTGTATTCGCGCGCATGAAAAAAATCATCAGGAATGGCAATCCGCAGATCACGTTTCACCGGAACCTGGCAGGCCAGACGCATGCCGTCCAAGCGATCGGCCGCGCTCAGGAGCGCCTCTTCCCGGTCTGTAAATGGTCCGGCGCCCGCAAGCACCTTAACCCGGCACAGGCCGCACATTCCATGTCCGCCGCAGGCGGAAGGCACGAAGACGGCCTGCTCCTTCAGTGTGGCCAGCAGGGATCGCCCCGTCGGCGTCTCAACGGGCGGTCGGTCATTGATGATGACAGATACGGAAATATGCTTGTCCCCAGGATTCGAGTTACAGGGTCAGATCCCGCGCCGCTTGAATAAAAAACCGTTTACAGGCGTCCCAATCTATAGTACGAAGCATTTGCGGCATAGGTTCCTGTTCGGCATCGTCAAAATAAGTGAGGCTTTTCAGAAAGTGGTAGCGATTGGCGCGGCTTGCTCCGTATTTTTTTGTGGTGAGTTCCAAGCTTTGGCGCAGGGAAAGCGAACCGGAGAGAATGAAAAAAAGGTCTATAAAATCCTTGCGACCGCCACGACCTGCGATGGCGGCGATTTTCATCAGGGCGATGTCGGTTATGTCCGCAATCGTGAAAAACCGATAGGGCCAGCCGCTGAACAGAAACGGATCGCGGACGCAAAAAAATGAAAGCTTGGTTTGACCCAGACGGACCGTCAGCGTATGCTCGGCTTCCTGCAGGGTTTCATACGTCCCATATGCTTTGAATATGTCATGGAGCGTGCGCACGTCCATGGCATCCGTCCTGAAAAAGTCGAAGTCCTCTGAAATACGATGGCCGATCTGGAGGGCCAAGCCCGTGCCGCCGGCTAACATCCAATCCCGGAGGGCGGGTGCGCTTTGACGGGCTAACCAATCCAGAGTTTGTCGGCTTCCCGGAGGCATGGTTTCTGCGTGCATGAAGTCAATCCTTCGTTAGTCATGAGTTGTTGCCAGAAGCGCTCCGCTCGAATGGAGTCAAAACGAATCCCGTCTACCAAGGCAAAAAAGCGATTCCGTCCGAAATAACGCAAGACCGCCTGGACATCCGGCAAATCGCCATAGTCAAGCACGCGTTTAATTACCCATTGGGGATAGGCGTCAATATCAATTGCCTTGAGAGGCCGATCCCAAAACAAACGGCGAATTTGGATCACCAATTCCGCTTGGGTCATGGCCGTAGTTAAGGCAAGTTCCGTTTGCATAACATTTTAAATATAGCATCTTATTCGGCGCTGGTAAAGACGAAACGGAACGACTGACCGCGCCACGAGGGCGTGGCGTCTCCAATCATGGATGCGGGATTGAAATTCTTATACATAAATCTACAAAAAGCCTCTATTTACTTGCCATTGGTGTCTGGATCGGTTGGTAACCGCTTGCCGTGGTTGCCTGGTGCCACGAAACGGCCACGCTTGATCCGAACAGGATCACGGTAATGGCGGCCAGGATCAGGACGGCATTTACCCCGCTACGTTGAATACCCACCAGCCGCAGGGTCAATGCCGACCAGAAGATAAAAAACGCGAGCGCGGCCACCAGCATACGCGTAGCGGCGGGCAGATAGAAATGCCAAAACAGCACCAGCCGGTACCAGGGCCACGTGGCCGTTTCATTATCGGCCTTGCGCGCCATGGCGATTTTAAGGTTCTGGCGGATATTGCTTTGGGCGCCTAAGAACTGCTCGGCGCGCTGGAAGGCGTCAATCGCCGAATCAATTTGTCCGGCCTGCAGGAGGGCCGTGCCCAGGTTATAAAACAAGGGGCCGTTGCGCACGCCGTCGTCGACCAGTTTCTGATAAGTCTGCGCGGCGCGCAGGTAGGCATCCGGCGTGCGGGCAGAGGCCATGCGCGCCTGACCCTCATTCCAGATGAAGGCCCGTTCGGACGCATCCAGGGCAAATGCCGGCGCGTCGGAATAACAACTGATGAGCGCCATGAGCAATAGCTTGAGATGCAATCGAGCGGGATGGCTGTCAGGTTTCATCATAAAATAAAATTAAAATGCGCCGATTTCAATCGGCTTTTGCAAATCATTATAATCAATTTAAAAAATAAACTCAATTATATTTAAAAGCAATTGAGAATTCAATTGCCGGGCGTCGCAATCGTTCTTGACATCTGACGCCCGCGATTTAATTATTGCTTGCCTCGTCGGCGGCAGTCATTGGCCGTGAGGTTGCGCCAAAACAAATTAATGGGAGAAAATCATGACGATCGGAAATCCTGTCACGCCCGGGGACCGCGTAATGCGCACCAGCATCCGCGGAAAAGACGAAACATGCAAGTATGCGGTCAATACCAATGGTTTGAAAAAACTGCGCATACCGCAAATTGTTGACTTGGCGGCCGATCTGAAACTGGACGGCATTGAATGGGGTTTGCCGGCATTGGACAGCGTTAAAAGCGTCATTGGCGAGATGGCCCGTGTCACGCGGGATTGTGGATTGGAGGTTGTCGGATATATCAACGGCGGCAAGATGTGGAAACGCGACGAGATGACGCGTTGGGCCGAACTTGTTGCGTCCGTGCAAGGACATTCTTTGCGAGTGGCCCATCCATGGATTGCATGGAACTATGACGAGTCGTTGCGTCAGGGGCGCACATATCCGGAGATTTTCAAATTAGCGCGTGACAGCATGCCGCATCTCATGGAACTTGGCAAAACATACGGCATTCGTTTCGTGATGGAACTGCATTCCGGCGCGCTCACGGCTTCCGCTTTGGCGGCCGCCAACGTGATGCAGGGTTTTGATCCTCAATATATCGGCGTGATTTACGACCCGGCAAACACAATCATTGAGGGCAACATGCGCCCCCGGAGCGAGGTGGAAGTTCTCGGCGACTACCTGGCGTATGTTCACGCCAAAAATGTCATATGTGCGTTTACCGGTCAATTTACGGAAAGACCGGTGCCAAGGGCAAAATGGGAATTTAAAACTTGTCGTCTTCCTTACGGAATCGTGGATTGGCTGGAAGTTTTTTATGCGCTTGCGCTTGGATCGTATCGGGGTTGGATTTCCTGCGAGGAGTTTTTCAAACCGGATGAATCCTGCGCCGAAGAACTGAAGGACGGAATTGCTTTCCTGAAAGCCTGCGAAAAACACGCCCCCCGCGCACCGCAAGCGCCGTTTACCGCTTTTAACGATTAGCCAGATCCAGTAGCATCCCATAGGATGCTTTGGCTGAGGGCTGTGGGCTATTGACTGTGGGAAAACCCCAATAAAACCGAGGGCTATGAAGGACCATTATCAAAACCGCAGTTCCGGTTTTTCCCATCTGTGTTTATTCTGTTCCGACCCACA
>JBDRJR010000140.1:0-4355 GCA_043814705.1 Verrucomicrobiota bacterium | reverse complement strand
CTTCAGGCGAACGTCAGCGTTTTTGCAGAATTCCTTCATACCCCGTTGGGTTAAAAGGGAAAGTGGTGCAAAAAATAATTTACACGCCATTTTTATTGAATAAAAACCATCATAACGCTGATGTTCGTGCAAAATTAAGGTAGTAAATATTGTTGACTTATATGAAACTTATGGCAGATTATTGTTTTGGCAATCAACCGGAGGATAGCGGATTATATGCAAACGCTTTTTTGGGCATTAGCCAGCATGGGTTGCGCGGCGGCGAACGATTTTGTTTTCAAACTTTACGCCCGCCGCGGTGAATCGGTTGGCGCCTACATGGCCTTGATTGGTGTTGTCGTGGTTTTAGTCTTTGGCGCCTGCCTCCCTGACCGGAACTGCCTGTTGGATCGTAACACCCTCCCATGGGGAATTTTATGCGGAATATTTTCAATTATCGCCAATATATTGTTTGTGAAAGCGCTGATCAAAGGGGACATGGGAGTTTGTGCCACTATTTTTCGTTTAAACCTGGTGCCGGCCGCCCTGCTGGCATTTCTGCTCTTCAAAGAACCGGTAACCACGTCGCGTTTGGCGGCAATCGCATCGGGCGTGGTGGCCGTAGTCCTTTTTTCGTGGCCCGCCGGGAAAGCGGTGTCCAAATCGTTCGTCTCGGCGGCAGTTGTGCTGATTGTCCTGGCAAGTCTTTTACGCGCCGGCATGGGGCTTTGTTACAAGGCCGGTCTCTTAAACGGGGCCAATGGTTACGGGCTCATAACTCTCAACGGGGTTGCCTGGGTTATCGGCGGCATTATTTGTCATTTCCTGATAGATCGGGAAAGGTGGCGCGTGCCTCCATCCATAATGGCCTATGGCGCACTTTCGGGAGTGCTGGTTTGCGGCATTGTCTTGTTTATGATGCTGGCTTTGAAATGCGGCGACGCGAGCCTCGTTTTACCGGTGACACAAATGAGTTTCGCCTTGACGGCCCTGGCCGGCATAGTTTTCATCAAAGAGCCGCTGACTTCACGAAAATGTATGGGAATCGCGCTTGCCATGGTTTGTATATTGCTTATGGGAGTGAAGCGCTGATGCGTAAAAACATTGCAACGGACCATTCACTTTTCAAGATCGGACTGAATATCCGTCAGGCCAGGCGGAAACGGGAATTAACCCTGTCTGATATTGCGCGGCATACGGGCCTTTCCAAGGGACTGCTGTCAAAAATTGAAAACTTCCGGACCCTGCCCTCCCTGCCGGTGCTCGCCGCCATCGCGCGGAGCCTGAACCTGCAACTCGAGGATCTTGTGCAAGGCATCGGTATGGAAGCACAAGCATCCGGCCAATTTGTGAGTGCGGCGGACCGGTTGCCGTTTAAAAGGGAAAAATCGCGCGGCTTCCATTATGCCGCGCTGATCGCCAATGCGTTCGGGGCTATCGGATTTGAATCCGTCGTATTAACGCTTGAACCCGGCGCAAAGCGCAAACCGGTTTCAACGGATGGCTGTGAATTTATTTTCATGCTGAAAGGCAAAATCATGTTCCAGGTCGGAAATGAAACGATCAAGCTTTCCGCGGGTGACGCATTTTATTTCGACGGGCATTTACCGCATACGCCCCGAAACATATCCTCGACAACCGCCGAACTCCTGGTGATTTATCTGCTGAAACAAACCCATCCGAAAGGAAATCATGAAGACTGACGGCAACCTGTGGAACGCCAAGGGAGTCTGGCTCAAAGGCAACACCCATACCCATACCACCAATTCCGACGGGGCTTGCACGCCCGCGGAAATAGCGTCGGAATACCAACGGCATGGTTATGATTTTGTGTTTCTTACCGACCACGACAAACTAACCGTGCCGGATAAAGCAATCCGAAAACCGCTTTTGATCCCGGCCGAAGAAATAGCCTTTTCGTATAAAGGCTATGGTTATCATTTTGTCTGCCTGGGACTGAAAAAAGAATGGCCTTCGGGATCATTTCATTCTCCTATGCAAATACTTGCGCGGGCCCGGCGGGAAGGCGTATTTATAGTTCAGGCGCATCCTTACTGGTGCGGCACGCCCAGTCAAAAGCATGTTTATCAGGGCGGTTTAACTTGTCCGGGGTTGGAGGTTTATAACACCATATGTGACCGGACAATTGCCAGGGGATATTCGTCCATCCACTGGGATGATTTGCTGGATGCCGGGCACCGTATGTTAGGCTTCGCAGTTGACGATGCACACTCGCGTTCCGATATTGCCGGCGGCTGGATCATGGTCAAGGCCGGAACTTGCACCCCTGCGGCCATTCTGGCGGCTATCCGCAACGGAAGTTTTTATTCCACGCAGGGGCCGGAATTCAAAACCATCGCCATTTGCGGCCGGGAAATAAAAGTCGTCTGTTCGCCGGTCATGCGCATTAATTTTATTGCCAACCGGTCAAACGGATGCAGTATCTTTGCGGCCACGCCACGGCTGAAACAAGCGCTATGGACTGTTCCCCAAGGCAATACTTATGCCCGGATTGAATTAATCGGTGCCTCGGGAAAAATGGCGTGGAGCAACCCGATTTTCTTCAAGATTCCCGGAACGGCAGGACGTCATCCAGGGAAGCGGCGCCGGCCAACAGCATGACCAGCCGGTCCACGCCAAGCGCAATGCCGGTCGAAGGCGGCAGTCCCGCTTCGAGGGCCGCCAGGAAATTTTTGTCCAGCGGATAGACGGGGCGTCCCAGGGCGCGGCGCTCAGCGGCGCAGGCTTCGAACCGCGCGCGCTGTTCCGCCGAGTCGGTGAGTTCGCTGAACGCATTGGCGATCTCGAGCCCGCCGATATACAGTTCCCAACGTTCGGCCACGCGCGGGTCTTCCGGTTTAAGGCGCGCCAGCGCCGCCACGGCCGAGGGATAATCCATCAGCACCACGGGGCAGGCGGCCGGCAAATTCGGTTCGACCTTGTTGACCAGATCCCGATCGAAGCGTTCGGCGTCAAAATGCTCGACCGGATTCCAGCCGGCAAAGGTCCGGAACACTTCAGCCACGGTCACAACTTCCCAGATGGGCATCAATTCAATGCGGGTTTGGGAGAAGTTTATCCAGGTGCGGCCCAGCGCCGCCTCGGCCACGGCCGCGATGAGCGCCTTGGTCTCCGCCAGGATATCGCGGTAATCAGCATTGATGCGGTACCACTCCAGCAGGGTGAATTCGGGGTTGTGTTTATCGCCGCGTTCGCCCTGCCGGAAGCAGGGTCCGAGCTGATATATGCGCTTACAGCCGGCAGTCAGCAGTTGCTTCATGTGCAATTCCGGCGAAGTGCGTAGCCAGGCATTGCCCGCGGGTATGGCATCAATATGCAGTTCCAAGGCGGGCGTCTCGATCAGGACCGGTGTTGTCACCTCCAGGAAGCCCCGCGCGTCAAAAAACTGACGGATGGCCCGCAGGATGCGGGCGCGCAGGGCCAGCACGGGTTCGAACCGGGATAATGGAGAATCAGTGGACACAGTAATCAAAGTATGGGCGTATGGGTGTAATGGAGTATGGGCGTACAGAGTCGATTTCCTACTTCTTTACTCCCATACACCCTTACGCCCATACCGATTTAGGCCGTGCGCACGCGATCACTATAGCCGCCCGTGCGCGTATCAATGCGGATAACATCGCCCTGATTGATGAAGAGCGGCACCTGGATTTCGTAGCCGCCCTCGATCTTGGCGGGCTTGAGAACGTTAGTGGCGGTATTGCCACGTGCGCCAGGCTCCGTTTCGACAATGGTTTTTTCAACGAACGTCGGCAGTTCCACGCCGATGGGCGCATCGTTGTGGATCAGGATATCAACCTCGATATCTTCAACCAGGAAAAAGCGGCTATCGCCCAGCACCTCCGCCCGGACAGTCAACTGCTCGAAATTCTTGTCAAGGAACACATATTCGTCGCCATCCTTGTAGGAATAGCGCATGGTGCGCTCTTCCAGTTTGGGCTCCTCCAGCAGGTCGTTGGACCGGTAACTGCGCGTCAGCGTGGCGCCCGTGATCATGTTTTTCAGCCGGCAGTTATAAATGGAGGCACCCTTGCCCGGTTTCACAAAATTGAAATCGGTAATGACGAACGGTGCGCCGTCAATCTCAACGCGCAATCCCTTGCGCAAATCTGCCGCAGAATACATGATGTCGCCCCTGTTTTGGTTGTCGGTTTATTACCCGAGGAATGCTTTAATAATACGAATACTTCCGCTTGGCAAGTATTTTCCCAACGCTGTCAAAGCTTATTAGAAATGTCCCCATTTTCGACTCATTAGAAATGTCCCCTTTTTGTTGTTGGTATCTTGTTGCGTTAGCTCGGGTTCCGCCCCCCGAGAATGGGCTTATATAGCTCGTCGGAGGGGGGCGGAATCCG
>JBDRJR010000139.1:0-30800 GCA_043814705.1 Verrucomicrobiota bacterium | reverse complement strand
CGGATTCCGCCCCCCTCCGACGAGCTATATAAGCCCATTCTCGGGGGGCGGAACCCGAGCTAACGCAACAAGATACCAACAACAAAAAGGGGACATTTCTAATGAGTCGAAAATGGGGACATTTCTAATAAGCTTTGACAGGATTTTTCGCTCTCTTGACAGGCTTTTGAAAAATGTTACCATCACATGTTTCCGGGGATAAGGGATGTGTTTTTTAAGCCAGCCGCGCCAGGCGCGGCTTAGGAGGTGAATCATGGCAAAAGTCAAAAAAGCAATTAAAAAGCTCAAGAAATCAATTTCCAAAAAGTCCGGCGCCAAACCTGGAACCAAGGCGAAATCAACAAAGAAACCGGCCGTCGTTAAAAAGTCCGCAGTCCGTGCCAAAGCACGCTTTCAGTCGCCGCCTCCGGTAGTAATGGAAAAATTGGCCGCGATGATAGGTAAAGGCAACAAGCATCTCAGCGCTGATATGAAGCGTGAGTTGCGCGAGAAGCTCGTGCGCCTGCGTGAACGAATCACTGGCCAGATTAATTTCCTGGCGGCCGATAATCTTAGCCGCACCCAGAAGGATGCCGAAGTGGATTTCCGCTCCGAGGAGCAGGGCACCGACAATTTTGACCGTGATTTCGCGCTCAACCGGGTCAGTTTGGAACAGGATATTGTCTTTGAAATTGACGAAGCTTTGAACCGGATCAAGATCGGGACATATGGCGCCTGTGAAAACTGCGGGGGGCCGATTGAAAAAGCGCGCATGCTCGCGTTGCCTTACTCGCGGATGTGCGTGGGCTGTCAATCGAAATTGGAAACCGGCCGCAAAAAATTCCGTTCTTTCGAGACCGCCGCCTTGTTTCCAAATGCCGACAAAACAGTCCTGGAAACGGCGGTTGAAGAGGAATGATGCGGGTATTATCCCTGAGTTTCGCGATTGTCGTCCTGGATCAGTGGTTCAAACTGCTGATTCTGCGGCGGTTTTCACTGGGTGAATCCTGGAGTGTTATTCCGGGTTATTTTAATCTAACTTATCTGCGTAATACCGGCGCCGTTTGGGGTATTCTTCAGCATCAAAATGAGTGGCTGGTACTGCTCTCGTTCCTTGTGCTGATTCTGATGGCCGTCTTCTATCGCTGGTTGGTGGATGATCGCCGCGTTCATCGCCTGGCCATCGGATGCCTGATCGGCGGTATTGTCGGCAATTTGATTGACCGCATCAAGTTGGGGTGGGTCACCGATTTTCTTGATTTCCACTGGGCGGCCAATCACTGGCCGTGTTTCAACCTGGCGGATGCCGCCATCTGTGTCGGTGTCGGCATTTATGCCGTTGCGACCGTGTGGATGTCCGCTCGTTGCCTGCCGAAAAGCGAGCCGGTTGCAGAGTTTGACAGCCGGGAGGCGCATGCGGGCTCAAATCCCAACGTCTGATTTACGGGCCTGGTTTCTTGTTGGTCCGACCGCTTCCGGTAAATCCGCCGTGGGTCAATATATTGCCGAGCAGACGGCGAGCGCTATTCTGTCCGCCGATGCCATGCTGGTTTACAACGGGATGAATATCGGCGTCGCCAAACCGACTGCGGCTGAACGCGCGCGGGTGCGTTATTATGGCCTTGATCTGGTCAAGCCCCGCGAACTTTTCAGCGTCGGCGCCTGGCGGTCAGCGGCCCTGCAAGCGTTTCAGGATGCCGCCGCGCGGCGATTGCCGCCGCTGATTGTAGTGGGCGGCACGGGCCTTTACATCAAGTGCCTGATGGATGGGATCTCAACTTGCACGCCGATGCAGTCAGCGATCCGCTCGGAGGCCGAGCAACGCTTGGCGGCGGATGGTGTCGGCGCGCTCCAGACATGGCTTGGTCAGGTTGATCCGGAGCGGTATGCATCACTGGCCGATCCAAAAAATCCACGCCGGCTGATGCGCGCGCTGGAAACGGCGCTGGGCGGCGAAGCGCCAACAGCCGGGAATTGGCGGACAGCCCGGGATAGTCCGCCAATTCCGGGCTTGATGTGGAGCCTTTCCCAGCTTTATGATCGCATTCAAGTCCGGGTTCAGGCCATGTTTGCGGGCGGCCTGCTGACCGAAGTCGAACTGCTCCTGCAGGCTGGGTTTGAGCAAGCGCCGACGGCCCGATTGGCGATCGGCTATGCGGAGGCGGCGGCCTATTTACGCGCACGGTGTTCCTTGGCGGAGGCCATGGCCAAAACCGTGGCGCGCACACGGCAATTGGCTAAGCGCCAGATGACTTGGTTCCGCCATCAATGCAATGTGGAATGGCTGGCCGTGGATGCCGCGATGACGACAGCCGATATCGCCGGCGCCGTGCGCGCGTGTTGGCAGGCGCATGGGCCGACCCCCGTGGCGGGCGACGACAGACGGAGTCAGAAGTCAGAGATCAGAGATCAGCGGTCAGAACGAGGAACGAAGAACAAAGAACATCGACCATCGACCATTATCCATCCCCCATTAACCATTCAAGAGAAGAGCCATGAATATTCATCCGACGGCAATTGTTAATTCCAAGGTTGAACTGGGTCTTAACGTCACAATCGGTCCTTTTTGCGTTATTGATGCGGATGTAAAGATCGGTGACAACGTGCATATCGGGCCGCACGTGGTGATACTTCCTTATACCACGCTTGGGGCCGGATGCACGATCCATGCCCACGCGGTCTTGGGCGACCTGCCGCAGGATATGGCCTTCAAGACGGATGTTGTCAGTTATGTCCGCATAGGTGCTGATTGCACCATCCGCGAGGGAGTTACGATCCATCGGGGCACCAAACCGGAAACGGAAACTACGGTGGGCGCGGGGTGTTACCTGATGGCGAACAGTCATCTGGCCCATAATGTGCGGTTGGGTCGTCAGGTCATCCTGGCGAATGGCGCGCTTCTGGCCGGATATGTCGAGGTGGGTGACCGCGCCTTTATCAGCGGCAATGCGGTGGTTCATCAGTTCTGCCGCGTCGGCCAACTGGCCATGATGTCCGGCAATAGTGCGATCAGCAAGGATTTGCCGCCTTTTTGCACGGCAAGGAGTTCCAGGGTGAATATGATTGCGGGCTTGAACGTGGTTGGCTTGCGGCGCGCTGGGTATGGTGCGCCGGATCGGCTGGCCATCAAGCGTGCCTTTCGCACACTCTACCAGTCTGGCCTGAATGTGAGTCAGGCCATAGCCCAAATCCGGGCCGAATCGCCGTCTGGGGTGGTTATGGAATTTTGTGAATTTGTGGAACAGTCCAAACGCGGTATTTGCCGGTTCGAACATCAGGCAGAGGAAAATGGATGCCGGATGAAGGACGACTGACCGGCGAAGATAGCCCCCGCTTCGCTCAAGGAGTTGCGCGGAAGTTGGTCTTCATAACATCGGCATTAACAGGTAGCAGGCATTTTCCAGCAGGCGATGCGATGCGGGACGCTCCTGCCAAGTGTCCAGGTCCAGCTCATCGCTCTGGGACTGTTCGTTCAGCACGATCTTTTTCAGGGCGTTGATATAGCCGGGATCAAACACAATCAGGTTGCTTTCGTAATTCAACCGCAAACTGCGCACATCCAGATTGGCACTGCCGACCATCGCCAGCATGTCGTCCACAATCAGGGCCTTGGCGTGCATGAATGGATCATGCCGCTCGAAAATCCGTCCGCCCGCCTTCAAGACATCCTCGTATAAGGATTGACCTGCAAGTCCCGCATACAAGTGATTGTTTTTCTGCGGGACAACCAGCCGGACATCCACGCCGCGTCGGGCGGCGGAACATAGCGCCTGGAGAATGTCGCGCGGCGGCACGAAGTAGGGGGTTACCATGAACAGTTGCCGCCGGGCCGCCACCAGGCATTCGAAAAATACTCGGGCAATCACTTCCATCCCGTCCGGCGTCGGACCGCTGTTGGCCGCGCGGACCATGGCCGGGCCTACTGCCGGCAAATGCGGGAAATGAGCTTGCTGAAGCAAAACAGCGGGGTCATCGTCGGTCATGAAATACCAGTCGCGCAGGAAGGAATACTGAAGTTCCTGGACAATCGGCCCGCGCACGGCGACGTGATAATCGCGAATAGCCCGGCAGTTGCCGGGCCGGGACAGGTTTTCCTGGCGCAGATTGATGCCGCCCATGAACGCCATCTCGCCGTCTACCACCATGATTTTGCGGTGATTGCGGAGGTTAAACTGAACCAAACGCTTTAACAGGTTGGCCTGGGTCCAGCCGACTATCTGCATGTTTGGCACATGGCGATACCGCAGGAAGAGCGGGCTGAAAACCGCGCCCGTGGAACCGAAGCTGTCGAACATAAACCGCACGGCCACGCCTTGCCGGGCCTTTTCCGCGAGCAGGTCCAGAAACTCGCGGCTGATGGCGTCGTTCCCGACGATGAAGGTTTGCAGGTGGACATGGTGCTGTGCGTGGCGGATGGCATCCAGCATTTTGGGATAGACAGCGTCGCCATCCACCAGCGGTTCAATCGCGTTGCCGCCCAAAAGCGGATAATCGGAAAGAATGGAGTTCAAAGTGTTGTTCAGGGATTGCGCGGCCGGGTCGGCCGGTTCGGCCGCCAGGGACTCATGGACGGCGCGCCAGTAAACCAGCGGCAGGGATTCGTCCTCGCGCGACATTCGTTCGGACAGAAACTCATTATCGGCCATCTGCTTGTGCCAGGCCTTGCGCGGCACGCGGTTGATGCCGAAAATCAGATACAGGAATGGACCGACCAGCGGGAATGACCAGGCGACAAATATCCAGAGCAGGGCGGATGTAGACTCCCGGCGTGTTTTAAGGCAACTGTAAACGACCAACAGGAATACGGCGACATGCAGGATGGCATCCACGCCGATCCAGAACCAGGGCGGCTCAGCCGCCAACAAATTGGAAAAGGATTCATTCATGTTTATTTTTCAGTAGCATCCCATAGGATGCTTTGGCTGAGGGCTGTGGGCTATTGACTGTGGGAAAACCCCAATAAAACCGAGGGCTATGAAGGACCATTATCAAAACCGTAGTTCCGGTTTTTCCCATCTGTGTTTATTCTGTTCCGACCCACAGTCTACAGCCTACAGTCCACAGCCCATGGCGTCCCTGTGGGACGCCAGTGTTTATTTTTATAGGGATTTGCGCAGGGCCTCCGCGAGCGCCTGTAAATCGGCCGGCCACGGCGCGGTAAAGGTCAATGGCTTGCCTGTGACCGGATGCACGAAGGCAAGCGTTTCGGCATGGAGCATCTGCCGTCCAATGGACGCGGGCAGGACGCGGCGCGCGCGCACCCCATACTGTGCGTCACCCACGACGGGAAAACCGCGGTGCGCCATGTGGACCCGGATCTGGTGAGTGCGGCCGGTTTCCAGCCTGATCCGGACCAGGGAAACATCCCCGAAACATTCCATGAGTTCATAATGCGTAACCGCCACCCGGCCGGTTTTGGGCCGGGCCGACATTTTTTTACGGTCCGCGCGATGGCGGCCGATCAGGGTTTCTATGGTGCCCCGCGCCGGTATTGGGTGGCCCCAGACAAGGGCGACATAATTCTTGCGGATTGTGCGCTGTTTGAACTGGTTCATCAGGCCGGCTAATGCGCGATCGCTCTTGGCCACCACCATGATCCCGCTGGTGTCGCGGTCCAGGCGGTGGACAATACCCGGCCGCTGTTCGCCGCCGATAGCGGTCAGACTCCCGCAGTAATACAGCAGGGCGTTGACCAGGGTGCCGGAAGCGTGGCCGGCGGCCGGATGCACCACCAAACCGGCGGGCTTGTTAATCACGAGCAGGTCGGCATCCTCGTATAGAATATCCAGCGGAATGGCTTCCGGGATCAGCGCGGTGGTAACGGGCGGGGGAATCACAAGCTTAACGATATCTCCGGGGCGAACCTTGTGATGCTCCTTGATTATCTGGCCGTTAACCGTTACATGAGCGTCATGGATCAGGGACTGAATTCTTGCACGCGACCAGGCGATTGCCTGATCGGCGATTGCCTGGCGTGTCAGCCATATGTCCAGTCGTGTGCCGGCCGCGTCGCCGGGGACGATGAAAACCCGATTGCTGATTTCGGATTGCTGATTGCTGATTTCCGATTTCTGCATTCTACATTCTGCATTCTGCATTTAATTTAGGCAACAGGAACCAGGTCAGGATGCCGGTTGCCAGCAGGACCAGGCTGACTTCCTGTGCCACATTCATTCCCAGCCAGTGCAGACGTTCGTCGCCGCGCCAGAATTCCAGCAGGAAACGGCCTAAAGGATAAAGAATCAAGTACAGGGCAAACACCCGTCCGCTTCGCGGCCTTTGCCGGTAATACCACAGCAGGATGCCATAAACCGCCAGGCAGAAAAAAGTTTCATAGAGCGGGGTGGGGTGCCGTTCTACGCCATCAACGATAACGCACCACGGCCATGCGCCTTGAGTTCCGTAACAGCACCCGTTTAAAAAGCATCCGACCCGGCCAATAGCCTGTCCCAGTGGCAGGGCCGTAATGACGAAATCCGCGAATGGCCGGAACGGTGCGTGTTTGACGCGGGCATAAATCACGGTTACCAGGGCGGCGCCGATAAAACCGCCATAGTAAATCAGACCGCCCTGGTCCACGCGGATGATCTGGCCGAAGTCTTTAATGAAGTAGTTGAGATTGGCCAGCACATAAGCAATGCGCGCGCCGATGATCCCTGACACCATGACCCAGAACCCGAGATCCGAAACAAACGCATAGGATCGGCCTTCCCGGCGGCCCAGCACGGAAAGGTGCGTAATGCATGCCAGAAACGCGGCGGCGATCATAACGCCGTACCAGTAAATTGGCCGGCCAAAGATGTAAAAACATACGGATTGCATAATTATCCCAAAGTCAAAAAATTCAGATGACGGCGAGTTTAATCAATTGAGTTCAAGTTAAGCATTGAATATTGCCAGCCAATGAGATATAAATTCCAACATAGCTTTTATTTCAAGTTTTAACAAGATTTGAATTACATAATGATTTTAGTAGTCGTATATGAATATGGAAATCAGGGGGAGTCCCATGACCGGTCTGCAACGCACGCTGGATTTTCTGGATGGTAAGCCCGTCGATCGCCCGCCCTGCCATCCCATCATCATGCGCTGGGCCGCGCGCTACGCGGGCGTGAACTACCGGGACTTTTGCCTGGACTACCGGAAGAAGTGCGACGCCATGATCCAATGTGCGGACGAGTTCGACCTCGACTGGGTCACCGTTATGTCCGACGCCTATTGTGAGGCCTCGGCTTTCGGACTGCAGATCGAATACCCCGAAAACAATTTGCCGATAGACCGTGGCGGGCATCTGCCTGACATTGCCGCGGCCGGCCGGCTTAAACCTTTCCTTACCCTCGCGCACCCGCGCCCGGCCAACCGAATCAAGGAAATCTGCGAGTTCAAGCGGCGTGTGGGCAATCGTTACTTCATCGTTGGCTGGGTAGAGGGACCGGTGGCCGAATATTCCGATTTGCGCGGCGTATCCAGCGCCGCCATGGATTTCATTGATGACCCGGACACTGTTGTTGAAGCGGTGAATATCATTGTGGATTGTGCGCTGGATTTCATTACGCACCAGGTAAAGGCCGGCGCACACGCCATCGGGATCGGCGACTCTTTTTGTTCGCAGATTGGACCCGGGTTATACCGCCGGTTTGCATGGGAAGGCGAGCGGCGCATGGTCCAGCATATCCACCACTTGGGCGCAAAGGCCAAACTGCACATCTGCGGCAACACGCAGGCAATCCTGCCCGATATGATCCGAACCGGGGCGGACATTGTGGACGTGGATCATCTTGTGCCCGAGATGGCCGAGTTCGCGCCGTTGCTTGGTCCGAACCAGGTGCTGTCCGGCAAGACCGACCCGGTGCGCATCATCCAGGATGGCACGCCAGACCAGATAAGGAAGAGCGTGCAGGATTGTCACAAGCAGACCAATGGCCGTTGTATCGTGTCCGCCGGATGCGAAATTACGCCGGACACTTCTCCGGCCAACTTTCGCGCCTTCCGGGCGGCGGCGGGCTCATGCGGAAATCGGTAATTATCGGGAGATAGTTAATGATCAAAGTTACCTTGGGCAAACTGAAGCCATGTTTATGGTTCATGAGTTGGCTGGCCATGGCTCCGTTGGGCATGGGTATTGAATTTATCCGGACCAACCAATACACGCTGGCAACCGGCGAAATTCTTTCCACGGAGCTCTGGCTTTCGGCCGGACGCATCACGGTGGCGGGTCAGGCGCAGGACGATTTATTTCTATTTGGGGCGGGCGACACGATGAAGGCGGATGGAACCAACGGTGTCGTCATGCTCACAGGCGAGTGCCGGAATGATGTCTGGGCCCTGGGTAATAGCGTTGATCTGAGTGGTCAGGTCCGGGATCATGCGCGTTTCCTGGCCCGGATTGTAACCGTCAGCGGTTCCATTGCGCAGGGCGCCTTTCTGATGGGTTCGGCGGTGCATTTGACCAGGACTTCACGGTTGGATGGCGATGCGTGGCTGATCGGCGAAAATCTCGTTGCGGAGGGAATTGTCCATGGCCGATTAACCATGATGGGACAGAATGTGACCCTGGCCGGTGTGTTTGCCACGAATGTTCATGTGATATCCCAGGATATCGTGGTCCTGCCCGGAACCAGGATTGCCGGTAATCTGGTATATCGCTCGACAACAGAATTAATTCTGGATAAAGGCGTCGAATTGGGTGGACAGCTGATCCGGGAACCCATGCCGGCTTCACCATCGGGAGGGTTTTTTGCGCCTTTGCAATCACTGGTTGTTCAGCTCTGGCTTTTTGTCGCGGCCCTGGTGGTCGGCGCAATCTTTTTCTGGTTGTTTCCGCAGGTTGGCCAGCAGGCGGTGGCGCACCTTGCGACCTCGTTCTGGAAATGTCTGTTGGTCGGTTTCTTTGTCCTGGCGCTGAGTCCCATGGTCTGTCTGCTGGCGGCCATTTCCCTGGTGGGTTTGCCGTTCAGTCTGCTGGTTATGACGGCCTTGGGGATGTTGATGTATTTAAGCAAGCTGGTAGTGGCCGTATATATTGGGCGCCTCGGTCTGTTGGGGCGTGGAAATGTCCGTTTTGCCTGGACGTTTTCCTTTGGTTTATTGTTGCTCTATGTTGGCGCCAGCGCCGGCGTGGTGGGTATGATTGTGTGGTTTTTGATTGTTTGTGCGGGAACGGGTAGTCTTGTGCTTACGTTATGCGGCCGCAAACTGCCGGCGGTCATTACACCGTCCAACCTTCCCGGGAGCCCTGTTTAAGTCAAGGCATAGTAATTTTCCGCCATGGGCGGATGCTACTCTGCGAAGCAAGCCTCCCGGCCTTCGCAGTCCGGCCTTCGCAGTCCGGAGCTTTGCTCCGGCGGAGCAGGCTCGCTACGACCTTCCTTCGCCCACCGAAGTCCGGCAACAGCCGGACAAAGTTCGGATGGGAACGCCGCCCGGAGGTCGGCGTCCACCTTGGACGGCGATATCTTAAGGTGGATCGCAACCTCCGGGCGCGATGAGTTGCCGCCTTTGGCGGACAAAGTTGCCATCCGGCAGGTGCCGGACGCAAAAAGCACAAAAAAGAGCATTAATTTATCATGTTTGTGAATCTTGTGCATTTTTGTGGCTAATCGTTTTGTCAAAGTTGCCCGGCAACTGCCGGGCCTAATTGATTTTACGGAACAAATGTCCATGCTGACGGTTTTAGACCGGTTGTTTCATTTGACGGCCAACGGGACCACGGTGCGCACCGAGATCCTGGCCGGAGTTACAACCTTTCTGACCATGGCCTACATCATTTTTGTCCAGCCGGCAATTTTGTCCGGGACGCTTTTCGGTTTTCAAACCGGCATGGATTTTGGCGCCGTCATGACGGCGACTTGTGTGGCGGCCGCGTTGGCGACGACAATCATGGCGCTTTATGCCCGCTATCCGATCGCACAGGCGCCCGGGATGGGTGAAAACTTTTTTTTTGTTTTTTCCGTTCTGCCGGCGGCCGCGGCGGCCGGTTTTAACCAGCCGTGGAAGGTTGGTCTTGGCGTTGTGCTGGTGTCCGGACTCTTGTTCCTGTTGATTTCGATGGTTGGCGTGCGCGAACTGATCATTGACGCCGTCAGTCCCAGCCTGAAAAACGGGATTGCCGTGGGTATCGGTTTTTTTATCACGTTTATCGGGTTTCAGAATGCCCGCTTGATTTTACCCGATGCCGGCACATGTGTGCGTCTTAACCCCCGCTTTGCCTCGCCGGATATGATCGTGTTTTTTTTCGGGTTGATTTTAACGGCGGCCCTGCACGTCCGCCGTGTGCGTGGCGCCATTCTCTGGGGTATCCTGGCATCCTGCCTGCTGGCCGTTTTGCTCAAACTGACGATTCCGCATCTGCCGCCGGTCATTACGGGGACCGGCCTGGTGCGCGAATCCCTGCTCATGACCCGCTTCCAGATCGCCGGCCATCTGATGGCGCTCCCGCCTTCCATGGCCGGCACCTTTCTGCAGATGGACCTTGTGCAGGCCTGCTCGCTGAGCATGTTGCCGTTCATAGTTATTTTCTTGTTCATGGATATGTTTGATACCATGGGCACGCTGATCGGGGTGGGGGCGCAGGCCGGTTTTATTGTGAACAACAAACTGCCGCGTGCCCGGCAGGCCCTGCTGTCGGATGCAACCGGCACGGTGATCGGCGCCTGTTGCGGGACCAGCACGGTGACCAGTTTCATTGAAAGCGCCGCGGGCGTGGAGCAAGGCGGGCGGACGGGGCTGGTTGGGCTGGTCGTAGCCGTCCTTTTTTTGCTCGCGCTTTTTTTCAGCCCGATCGTGGCGATGATCGGCAGTTATGCGCCGATTACGGCGCCGGCCCTCGTAATTGTGGGATTCATGATGATGCAGAACCTGCGGAAAATAGATTGGCACGACTACAGCGAAGCCGTGCCGGCGTTTCTGATTGCGCTGGGCATTCCGTTGTCCTATTCGATTGCCGATGGTCTTGCGTTCGGGTTAATTACCTATCCGATCATCAAGATGCTGAGCGGGCGGATGCGGGACATCCGCTGGCCGATGGTCGTGGTGTGCGTTATCCTGCTGATGTATTTCGTGATGATTCGCGGTTAATCGTTGCTCCAGGTCTTTGTTTTGCCGCCTTATTGCCGCGCTATGTCCACTTCCAGGAGGTTGGCGCCGTTTTCACGCCGGTAAGCAATCCGACCGGCCGTTTTGCGCACGAGGTGCAAACCCAGGCCGCCGACTTGGCGCTGGTCCAGCGGAATATGAGTGTCCGGTTCGGGCGTCTGCAAGGGATCAAATGGATGCCCGTCATCTTTCAACTGCAAGCGGATCGTTTCCGGGAAAAGCGCAAGATGGACCGCGATCATGTGCGGTCCCGTATCATCGTAGCCGTATTTAATGATGTTGGTGATAATCTCTTCAATGGCCAGATTGACCCGGAAGATTGCCTCGTGCGGGACGGTATGCCGATCCAGGAAACGGTTGACTGCGGTTGTCAGCGGCGGCAGGGAAGCCAGTGTATTCTCAATGGTTTGACTGAGAGAATCACTCATGGCGCAACAGTCACACTTCGAGCGGACAAATTTTTCAGGCCATCATCGTCATGGACATGGCAATGGCCATCGTGCGCTCGATCTCGCGGATTGATTTGGCCATTTCCTGGCCGATCAGGTCCAGGCGGGCCAGCGCGGTAATCCGGGAACGCACCTGTTCGTATTCCGCCGGCGTAAACAGGTCGTCTAACAGCCGGCAGGCGTTGCCAAGATTGATCAACACGACTTCGCGCGAATCGGGGATATCATCGCCGAGGATCAATTCCCGCAGACGGGTTTTGACTTCCTTGACCTCGTGGTTGTCCATGAGCGGATAGCGGCGCACTTCGAATACCCACAGGATTCGCCGGTTTTCCTGCTTGAGAATGCCTTTCTGAATCAGCCGGGCCAGAACCCGTTCCTGGATGCGCCGGGACTGGTCCGCGAAGTATTTCAGCCAAAAACTGGTTGGCTGGGACTCCGGTTTCTGCTGGATGTCGCGCAGGGTATCGTCCAGAATGGGATCGCCGGTTAGTTGGGTGTTAGTCACGCTCAAACTGGTCAAATCCGTGTCAATCCGATCCTGGAGCGCCAAGTCCATCAGCAACGCGCCGGCCAGGGCGTAATCCAGCGCCGAGACAGGCAACGGCTTGATGACGCCCTGTTTGTCGTCAAGGGCGAGCAGAAAAATTTCTTCAGCAAAACTTAGCATATCTGGTCCTCCCTGAAGCCCTCGATGCTGATGCGCGGACGGGTCCATTCCGCCCTGTGATTAAAGCGCGCAGGCGTCAACGGCTTCGTTTAAAGTTTTAAAAACAGGCAGAATACTTTCAAATCCCGCAATGTCGAAAATCTGCTGGACCTGGGCGGACAGGTTGGCCAGCGCCAGCTTGCCGTGCGCCTGTTTCAGGCGCTTGGCCGCAGATAGAAACACCCGCAATCCGGCGCTACTGACGTAGTCCAGTCCCGTGAGATCCAAGGCAATCTGCCTGGTTCCGCTTGCGACCATGTCAGCCAGGCGCTTGTCGAGTTCCGGCGAGCTCATGGCGTCCAGTTTGCCTTGCACCATCAGGATCGTGACGTTGCCCTGTTTGGATTCACTTATGTTCATACCATCTCCTTATGCTGATGCGTACTGTGCCCGCAAACCAAATTTACAGGTAACCGTTTAGCCAATTGAAGGAAGATTTTTTGACAGGATTACCAACCTTCGTCCGGCAACAGCCGGACTACGGCTTGGCAGACAGGAGACATGTTGTTTTCTGTCAAATTTCCTTTGAATGGCTTAATGGTTACAACGATGACTCATGGCTCAACCGTTAAAATAATGCACTATTGCGCGTAATAATGCAAATAAAAGTTTTTTAATTCTGAGACATTAGCATCCCATAGGATGCTTTGACTGAGGGCTGTGGGCTATTGACTGTGGGAAAACCCCAATAAAACCGAGGGCTATGAAGGACCATTATCAAAACCGCAGTTCCGGTTTTTCCCATCTGTGTTTATTCTGTTCCGACCCACAGCCTACGACCTACAGTCCACAGCCCATGGCGTCCCTGTGGGACGCCAGCGAAATCACTTAATTTCATTTTGGTACGCGGGCATTGACGCCCGGACCGGTCACCATTATACTGCCTGCACTGAATATGACCCTTTCTGTTTCAATTCCTGCCGGCCAGGCCGAATGCCTGGGTTCCCTGGTTTCTTCGTTCCAAGCGACGCCGTTTTCCGATGCGGCCATTGACGCGGCGTTGTGCCACCCGATCTGGTCCGGCGGAGCCGGACCGGCGGTTGAGGAACGCATCCGACCCGGCGAATCCGTCTGCTTAGTGATTTCCGATCAGACGCGCAAGACGGCGACTGATCGCATCCTGCCGGCGCTCCTGCGCCGCCTGGCTGGAAGGGGGTGCAAGGTGGGCGATTTTTTTATCCTGGTGGCGAATGGTGTGCACCGGCCGCCAACGGCGGAGGAACTCGAGAAAATAATCGGCACTGAAATGGCGGCGGCCTTCTCCGGCCGGATTTTTATCCATGATCCGGATGACGAGTCCAATTTGGTATTCATCGGCAAAACCCGAAGCGGACATGATGTGCGCCTCAACCGGCGGGCGGCGGAGGCAGATCGTCTTGTTCTGCTCGGCGCGGCTACTTACCATTACCATGCCGGATTTGGCGGCGGACGCAAGTCGCTTATCCCTGGCCTGGCCGCGCGCGCCACGATTGCCTATAACCACAGTCTGACGCTCGACCCGCAACAGGATCGCATTCGACCCGGCGTCGAAATCGGATACCTGGACAATAACGCGGTAGCCGAGGAAATGCTGGAAGGCGCGCGTCTGCATCCGCCGGATTTTATCGTCAACACGGTGCTTACGCCGGATGGGCAATTGGCCGGGGTCTTTGCGGGTGACCTGGACCTGGCCCATCGCGCCGCTTGCCGGTTGGTGGAACAGATTGACCGCGTGGATATCCGCAAGCAAGCGGATTTTGTCGTGGCCGACGCCGGCGATGCCGGCAACTGGATTCAAGCCCATAAAGCCTTGTTCAACGCCGTGCGGGCGGTAAACAAAGGCGGTCGCATCATTTTGTTCGCGCCGTGCCCGGAAGGGCTTGGCAACGAACGTTTCCGATATTGGATGACGCAACCTGCATTGGCCGATGTATATCGTGGTTTGCGGGCGAGCCCCGAAGTCAACGGTCAAACGGCGCTTTCCACGCGATTGCGCGGAGCGCGCGCGATATTAGTCACGCAGTTGAGCGCGCGGGATGCGGCTGACCTGGGAATTGCGACGGCGCCGGATCTCGATGCGGCTGTCCGCCTGACGCTCAACAAATTGGCGCATGCGGGCCTGAAGCGGCCGAAATATTATCTCATGCCGGAGGCAATGGCCGTGGTGCCGTTTTTGGGGAAGTAGACAGAAGTCAGAATTCAGGGGACAGAATGAGGAGGCAGCGGTGAGATTATTGGGTTGGCAAAATAGGGGGGTTCTTTGCTTGTATCCTGAATTCTGACTCCTGAATTCTGTCTTCCTTGCGGAGTAGTTGAAATAAATGTTGCATTACGTTATACGCCGCATTTTCCAGATGATCCCGACCGTTTTCGGGGTCATTGTGATCACCTTTATCCTTTTCAACATTGTGGGCGGTAGTCCGGCCGCCATGACGTTAGGCAAAAATGTCTCGCCCAGGGCGCTGGAGGAATTCGACGAACAGCGCGGGTTCAATAAGCCGCTCCTGCTGGGCCGTTGGAGCGTTACGCGGGCATACGAAGGGGCGACCTTTACGCGCAACGCCGGACCTTGGCGACAGCTTGAGGGTGTCACCTACACTGCTCCCCAGCGCCGTGCAGCCTTCGCGGAACCCTCCGAAGCCAAGTCTTTCTGTGGCAAGTTATGGGGCTTCCTGGCGAAGGAGGGGGAACCCGGCCACATTACGCTGGCGCCCGGTAAAGATTACGACCTTCCGTTGGCCTTCAAGTTGAATCCGCAAACGACTTATCAATGGGTGATGAAATACCGTCTGCGCACCGGCACGGCATCGTTCAAGACCGTGCATAGTTATCAGCCCGGTGAAGCTCCCCGCGGCAAGCCACAGGATTTCTTGGCGAAGGATGGTGATGTTACAGGGATAAATCCGGCTGTTGGCGGCATTGAGCGCCAAACTCGACTTCTGACTACGAACAGCACGTGGCAGACGGTTGAAATCCCGTTCACCGCCGGGGTGGATCCGGCGACACTCAAAACGACATTGCATGTTGCGAATGGCGCGCTGGAAATCTGCGCGCTCAAACTGCGGCGGCAAAACGCGCACTGGCTCGACACCCAGTTCGTGTTTTACCTTTCGCAGATTGCGCGGTTTGACTTCGGTAAATCCAATTTTACCAATCAGCGGGTGGCGCAGATGCTAAGGGACGGCATCGGTCCCTCGCTCTGCCTGACTGTGCCGATTTTCCTGGTCGGATTGATTGTGGCGGTCAGCATCGCCCTCCTCTGCGCTTTTTTCCGCAACACTTTTGCGGACCGTCTGATTGTGGTGATCGCGGTGGCATTGATGAGCGTGAATTACCTCGTCTGGATTATCTTCGGACAATATGTGCTGGGTTACCGCTGGGGATGGTTTCCGCTGTGGGGGTTTGAGTCGTGGACTTTCCTGCTTTTGCCGGTGTTGATCGGTGTGGTCAGCGGCCTGGGTGAGAATGTCAGGTTTTATCGCACGATCATGCTGGATGAAATGTACCGTGATTACGTGCGCACGGCCTTGGCCAAGGGCGTAAGCCGGTCGGGGGTCCTGTTCAAGCATGTCCTGAAAAACGGCATGATCCCGATTTTGACCAATGTGGTGATCGCCGTTCCCTTCCTCTATACCGGCAGTCTTCTGCTGGAAGGTTTTTTTGGTATTCCCGGCCTGGGTAATATGGGCATTAACGCCGTTAATTATTCCGATGTGGATGTTATCCGCGCCATCGTATTGATCGGCTCAATCCTGTATGTGATCGCGAACCTGATGACCGATCTCTGTTACGCGCTTTTTGACCCGCGGGTGCGGCTGGGATGAAGGGGCGCAAGGAAATCGGAAATCAGGATTCAGAAGTCAGGATGGCAAACAAATTGGTTGTTATAACCGGCGACGGTGCGGAACAGTTGCGGATGAATAACTTACGATCCAATCATTCTCTCTGGGGAGACGCGTGGCGGCAATTGCGCCGTGACCGGATCGCCGTGGCGTCTTTCTGGATCATTGTCATCTATCTGGCAATGGCGCTCTACGGCGAGGGTGTGTTCTGGTATTTCCATTGGAAGGACATGGCGCCGCCCTACCAGCAGACAAATTTAGCGGAGGAATATCTGCCGCCGAGCGTGTTCCGGCATCCATTTGCGGTTGCATCGGCAGTTGATCCCGGCGGGGTCGGCTCCCCGGCGGTTGATCAGCGCGGCCAACTGGCGGCGCAAAGTGTTACAGCGCGTTTCCGCGCCGGTTTGCGCGCGCTGGCCCATCATCCGCTTGGCACGGATAACCTGGGCCGCGATGTGCTTCAACGCACGGTCCAGGGCGCGCGAATCGCGTTTCAGGTCGGGATAATCACATCCTGTATTGCCATTCCAATCGGCGTCATCCTGGGCTGTCTGGCGGGTTATTTTGGCGGCAAAACGGATGATTTTATTGTCTGGTTGTATTCCACCTTTTCGTCCATCCCGGGATTGCTCTTTATCCTGGCCATTGCCATGGTGGTCGGCAAGGGTTTGCTGGGCGTGTATCTGGGTATTGGCCTGACAACCTGGGTCAATTTGTGCCGGTTGATCCGGGGCGAGGTGATGAAACACAAGACGCGTCCTTACGTGCAGGCGGCCCATGTGCTGGGACTGGGGCCTTTCCGGATCATGTTCCGGCATATCCTGCCGAATGTGTTTCACATCGTCATCATCACCTTTTCCCTGCGGTTTCCCGCGGCCATTGCCACGGAAGTATTCATGAGCTTTTTGGGGATCGGCGTGCAGGGTGAGCCTTCCTGGGGGATCATGATAAGCAACGCCCGCCTGCGCCTGTGGCAGGGCGTGTGGTGGGAAATGACTTTTGTGACCGCGGCGATTTTTTTCATTGTGCTGGCGTTTAACCTGCTGGGTGACGCGTTACGCGATGCCCTTGACCCGCGCTTGCGAACCAGTGAACGCTGAAGATTGAGAGAGGCTGTGGACTGTAGACTGTGGACTGTGGAATGACCGGTGCCAGATGGCGGCCTGCCCGCCGTAGCTTTAGCGAAGGCGGGGATCGTGCCGGGCGCGGCAGAATTGCTCTTCGCCGGGGATATGCCATGTTTCGGGATAATCGCGGCATTGCCGGGGTTTAACGCTCTGGATGCGGCACAGGTTGTCCTGCAGGAAGATACAGGCGCCATCGGCCGCTTCGGCCAGGACGAGTCCGGTGCGGTTAGCGCGCAGGCGGGTATAGGCGGCGGTGAAGCCGAGAATCGATAGGCGCAGGAAATGGGCGATAGTTTCGGTTTCATCGTCCTGCAGGCGCACGTCGCCCGGCTGGCGGCAACAGGCGCCACACCGAAGGCAGGCGATGGGTGCTGTGGGGTTATTGGCCATGGGGCTTGATGATATGAGATTTCGGTAATTTTTCAATGAATACCATTCGCGCAGTTTTATTTGATTTTGACGGCACGCTGACGTTGCCGGGCGGTATTGACTTTGCCGGGATCAAAAAGGCGATCGGGTGCCCGGGCGATGCGCCCATCCTGGAGTTCATCGCGAGCCTGCCGTCTGCGGCGGATCAGCGGCGGGCGTGGCAGGTCTTGAAGCAGTTTGAAGAGGATGCCGCCCGGCGCTCACTGCCGAACGAAGGCGCCGAAGAGCTGGTCCGGTTCCTTAAGCGGCGCCGTATCCGGCGGGGTATCCTCACGCGCAATCGGCACGCCTCGGTGGAAACGGCGCTTAAGAACTTTGCCCATGTGCGTCTGGCGGATTTTAACGTCATTATTACCCGCGAACATGTTGAGCGTCCCAAGCCCGATCCCGAAGGGATTCTGTTGGCCGCCCGCCTTCTGCGCGTGCCGGCCGCGACGCTGTTGATGGTGGGTGATTATCGCTATGACATCGAGGCCGGCCAGCGCGCCGGTGCGCCCACGGTTTTTCTGGAAAGTCACCTAACTACACGGCGCCCTGATCCGCCGGCGGATTTTACGGTCCGCATGCTTAGTGAAATTTTAAACATTATTGACAGATTGAATCGTGGCCGTTGACGGCCTAATTAAATGCTTAGGAATTTTCCGCCATTGGCGGATGCCGCCTACGGCGGACAAAGTTCATACGGGAACGCTGCCCGGAGGTCGGCGTCCACCTTGGGCAATAATCTCTTAAGGTGGCGGCCGGCGTCCCTGCCGGCCGAGTTGCCGCCTTTGACGGCCTAATTGCTTATAGTTTTGCGCCTTTTTACGGTACAATGTTTTTATGAATACTCCTGAATCATTGCTGACCGTGGACCAACTCAGCGTCTTCTTCCGGACGCGGACGGAACCGGTGCAAGCGGTGAGCGGCGTAACGTTCAATGTGATGCCGAGCGAAACCGTTGCGCTGGTGGGCGAAAGCGGCTGTGGCAAAAGTGTCACCGCGCTGGCCCTGACCCGGCTGGTGGCCGCGCCCGGTTACGTGGCCGGCGGCAGTATCCGATTTGGCGGGCGCGATGTGCTGGCCATGGACCGGGCTCAATTGCGCCAGATGCGCGGTGCGGAAATTGCCTATATTTTCCAGGAGCCGGCCACTTCGCTTAATCCCGTATTCCGGATTGGCTGGCAAATTGCCGAGGCGCTTAAACTCCATTTCCCGGGTATAGCCGTTCGGGAAAAAGTTGTTAGTCTGCTGAACCGTGTCGGTTTACCTGATCCCGAGCTTCGCCTCAGTGCTTATCCCCACGAGCTTAGCGGCGGCATGCAACAGCGTGTTATGATTGCCATGGCCCTGGCCTGTCGTCCTCGCTTGCTGGTGGCCGATGAGCCCACCACCGCGTTGGACGTCACGATCCAGGCGCAGATTCTTGACCTGCTGGTTCGATTACAAGGGGAGCTGGGCATGGCCATGTTGCTGATTACCCATAACCTGGGCTTGGTAGCTGGTGTGGCACGGCGGGTCAACGTCATGTATGCCGGACGCATCGTGGAGCGGGGGATGGTCGCGGAAATTCTGGGCCAGAGCGCGCATCCTTACACGCGCGGACTCATGGCCGCGGTGCCGCGCTTAAGCGGCGGCAAAACGCGCATGACCGGAATTCCCGGCGCCGTGCCCAATCCGGCGTGCCTGCCCGCAGGGTGTCCTTTCCACCCGCGTTGTCCGAAGGCCCAGCCGTTATGCCGCCAGGAGGATCCGATCGAAACAATTATAACAGAGGACCATTGCGTACGATGTCACTTTTGGAAATAACCAATTTGCATGTTCGGTTCAGTGCCGGGCACGGTCAAGAAGTGCGCGCGGTCAACGGCGTCTCACTGGCCGTCGAACGCGGTGAAAGCGTTGGCCTTGTGGGCGAGAGCGGGTGCGGCAAGAGCACGATAGGTAACGCCATTTTGCGACTGGTGAAGGTGCAGGCCGGGGCTATCCGGTTTGAAGATAAAGATGTGTTGACGCTCGCGCGCCGGGAACTTTTTCACTACCGGCGCCGGGCGCAAATGATTTTTCAGGACCCGTATGGCTCGCTTAATCCGCGCCTGTCGGTCGGCGCGGCCATTGAGGAATGCCTGGCCGTGCACCGGCGGGGTAACCGCGCGGAACGCAAGCGGCAGGTGCGGGACCTGTTGCAGACGGTCGGACTCGATGCCGATTATGCCGGACGCTATCCCCACGAGTTTAGCGGGGGCCAGCGCCAGCGCATTGGCATCGCGCGCGCGCTGGTTTTGAATCCGGTCTTTGTCATTGCGGACGAGCCGGTTTCGGCGCTGGATGTTTCCGTGCAGGCGCAAATCCTGAACTTGATGAAGGAACTTCAGCAGGCGCAAGGCCTGGCGTATCTCTTCATTGCCCATGACCTGGCCGTTGTGCGCTATATGTGCGATCGAGTGCTGGTTATGTATGCGGGAAGAATCATTGAGTCGGCGGAGGTGGATGAACTGTTTGCGCGCCCTGCGCATCCCTACACACAGGCCCTTCTGAGTGCCGTGCCGGATGTGGAAAAAGGATTGCGCGCGCGTGCCGCGGGCACGCGCCGGGAAATCGTAAAAGGCGAAGTGCCGACTTTCACCTCTGCCGTGGCCGGCTGTCCCTTCCACCCCCGTTGTCCCCATGCCCAGGAACTGTGCCGCGCGCAACTGCCGGACGAACGCATGGTCAGCCCGGGCCACATGAGCCGCTGTCATTTTGCCGGGAAACTGCCACCGGGTTAATCCATTCTTTCCCGTGGACGCCGGGATGCTTCTTGAACCACGATCCACCTTTTCCGACCTGCTATTTCTGCCGCAGGAGCAGTATGGTCAAGTCCCGTGATTCCACAGCCACCTTGCGCAGATCCTTGTCCACCTTGTCCAGCCGGCCTGCCCGGTCATCGTATTGCTTCGCCGTGGCGGCGCTCCAGCCTTTCACCGTGATGCCATCAACGCTGCGTTGGGCGGCATTGGGGTTGAAGAGCACAAGCAGGATCTGACCGTCCTTCTCGAACGCGGCATAGTCATCGGCTTGAACCTTGTCAGCGAAGGAAATCTTTTCATCCGCGCGCTGACCCTTGCGGAAAAAATCCTCCAAGTCGGCGATAATCGCCGTCGCCTGCGAAGTCTGATAGTAAGCTGAACCATCCATCGGCGGGAGCCACCAGATCAGGACGCCGTTGCAACCGCCGTTGATGTATGCGCGCACCAGCCGCATTTTCCAACCCTCGCGGCGGATGGGACCGGCCTCACTCGTGCGATGGCCAAGGTAATACATTTCGCCGCTGATGAAAGGCTTAGGCGCCAATGCCTGGGCGGTGGCGGCCACCCCCTGGCGACCACCATTATAGCCGGCGATCCCCTCGTCAATCTTGTCACGCAGTAGTGACCAGTCAATGCCGTAGTGCTCACGAGTGTGCTTCGTCTGGTATCCGCTGTAGGTGCTTACGCCCATCTTCGGCTCCGTTTCACGGATGAACCGCGCCAGCAACCCGATCATTTCGGCGTTCTGCCAACAGCGGAACGCGACCCAGGCGTCACGATACTTCTCAACCACAAGCGCAGACGTCAGTTTCACATCGGCGGGAATTTTCTCGCGTTTCCGGAAATCCTCCAGGCAACGTGTGCAGAAACAGAAAAGGGGCGGATCCACCACCGGCACCTCGTAGTCACAATCAATGGAATTGTAGCCGCAGTCCTTGACTGTTTCCCGCACCCATGCTTGCAGGAGCGGCAGGAACTCGTTGCCATCCTGTAAAGCGTAGGTCGGGCAGATACGACCCTTGTCCGGCTTTTCCTGGAAGTTCACGGCCAGACGATCCGGGTGCGTGTCCTTCCAATCCGGGGCGGGAAAAATCTGCCAGCTGTTGTAGGCGAAAGACCAGATAACCTGGAATCCCTTCGGACGCAATGCCTCGGTGATCCGGTTGTGTTTCCCGTAGATTGCCCCGATGCCTGCGTCCCACACGTTCTGCACAAGGGCTTTACTGGTCGCGGTGTTGAACATGTCGGAATAGTAGCATGGGATGATCCGGCTCTCCTTCGGCTGTTTTTTCAGCAGGGCCGGCAACGGCACGAGCGCCACCTCGGCGGGAAGCTCCGCCGCATAACCGCCGGCGGTGACAAATCCAAAACGCAACAGGCCGGGCTGTAGCGGCGCCCCCTTGTATTTGACCAGCAGAGCCAAACGTGGACACATCATTGACGACGTCACATTCTCGCATTTCGCGAGCATTGCGAATTCGTATTCAGCGCCAGCTTCAACCGGCACGGGGTCGCCGACCCACAATGCGTCCTGGCCTTTCTCATTCTGGTCCGTACCCACCAGTTTGCAGACACTTGTCTTCTGGCCGTCACGTTCCACCACTATGACCTTCCCAGCTCCCTTCGCCTGCCACCAAGGCTCCTCAAATGTGCCCATTGCGAACAGGTTTTCCTTGGCGCCTTTCTTGCGGCCAGCCAGGTTGTTGAACCACGCCATGAACCGGTTCTCCTTGGCGCCTTTTTTGCGAACGATCAGATTATCGAACCACGCTGTGCCGCGTGTGCCGCGATCCTGCCATTTGATGAGGAGCAAGCGCGCGAAGCAAGCATTGCGGGGCGCTGTCAGCGTGCCTCTGACAAGGCGCCAGTCCATTGTGCCGCCCACATCAATGGCTGGAACGTACCCGATGGTGGCGCCATGTGTGTCGGCCCAGCAGATGCTCAGCTCTATGCCGCCCGGGGAGGGGTTCTCCACTCCGATCTCCACACTGCGGCGCTCACCCGTTACGGTGTCTTTGAGAATCTGCCCCGCTGTCCCCGCCACCTCATCCACCGACACAACCCGCAGTGCGGCCGGTATGTCCAGACGAACACGGTAGTCATTCAGCGGCACCCCGCCGGGCACTTCGAGAAGCGGATAAAACACCTGTGCCGTGCCCTCGGGCAGTGTGAAGTCCGACATTCCGGGCCAGTTGCGCGGCGCTTCCTTGGCAACGTAAATGATCCGACGCAGTGTTACCTCTTTGTTCGTAGCATCGCCAAACCAGAACCCGTTGCCGGATGGACCTGCGGCGGACCACGCATTCAGATCGATTGCCGAAGCCGCGAAAGAAGTGTCGAACCCGTCCCGGGCCCGCCAACCCGAGAATGTTTGGCCGTCAACCCCCGGCGCGTGTGCCTTGACCCACGGCTTTGGTCCCGTTGCGTGGCAATGCAAGGCGATCACGTTGACTCCGCCCTCCAGCGCCAGAGTTTCAGCAAACGTCCCGCCCGCCGGCACGGTCCCCACTTGCTTGCCGCGCAGGAAGACCTGGACTTCGCAGTCGTGCGCCTCAATCCGGTGGGGGACTTTTACGTTGGCCCCGCCGATCTCCTCCCATAGAGTTGCGAGAACCTCTTTACCGTTTTCCAGCAGGATTAACCGTGCCAAACCCGCCGAAGCGCCGGCCGCCAATTCGATCTTTTCCGGCTTCCCGGTGACACCGGTTAAGCTTTTGCGGTCGGCAACGGTTGTCTTGTCCCCGGATCGCGTCTCAAGGCGGGCCTCCAGGACGGGCGCGCCTTCACCCGTTGCGACGGTCAGACTTGCGCAAGCATGCCCGAGCGGATTGCGCGAAACCGAGACCGCGCTTACAGCGGGTAAAATGCCCGTAAAAATGAGACCACCGAACTGCTCCGGCGCGTGGAATGCGCCCTGAATGCCGCAAAGACTGCTGTTCTCGGACTCGGGCTTCTCCGCGCGGCACACGTTGAAACGCCAGCGCGCACCCGCGACCGGAGGTGTCGCCGACAGCGCTTTAAATGGAATAGCGATTTCCACGGTCCAGGCGCCGTCCCCGATTTTGGCGGCGGCGCGCCAGTCGGTGTTCCATTCGGAATCGGTTCCCCTGCCGTCGTAGAGCGTCCCGGCGGCGTTGACGGCGAAATGGTAATACCCCTTGGCCGGATCGGGCGAGAGAAAAATTTCCACGCAGTCGTCGCTAAACACATTGCCATCGCGGTTCTTCGTTGTTATCTTGACCAAGTGCGCCTTCTGCACCGCGGGCTCAAGCGCCTTTTCCTGGCACGTGATGCCGAGATAGAGCGCCTGGTCGTCCCAAGCCATGGAACTGATCGTCTGTTGCGTTGCAAGGCGGTTCTGCGCGATCAGGCGAAAGTTGGAAAGCTTGGGCGCTTGGCGCCAACAAGGATCGCTCAGGTCGCCGTCAATCGTTGGCGGCGCGTCGGTTCGCACTGCAGGCGCCAGGAATTCTGACTGGGCAGACACCTTGCCGCAGGCCAGGGAAGAAACCATCAATGCAACAACGGCGCCGGTCCGGATCAACTGTGTGGTGCGCATTGCTTGCCCTCCGTGAGAATTATAGATGCACAGGTGCTTACGGGATAGAATTGATCAAATCGAAACGGAATGCAAATACAAATGCTCGTTTTCGCCATGGTTTTGCGAACGGACTTTTAAAAGCCATGCCCAGAACTTCCTGACGTTTTTCGCATGCCCGCTCTTGTCGGATCCGATGTCTGGCGGTTCAAGGTGTTCCGTGCGTTCCCATCATGGTTTTCCGGCACGATTGTCGGACGATCATTTCGGGGATCAGGATTTTTTTTATACTGTGCTGGTCGTCGTCCAGGGGGCGGGTTATTTTTAAGAATATTTTCACCGACTCCTCGCCCAGTTGAGAAATCAATTGCCGGATGGAGGTAAGCGGCGGGCCGTAATGTTCAAATTCATTTTCGATATCATCAAAACAGACCACGGAAACGTCCTCGGGAATGCGCTTGTGTAACATTTTGAGCGCGTTAAGCACGGGGAGCACAAATATGGCGGCGTTGATGAAAACGGCTGAATAAATATTTTTGCCTAAAAATGCCGATATCTGATCAGCGATTTGCGTTGAATAACGGATATCCAGAATTAATTTGTCATTAAACGGAATATTATTATTCCGCAATGCCTGGCCATAGCCTCGCAGTCGTTCCTGGTAGGGATATTCTTCACAAGGCCCGCCAACAAAGGCAATATTTCGATGCCCGCAACCGGCCAGATATTCAACGCCGGCCAAGGCGCCCTGTTGATGATCCATGCTCACATAACTAATGTTCGGTTTCTCGGAAATTCGATTGATCAGAACAACCGGAAACCGATCATCGGCCATTAGCTCCAACTGTTTTACCTGCTTTTCTGTCGCCGCCATCCAGAGCACGCCGTTTAATGCCTTTTTATCAATCTTTTCCAAGTCGTTTTCGGGTATCAAATTCAATTTGATTCCTGCCCTTGAACATTCACGCATGATCGCCATGATCGCCGGAGTATAAAAGTGGTTAAGCGGCGCAACATACAATATGTTAAGGCCAAGTTGCAGTTCGTTGGCCGCTTTGCGCGGCCTATGCCTTCCCATAACAATCCGGCCCTTTCCCGGTTGCCTGACGATCAGGCCGTCTTTTTCCAGCAACAACAGCGCCTTTCTAATTGTTGGACGGCTTAAATGAAATTGCTTTGACAATTCATTTTCGGAGGGAATAAATTCGCCGGCGGCATATTCGCTCGCGGCCATGGCCGTAATCAGATGATCCCTGACAAGCATGAATTTACTTCTTGATTTATTCGACATGGCAAAACAATATATAACATGTTGTCATTTGCGCGTAAAGGCGCAACACAAAAATTCCCCGGGGTCAATCTGAGCTGGCCAATCAACAATTTTTCCGGCATGCCCAATATATTACCGGGCCTTGTAATGAATGATCGTCGTGTCATAAGCCGGCGCCAGGCAGGTGATCTTTTCCGGATCGGCATAAACCTCGCCCGTACTGTAGTTTTCTGCTGTAACCCGGTTTGAAGCGTATTTGACCCAAAAGTCGTTCTTCAGCGTCACTTTTTCATCCTTGGCCGTGTTATTGAATATGAACACCACCCGGTCTTCACCTTTGATCCAGACGCTGTAATCCAACGGTTTGTCCAGCGCGGCAACCTGATCAAACCTGGTCCCTTCAAGAAAAAAATCTTCAAAGGCCGTCAAGGCCTTAATCCCCTCCCTGACCAACGACCACGTCTGGCTGTCAAACATACCTCCCCAACTGTAAATTTGAAATCCGTCGGCCTCCGTCAGCGCCACGGACTGGATGGCGTCGTTTTTCGCCAGAGGATATGGCACTGACTCAGTGACCACCGTATTCAACACCGGCACTTTCCGGCCGCCGGCCTTCAATGCTTCCCGCATCAGTTTCATTTCTGCCAGTCCTCCCTTTCCACGCATAGCCACGTGAATATCCAAAAACACGTCCACGTACCGGCCGGCCGCCGGGGGATAAACACCGTAAAATTCGCAGTGATGCCAGGGGGTCTCCTTGTTCGGAATTGGGTGATAACTGCCTGAATACAGATAAAACCGGGCCGCGGGATTGGCCTCCCGGACCGCTTTAATCATTGATTGCCACATTTTTCCTTTTTGATCCCCCTTGAACTTCAGCCATTCCAGCGGATAATTTGACAGGATTGACCGCGCTGGCTCCGCCAATTCCTGAAATGGATAGTCCTTTTCAAGCATAACTTTCTTCTCCGGCGGCTGAGTAATGTCCTTGATGCCCGTATATTGCTTGAATGCCTCCATGCAGTCCGGACAGAAACAACTTTCGAATCCATGGCCATGGGGAACACATAAAATATTGGCGTGCTCAAAGTCCCACATCAGTCCGTCCCATTTATTGACCCGGGCCGCCTTTTTCAGAAACTTGAGAATGACCCGCCAGTAATCGCCGCGCTCATCACATAATCTGGTTGGACAAATTTTATACATATCAGGCGCCTTATTCGTTTGGCCGAACTGATTAATATATTCATTGAACGCCAACTTGCCCGGTGCGGGCGGATGATTTGACACATACGATTCCAATGCCATGTTCCTATTAGGGAAAAAAAGATATGGCACGGCATCCATCCCGCGCTGTTTGATTTTTTCAGCAAACGGGTCGCGCAGATTCATCCTGTTCACTTTGCCGCAATATGGAGGGCGCCAGGGATTAAGATGGAGTTCTGTCAAATGCGTCTTAATTCCGCACCATTTTGTCAGATCAAGCAGATAATCCTGAACCTGATTCGGTTGCATACCCATGCAGTCTTCGGCCTGCGACCAGATCACCACCTCTAATGACTTCGGCCTTTTAACGTCATGCTCCTCCTCCACAATGACGCGCAAGGCCTGCTCCGGAACGGAATACTGTTTTCCGCCGATTTCGTATTCATAATGGGCCCGGATTGCAGTTTCCTTTTTGCCGCCGCCGATTTTGATCCAGACCGGCATCAGGCACACATAATCCGGCGTGCGGGTGATCACGGCCCGCGCGCGGCAGGTAACTTTATAATCTTCACCGTTCATCAAAGCGTTTGTGATGGCAGCGGCAATACTTTGCTGTATTTCCGCTTCCGCATCCCCGGTTTTGATGCGCACAAAATAATTATCATTTTCATTTTCAAGGCTGACGCCGTTTTTTTGTCCGGACTTAAACTGTCCGAAAGAACCGTCGTTAAAATGCTCTTCAAACACAATCCGGCCGTCCGACTTCCGGCAAACTACGATAGCATCCATGTCCACAACGCCGCGGCATGTCCATATACGATTGTATGGATCTGCGGATCTTGACCAGCGCATTAACCAGACTGCCCTGGTTGAGTCAAATCCGGAAACTTCACCATGAAAATCCATCCATTGTCCGCCTGTTCCGGTAATGCCTATCGCCGGAACGTAGGGATTGCTGAGATATATGTTGACGCCGCTGCATCCGATCCCGGGAATACCGAGCTCATGGCGCGTGATTTTTTTATCCGATTTAATGGTCTTTATCGAAGACGGATAAACAGGATGCATAAAGTTCCAATTGGAAAAGCCGAGTAAATTAAGACCTTTGACCAACTCAAATCCCTCAGGCAAATCAAGGATATACTTGAAATTACCCACTTGGTCCAAACCTTCCCCGCCCGGGATCGGTAATAAGATATATTGCATTGAATTGGCCGGCACATGCAACGGGCGTTTCAACCAGAATATGTCCGGGGAATTCACCCGAACCGCACTGTTGGTATTGGTCTGTCCGTTGACCCCGCAGACACCGCTCAGGATTGATATGATCATTCCGGCAATCAGCGCGTTTTTTCTGGTTTTTATCATTTGATCTTTCCTCCTTGATTTCCTGTTGTCCGTTAAATTAGGCAGCAGGGCCGCAACTTTTTCCGCATAGGCGGATCTGCCTGGGGTACGAAAGATCATTAGCCACAAAAAAGCACAAGAAGAGCACAAAAAATATTAATTTGTGAATTTTGTGCATCTTTGTGGCGACTTTGAAATTCCTATGCTTCAAATTCTTCAAGGCTCTCCCTGCATGTCATTCCCGATTTCATCATCTCTTAAAGGGCGATTATAAATCTTGACCTCGTCAATCATCCCTTTGAATAAGCGACGATCACCGATGATATTGATCTGGCCTATGTATAACTTCGTGGCCCAGGCCGCCCATTGAAGTTGTCCGGAGGAACTGCCCGTATCCGTCAACACCAGAACACCGTCCTGGTAGCACTTCACCGTGTTCACGCCGTCGTAGGTAAACGCGACATGATGCCAGCCGTCCCAGGCGAGGGCTCCTGAGGTTATGCACCAGTGCCACCCCTGATTGACCGTGTTAATGTGAACAGCTATTTTATTATTCCATATATTCAGGCCATAAGCGCCTTCTACTCCGGCAACTTCATTGTAGCCCGAGAAATTCGTGGCCGGTGAATAGACCCAGGCCGATATGGTAACCGCCGAGACCTTTAAACTGGCATTACTGCTGCAATCAATATAGTCACTGGTGCCATTTCCGTTAAAACAGAGGGCGCCGTTGATCCGGCCGTTGACCCACTGCGGATTGCCCTGCAGAGTGCCGTTGTTTCCTCTCCATGAAGAATCGCTGGCGGTCGTTCCCGCGCCTTCGTCAAGTTTCCAATAACCTACATTTTCATTTTGCCATTCATTCCTGATTTCTTCGCTGGTCAGCGGGTAATTGTAGATCCTGACCTCGTCAATCATCCCTTTGAATAAGCGGCGATCACCGCTGATATTTATCTGGCCGATGTATAACTTTGTGGCCCAGGCCGCCCATTGAAGTTGTCCGGAGGAACTGCCCGTATCCGTCAACACCAAAACACCGTCCTGGTAGCACTTCACCGTGTTCACGCCGTCGTAGGTAAACGCGACATGATGCCAGCCGTCCCAGGAAAGAGCTCCTGAGGTCATGCACCAGTGCCAACCCTGATTAACCGTGTTAATATGAACAGCCATTTTATTATTCCATATATTCAGGCCATAAGCGCCTTCTACTCCGGCAACTTCATTGTAGCCCGAGAAATTCGTGGCCGGTGAATAGACCCAGGCCGATATGGTAACCGCCGAGACCTTTAAACTGGCATTACTGCCACAATCAATATAGTCACTGGTGCCATTTCCGTTAAAACAGAGGGCGCCGTTGATCCGGCCGTTTGCCCATTGCGGATTGCCCTGCAGGGTCCCGTTGTTTCCTCTCCAGGAAGAATCGTAGGCGGTCGTTCCCGCGCCTTCGTCAAGCTTCCAGTAGCCCACTTCATTATCATCTTCCGGTTCAACATTATCCACATGAGCCTTCAATTCAACATCATCCACATAAAGAGTAATTGCCTGGGGTCCGTCCCAAGTCAATATCTGGACACGCAAAGCGTCATTACTCGCGGTAATTGTTTTCGTCACGCTGATTTTCTGCCATTCAGAGTTCAGCTCTGTCGTCTGGCTGGCATACGTCCATCCGTCCCGTTCTGAATACAGACATATCCTGACCCGTCCCTGCCCGGCTCTTCGCGCTACATAAGCGCTGGCCGTGTAGGTTTTCCCCCTTTCCACCGGGTAACTAAGGCCGCTGTAAACACCCTCGCAATAGTTTAAACCGGGCGTGGTGACCTTTAATCCTTTCCCTGACATTGACTCCACGGTTGTCGCCAGCGCCGCGTTTTTGGCCGAACCCCAGGCCGCTGTGCCCAATTCGAAATCACCATTGTACATCATCCGATAATCCTTGGCTTCCATAAGCTCAACTTTATCCACATGAAAAGTGACCGCCTGGGGCCCGTCCCAGGTCAATATCTGGATGCTCAGGGAGTCATTAACGGCAGTGATGGTCTTCGTCACGCTGATCTTCTGCCACCCCCAGTTGAGTTCCGTCGTCTGATTGGCATAAGTCCACCCGTCCCGTTCTGAATACAGACATATCCTGACCCGTCCCTGCCCGGCTCTTCGCGCTACATAAGCGCTGGCCGTGTAGGTTTTCCCCCTTTCCACCGGGTAACTAAGGCCGCTGTAAACACCCTCGTAATAGTTTGAACCGGGCGTGGTGACCTTTAATGCGTTGTTCTCTGACAACGCATCGGAAGATATCGTCATCGCCGCGTTTTTGGCCGAACCCCAGGTTGTTGTGCCCAATTCGAAATCACCATTATAAACCATTTTATAATCCTTAGTTTCCATGAGCTCAACTTTATCCACATGAAGAGTGACCGCCTGGGGCCCGTCCCAAGTCAAAATCTGGATGCGCAAGGCGTCATTAGTTGCGGTGATGGTCTTTGTCACACTGATCTTTTGCCACCCCCAGTTGAGTTCCGTCGTCTGATTGGCATACGTCCATCCGTCCCGTTCTGAATACAGACAAATCCTGACCCTGGGCCGCACCCCGGCAGTTCTTCCTGCTACGTAGGCGCTGGCCGTATAGGTTTTCCCCTTTTCCACCGGGTAACAAATACTGTAAACACCCTCGTAATAGTTTGAACCGGGCATGGTTACCTTTAATGCGTTATTCCCGGACAACGCATCGGAAGATATCGCCATCACCGTCTTGTAAAAGTCCGAACCCCAGGCCGTTGTTCCCAGTTCAAAACCGCTATTCTCAACCAGGTTAATCAACTGCCAGCCGATGCTTAACTGCATGTAACCCGCCGTCCAGCAGGGTGATTGTTCTTTCAATGAGTAATCGCCAATATCGGTATATAACGGATTGGTGGAGATGCATCCGGCGCCGGCGCTTGTGCCGCTGTAATTCTGATTAATGCAAAATACATCATTGTAAATGGAAACGCAGACGGCGCTGTCCAAACAAGTGATTCCCTTGTTAGCCGTTATGATGCTGTGCGTAATATTTAAGGCCGAATTATCTTT
>JBDRJR010000138.1:0-4749 GCA_043814705.1 Verrucomicrobiota bacterium | reverse complement strand
TGGGCTATTGACTGTGGGAAAACCCCAATAAAACCGAGGGCTATGAAGGACCATTATCAAAACCGCAGTTCCGGTTTTTCCCATCTGTGTTTATTCTGTTCCGACCCACAGCCTGCAGCCTACAGTCCACAGCCCATGGCGTCCCTGTGGGACGCCAGTGAAATATATATATACACCATTCTCCGGCTGATATCCATAAAAAATCCCTGAAGACGGTTATCCGTGGTTTATTCAATCTTGGTAGGAGGGGCGCTATGCGCCGCGACCTGCCCGCCCGGCTGTGCCGGACGCAAAAAGCACAAAAAAGAGCATTAATTTATCATGTTTGTGAATCTTGTGCATTTTTGTGGCTAATCGTTTTGTCAAAGTTGCCCGGCAACTGCCGGACCTAATTCATTTGTTGCGGCCATGTCGTATTGTGATATTCTACAATCCTTGTATTTGCACACCACGCCATGAAACCACACATCTTGATTTGCAATGATGACGGTATTTACGCGCCCGGGATCATGGCGCTCTATGAGGCCGTGCGGGATATCGGCGAGATTACCGTGGTCGCGCCCGATGCCGAGCAGAGCGCCGTGGGTCATGCCATCACGCTCTCGAATCCGATTAAAATCAAGCGTGTCCGGCGCGATGCTCAATTTGAGGGCTATGCCGTGGTGGGCACCCCGGCCGACTGCATCAAGCTGGCTGTCACGGTTCTGCTGGAACATCCGCCGGACCTGATTATCAGCGGCATCAACCTGGGGCCGAACGCGGGGATCAGCGTGATTTATTCCGGCACGGTTTCAGCCGCCACGGAAGGCGCGATTCTCGGCATCCCCAGCATGGCGATTTCGCTGGCAACGTTTGAAAACCCGATCTGGGAAACAGCCGCGCATGTCGCGCGCCGGCTGACGCAGGAAATTGTTGCCCGCGGCTTGCCCGCGGATACCTTGCTCAACGTCAACGTGCCCAACCGGCCGCTGAACCAGGTCAAGGGCCTGGCGGTGACGCGCATGGGGCGCTCGCGTTTCGCCGAGATTTTTCATAAGCGGACCAACCCGCGCGGGGACACCTATTACTGGATGGACGGCGAATTAAAAATCACCGGGGCCACCGCCGGGACCGATATCCAGGCTCTGGCCGACGGGTTTGTGTCGTTGACGCCCATCTGGTTTGACCTGACCCACGCCGCCGTTTTACCAAAGCTGAGGGATTGGAACCTGACCCTGTAAGCTCCCAAAAACTGCTTTGATCAGGGTAGGCTTATTGGCCGTCAAAGTCGGTGGCAACTGGCACCCCGTTGGGCATTAACCTGAAACTATTCATGAATAGGTCAGGCTAAAAAACTCCCGCCGCAAACATTACTGCACCGGAATGGCATCCGGACCGCCCCACTCGCCGCCGTTGGCGAGGATTAATCCGTTGGCCAGCGAGAAGATGGACCAATAGCCGTCACGGTAAAAGGCCAGGTCGGATTTGCCGTCGCCGTCATAGTCGTTAATTGAATGCGCGTTTACAGTTATTGTTAACGTGGCGGACCAATCAGATATAATATTGGTCTCCACGACATTGCGGGCTCTGGCCTTGATGTTATACATGCCTATTGCATTCCACAGGTTCGTAATGATGGGCGACAAAGTCCATTGTAAAGTTGCGCCATTGCCCCAATCCACTTGATATTCCAAAGCGCGTCCCCAGCTTGAAGTGGCGCCGCTTAGCGTGCAAACATACGGCAAGCCAATATAACCATCCGATGATTCGGAAGGAACGGCCGGCGCCGTGACTGCATTTGTCCAGTTGGTGACGAATATCGGGGATGGCCACGATTGATTGGTAATACCGGCGCCAAGCTGACCAGCATTATTATGTCCCCATGACCAGACACTGCCGTCTGATTTAAGCGCCATGCTGAAAAGTCCGCCGGCATCTATGGCAACAACATTTGAAATGACCGGTATCGGCGCGTTTGTGTTTTCATACGTTCCGTTTCCGAGCTGGCCGCCGCTGTTACCGCCCCAGGCCCAGACAACCCCGTCGGTTTTCAAGGCAAGACTATGCACGGCGCCAATGGCAATGGAACTTACGTTGGACAAGATCTGAACGGGACTCCAAATATTCGTTAGCGTGCCATTGCCGATCTGGCCGGAAGAGTTATATCCCCATGCCCAGACAATGCCGTTGGCGTCCAAAGCCAATGAATATTCATTACCGGCAAGCGCGGAAATGATGGAAACAAGATTGATCGTTTGCGGACTGAGCACATTATTCGTATCGCCTGAACCAAGTTGCCCGTAATTATTCCGGCCCCATGAATAAAGCTTGTTATTTTGACCGATCGCGAGACTGTGGCCGTATCCGCCTGTGGCAAAAAGCAAGTTAGTCAGGTTGTTGCCAGAATCAAAAGTGGCGCTGTTATTGGTCGTGCCGTTGCCCAGTTGCCCAAATAAATTCCATCCGCAGACGGAAAGAGTCAAATCATCAGGGATAACGAGCGTGTGAAAATTTCCGGCGCTTATAACTCTGGCGTTTGTGTAAACATAAACCGGCACATTGGTTGGGTCCGTTGTGCCATTGCCCAGCCGGCCGTCGGTATTGCCGCCCCAGGTCCAGACAGTTCGATTGGGTAAAAGCGCCATGGAATGGAAGGAGCCGGCGGAAATATTGGATACGCCGGATAGCGTAGAGATGCGCAGGGGATACATATTGGTTTCATTTTCCGTTCCAATGCCAACCTGGCCAGAACTGTTGCGCCCCCATCCCCAGGCCTGGCCGGTGTTGTCAACGGCCAGAGAATGATAAAATCCCGCGCTGATAACCGGCTGTTGATTGGCGTATACCGTGAAAGGGGTAATGATCAATAAGCATAGCGCGAAAACTGGGCATGTTTTTGCTTGCATATTTCATGTCTCCTTGTCGGCTGAATGTTAATACCCCGCTTTTATTTTTCTACCTGATATCAAAATAATGGCGGATTAGCAAACGAATTTTACTGTGGCGGAGCAGGCCGCGTTTTATCACATCCGTATGACTTTTGCAAATAGTCCGGCCACCATTGGGTTTAAGCATCGAGTTTCCATTTTCCATGGAACTGGGGCAGAAGCTCTTTGAATTCGCGGAAAAAATCGGCGGCCATCCTGGCCGCAACGTCCGGGTCCGGCACCAGGGGGTCACAACTTAACGCCTGGACGGCAAGGTCCCGATTGCCCGTCAGCCCGGCTTCCACGATCATTTCCTGCACGGGAATATGCCGCATCAAATACCGGACAAGGATATTTGGTAAACTGCCGACAGCGATGGGGTGGATACCCAGCCGGTCTGCATACGCCTGGCTTTCCACGACCACTTCACGCGGCAGATTGTCAATCTGGCCGATGTTGGCGGTATTGACCGGGGTGAGCAGTTCCTGACCGCCAATGAGGGCTAAGATGATCCGGCTGGCGTGCTCGTGCGAGTGTTTAAGCCACAAGGCTTCTTCGCCATTGAGCATGCGCAGGACCTTCTTTTTGCGTTCTTCGACCCCGCGTTGATGCGCAAACGTATGAAAATGCCCGCCCACGCCCCACCGGTCGGCGGCCTGTGTGCTTGCCAAGAAATGGCGAAAGAACTCGGCGGTGTGGGCATCGCCGGCGCCGGACAGGTATCCGATCCTTTCCATGAAGTCCAGCTTGATGTGTTGATTGGGGTTAACCCCGCCGGAGTAGATCAAGTCCTCCGGCACCTTGCCTTCCACCACGCAATCAAAGGCCGGATGTTTCCGGTGATACTCTTTCAGGAGGTCAAAACCATTGCGGCCGCCGATATCCATTGCCAGGATCCAGATCAAGTGGTTGATCCCGGCCATCTTGACCTTGGTGTCCTTTTCCCAATCATCGAGGCCCAGGAAAGCGGCGATATGCAGTAACAGTCCCTGAAGCTCATGACACAGGCCAACCGATTTGACGAGGCTGACCTTTTGCAGACTGCGGGTCAGCACGGTCATGGGATTGGAATAGTTCATGAACCAGGCATTGGGGGCATACCGTTCCACTTTGCGAATGATATCAACGACGACTGGAATGTTGCGCAAGGCCCGACTCCAGCCGCCGGGGCCAACGGTATCGGCCACGGTTTGGAGAATACCGTATTTTGCGGGGATTGCCATGTCCAGCACATTGGCGTCGTCACCGCCGGTGCTGATGGTCAAACCCACGAAATCCGCGCCCGGCAGGCAGGCGGCAAGGTCCGTGCTGGTTTCGATCCGGAGACCAGCCTGCATGGCATCGGATATTTTATCGCATAAAGTCTTGACGAGTTTCAAGGCCTCCGGGTTGAGATCCTGCAGGACAATGTGCATGCCGTGAAGCTCCGGCAGGCAGGCGATGTCCGTGATGAACCGATACGTCCAGCCGTAACTGCCCCCGCCGACCAGGACGAGTTTTACATCCAATTTCTCAGGTTTGGTCATTATCGGTCTTCCTCCTAATTTTTGGTTTAACCCATCAGATATTGCAGGTTCTTGTAAAACTCCACGAAGAATCGGCTCGTCGGGGCGGGCCGCCTGCATCTCGATGCACTTCGCGATCGGGATCGCGATTGTAGGAGCGCCACACCGTTGGCGCGCTTAGTTTTGCAATTAATGCACTGGCGTCCCACAGGGACGCCATGGGCTGTGGACTGTAGGCCGTAGGCCGTGGGTCGGAACAGAATAAACACAGATGGGAAAAACCGGAACTGCGGTTTTGATAATGGTTTTTAATAGCCCTCGGTTTTATTGGGGTTTTC